>CAYNKW010000103.1:0-12890 GCA_964397845.1 uncultured Anaerolineae bacterium
GGCGGCTCGCAGGGTGTCTCCCTCATCAGCGCCATAGATGGACAGCCGGCCGTTGGCGGCGTGGACGGTGGTGAGGATGTTGTATTCCACGTTATGCGTCTTAAGCAGCGCCAGCCCGCGCATCACGCGGTCGAAGGTCGGCGCATCGCCCTTATCACGGCGGTAGGCATCGTGCAGCGCTTTTGGCCCGTCGAGACTCAAGCCGACGAGAAAGTTGTGCTTGCGGAAGAACTGGCACCATTCGTCGCTCAAGAGTGTGCCGTTGGTCTGGAGGGCGTTGATGACGCGCATACCGGGGCAGCGGTACCTGGCCTGCCATTCCACGGCCCGCTGGAAGAAATCTAGCCCCATCAGCAAGGGTTCGCCCCCCCTGCCATCCAAAAGTCACTTCCGGCACGTGCTGTGATTCAATGTACTGCTGGGTTAAGCTCTCCAGAACCTCGTCGCTCATGCGGAAATCGCTGCCGGGGTAGAGTTTCTCCTTTGAAAGGTAATAACAGTACGCACAGTCCAGGTTACAGATCGGCCCTCGGGGCTTGATCATGATGTGAAAGGCTGGTGGGGCATTTCGAGTACTCATGATCCAATATTCTGTGACTAGTGAATCCAAGTCCGTTTGTATTGATTATTTACATCATACTACAGGGTCTCGCCCAAGTCAAGTCAACGTATCACCAACCAGGTGATTACTTTGGCAAGGTATTGGCGCATATCTGCATTGGCGGCGGTCCCGGCTGGAATCGTCGCAGCCTTTGTTTGCATAGTACCAGCAATCATGCTATACTTGTGACCGTCTGGATATAGCGCTGTCGCTGCCTCTGTGGATTTTGTCCAGCTCGTATCCTCGATTCAGCCACCGCGAAAACTGAAACGCCTCAGGGAGGACATCATGCGTCCCGTGTTTGAGACCTGCCAACCCCGGCCTGAAGTTCTGTCCGGCGAGCTAAAGGAAGAGATCTTTGCTGCCCGGCTCAAGGACGTGATAGACGGCACGGCTGAGGACGTCTACCAGGATCCAGCGTGTTTCTTCGACAATACTTACCCCACAGAAGGACTGCGCCTCCTGCTGAACGAGGCGCTGGGGCGGCTCACGGGGCTTCAACCGGCGAACAACCCCGTCATCCGACTGGAGACCGCCTTTGGTGGCGGCAAGACGCACAACCTGATTGCCCTTTATCACGCCGCCAATGGCCGTGCCACACCCGGGATGATGCAAGGAAAGATCGATCCCGCCTTCCTTCCACAGCCTGGGCAGGTCAATGTGGTGGGTGTCGTCGGCTCCGACCTGGACCCCAGCACAGGTTTTCACCACCCCCAGGACGACATTCGTACCTATACACTATGGGGTGAACTGGCCTACCAGTTGGCCGGAGCAGCCGGTTACGCGCTGGCCGAAGAAAGCGAGCGCAACCGCGCCGCGCCCGGCACCGGGCTTTTCGAAGAGCTGATTGGCGGTCAGCCCACGCTGATCATGCTGGACGAGATCGCCCGCCACATGCGTGTTGCCCAGACAGTGCCCACGGCCACCGGGAAATCGGACCTGGCCGAGCAGACGGTGGCTTTTTTGATGTCGTTGCTCGAGTTTGCAGCCAGCCGCGCCCAGGTGGTCGTCGCGTTAACCCTGGCCGATGCGGGTGACGCCTTTGCCAAAGAGACCGAGCATCTGCGCCAGCAGTTGGCCGAGGCCCGCCGTATCTCGGCGCGGCAGGAGCGCGTCATCACGCCTACCGGTGAGACCGAAATCGCGGCCATCGTGCGCCATCGCCTCTTTGCCCACGTTGATGCGGAAGCGGCTCAGGAGACGGCCCGCGCTTATGCGGCGGCCTACCATCCCTGGGCTGACCAGAACGTGGCGCTTCCTCAGCGGGCGCTGCGCGCCGAATACGCCCAGGAGATTGCGGTCGATTACCCCTTCCACCCGGAGCTGCTGGACGCCCTCAATCGCAAAGTCTCCACCATTCCCAACTTTCAAAAAACGCGCGGCGCACTGCGCCTGCTGGCGCTGGTCGTGCGTCGCCTGTGGCAGCGGCGCCCACCCGACGCCTGGCTGATCCACCCCCATCACGTGGACCTGGCCGTGCCGCCGATCCTCGAAGACCTGACCAGCCGCCTGGAGCGCCCGGCCTTCAAGCAGGTGGTCGAAGCCGACATTGCCAGCCCCAAGGTCGGCTCGCCGGCGCACGCACAGGTCTTTGATCGGCCCTGGTTGGACGCCGGCAAGCCACCCTACAGCCGCCGCGTCGCCACGGTCGTCTTTTTGCACAGTCTGACCCAGGGCGTTGCCTCGGGCGTGGACCCGACTGACCTGCTGCTGGCTGTGCTGTCGCCGGGTGACGAACCGTTGCTGGCTCACAGGGCCGCCGAGCAACTCGACGACAAAGGCTGGTTCTTTGAGTGGGATGGCCACCGCTACCGCTTCAGGCCAGAGCCCTCGCTGAACAAGATCGTCAGCGACGAGATGGGTATGGTGGGGCGTACCAAGGCCAAGGCAGAGTTGGACGGCCGCATCCGCCAGGTGTGGAAGACTGGCCTCTTTAAGAGCGTGTACTTTGCTCAGGAAGCGGGCGATGTGGACGACGACGCCGGTCTTCCCAAGCTAGTCATCTTGCACTACGACGCAGCCACGGTGACGACGGCTGACCCCGCCCCGCCGGAACTGCCGCGCAAGATGGCCGATTATGCCGGTAGCCTGGAAGGATACCGACGTTTCCGAAACAACGTGGTCTTGTTGGTTGCGGATGACGAACGGGTGGACGGCATGGTGCAGACGGGACAACGTTACCTGGCTCTGGCCCGCATCACCGACGACGCGCAGCGCATGAACGAGTTCACGGTTGAGCAGCGCAAGAAGCTAAAAAAGATGGGCGAAGCAGCCGAGCTGGACGTGCGTGTGGCCATCACCCGCGCCTACCGTCACCTCTACTTTCCCGGCGCGAGTGCGCCGCAGCGTGATAGCAACCTGACTCACGACCTGCTGCCGGCCCAGGATCAGGGCGAGGTGCAACGAGATCAGTCGGCGGTGGTGTTGCGGGCCTTGAAACAGCAAAAGAAGGTGCTCACCGGGGATGAGCCCACCCTGGCCGCCGCATACGTCAAATCCAGGGCCTGGGACACGAACCAGGTCAGCATGACGACGGAAGACCTGCGCCAGGCATTTGCCCGCCGGCTCGGATTGCCCATTCTGCTGGACCTCAACCAACTCAAAAAGACGATCCTCAACGGCGTCAAGAGCGGCGTGTGGGTTTACTACGACGCGGCGGCGGAAATGGGCTACGACTACGAATCTCCCCCGCCGGCGGCACGGATCGGCGACGATGCCTATCTCTATTTGCCCGAGGAGGCTGCCAGGCTGAAGCTGCCGATAAAAGGCAGGGTCAAGCCACCTGAGCCGGGAGATGGAAAGGCTGGGGAAACCTGCCCCGTCTGCGGTCATCCGGCCAGTCAGTGCATCTGTGGCGAAGAGATTGTGACTGTACGGCGGGAGCAGTTGCGCGGCGAGGGCGTGCCCCAGCAGGCCTTCCAGCAGTTGCTCGACCGCTGCTACGACCAGAGAGTGACCCGCCTGTCGGTGCTGCGCGTGACGCTGCGCGGCGATGAAAAGGCAGGTGCCCGCAACATGCGCACGCTGGGGCTGGTCATTCCCCAGTTGGGCAAGGGTGAGTTCCACGTCGAGCAGACCTACAACGCCGAATTCGGCGAGGGGCAGTACATCTCTAGCAACGTGGCGCTGCGCTGGGAGCTTTACCGGCGACTTAAACAGGTCACCGACGCGCTGGCCCAGGAAGCGACCAAGTTTTTCGTCACCACAAAGCTGACCATGCGCTTCCCCGACGGCCTGCAAGTGGAAGGCGATCGCTTCCGCACCCTTCACGAGGTGATGACCACCGTAGGGTTGGACAAGATCGAGGTCGAAGCTGAGCCTTGCGAAGGTTCAGAACCTTCGCAAGGCTTGGAGGTGCCGGTCAGATGAAGGCACTCAGTTTTCACCAGCCCCGGGCCGAGCAAGTCGCGCGCGGGGAAAAGACGGTGGACGTCCGCACCTGGCGGGTGAGCTACCGGGGGCCCCTGGCCGTCCACGCCAGCAGCAAGCGGCGTGACGCCCGCTGTCGTGCGCTGGGCTTTGACCCCGATGCCCTGGCCTACGGCGCGCTCATCGGCACCGTCGAGCTGACCGACGTCATCCTGTTGGACGAGGCAACCTACGAGGCACTGCGCGATGAGCACCTGCTCGACGAGCCTTTTCCTTCGACAGGCTCAGGACGCGGCCCCGTCTCACCGTGTTATGGCTGGCGGCTGGCGGATCCCCAGCGCTTCGATGCACCCATTCCCTATCGCGGCCGGAGGCGTCTGTTTGAGGTAGACATTGTAGGGCGAGACGTTCGTGAGCCTCAGTCGAACGATGCCATCTCGCCCCACGCCCCTCAGCCGGACACCCGGCGCGAGCCCTATCGCACTGTGCCGCCCGCGGAGCCCGACCCGAAGCGGCCCTTTGTGCTCTACGCTCTCCCAGAGGCAGCCGGTGTCTATCGCGTGGCTCTCTACCAATGGGTGCAACGCCGTAGTGACGATTTCAATCGTCACGCCCCCGGCGCGTTCTGGAGCATCGAATTGGGCGGCGACCCCTTGCACGCCGTGGCCGATCATCTGCTGGCTGCGCTGCGAGCCAACGGACACAAAGCCACCGACCTGGCCCGCGCCGCTGGCGCCGAGGAGCCCTTTTACCTGGACGAGTTGACCGGCTTGCGGCTGGCCCTCATCCTGATGGCCGTCAAGCCGCTGACCCGCCACGATCGTATCGAAGCCATCGGTCAGGGGGTACAAGCCATGAGTGCTGAAGAGGCCTACTACTGGTTCAGCAAGTGCAGCGCCGGACCGGATGCACTTCGAGCACAGAAGGCGCTGCGGGTTTTGCTGGCGGACGAGTGAGGGGTATAATCATAACTGGTACTGCGGCTTCAGCCAGTCAGAGGGTTAGAAAAGCGAAGGAGAAAAGGTCATAGAAACCACAACAGTGCGGGCAGAACTGCCGACTCGCCTGCTCACGCAAATGGAATCTCTAATAGACGACGGTTGGTTCCAGGATATCAATGACCTGATCGTAAACGCGCTACGGCGCTTCCTGGAAACGCATCGCCCGGAGTTGATGGAGCACTATATCTGGCAAGACGTCGAATGGGGGCTCCGTGGCAAGGACTAGTGGGGTATCCAAAGTGATCTGCGATGCCGGCCCGCTCATTCATCTCGATGAGTTGAAGTGCCTGGATCTGCTCGCCCATTTTATGGATGAATCCCATGAGCGATGAGAAGAAGGAATTACGCCTCGGCAAACTACCGCCGATGTACAATTTCGTCCTCAACCCTTACGCCGATGCCCGCTTCACCCGCTGCCCGGGCTGCGAACAAAAGATGCGGCAGCATAAGGTGCCGCTGTTCATCCACGTGCACCCGCTCAATCCGGTGGTGTTGGGCTACACCTGCCGCTACTGCCCGGATTGTGACCTGCTGATCGCCCACCAGGACGAGATCGAGGGCCTGCTGGCCAACCTGTTTGCCGAGCTTGACCCCTCGGTCGTCGGCAACGACTACCTGGTGTTGGGCACGGTGGAGCGCAAGCCCTGGCGGGAAAGCCTGAAACAGCCCAAGGGTATTGAGGAGATGCTGGAGCACCTGCACGATTTCAAGGAGGTGCGCACGGTCGAGTATCAGCCCGCAGGTTGGTACAAGGATGAGGAGTTGGAAGAAAAACCCACACCCCCCAAAAAACGACGCAGGAAGCACAAGCAGCAAGGGAGAAAACGCCGATGACACGACCGGCCACCCTCATCGAAGACTGGCTTCCTTTCGACGCCATCGGCGTGGAGAGCCTGCGCGAGCGCGGCGCGAACAGTGCGCTGCCACCGCTGTATTTCCTGCACGTCTGGTGGGCGCGGCGGCCACTCACCGTCTCTCGCGCCGCCGTCCTGGCCAGCCTGCTTCCCTCGTGGGAACAATTGCATCGTAGTGACGACTTTCAGTCGTCCCTCCAGCGCCACTTCCCCACCGAGGCCGCCTACCGCGCCTGGTTTCTGCGCCTGATGGGCATCCACGGCGATCCAGTGGCCGCCCGAAAACTGCTTCAACGGGCGCGTGAGCAAGGCAAGTTCATCCCCAACCCCTATACCCACGACCGCGCCTTCACCATCAACCCCACGCCCGAAGACCTGGCCTTGCTGTCCGAAATCCTGGCCCTCACCTGGGGGAATCGTAGTAACGACTTGAGTCGTTATTACGTATTGGACCCCTTTGCCGGCGGTGGCTCCATACCCTTTGAGGCGCGGCGCTATGGTTTTGCGGCCATAGCCAACGAACTCAACCCCGTCGCGGCGGTGATTCTGGAGGCGACCCTGGACTATCCTGCCTGCTTTGGCCCTGGCCTGGCGGCGGATATCAAAAAATGGGGGCAGCGTTGGTACGAATTGGTCAAGTCCCGTCTGCGCCCCTTCTTCACCTCATTACCCAACCACGCGGAGGGCGCCGCCTATCTTTGGGCGCGCACTGTCGCCTGCCCCGTCACTGGCAAGCCGGTGCCTCTCAGCCCCAACTGGTGGTTGAGCAAAAAGAAGACACCGGTGGCCGTGCGCCTGCTGGCCGACCCTGCCTGGGACGAACCGCGCTTCGAGATTGTGCAGGGCGACGCCATAGACTTCGATCCTAACGAGGGGACAGTGCGCCGGGGTGTGGGCCGCTCTCCCTGGACAGGCGATCCGATTGACGGCGACTATATCAAGGCCGAAGCCCAGGCCGGGCGCATGGGGCAGACCCTCTACGCCGTGGCCGTCAAGCGCAGGGGTGGCTTTGACTTTCGTGCTCCCATGCCTGAGGATTTGCCGGCCGTCCGCGCCGCCGAAATGGAACTGGCCCGGGCGCGTTCTCGCTGGGAGGCACAAGATATTACTCCCACGGAGCCGTTCCCGGAGGGCAACGACCCGCGCCCTCTGCGCTACGGGATGCCCACCTGGGCCGACATGTTCTCCCCACGCCAACTGCTGGCCCTGGGCACCTTTGTGGAGACGCTGCGCGAACTGAGTGTTGAATTGCGTATGGAGATGGACGACGAACGTGCAGCAGCGGTGGAGACGTATTTGGGCATTATGATGAACAAAGCTGTCATCTATAACAACCGTGCTTGTCGTTTTGACCCTACTCGCGGCACTCGGAGTGTCTTTGATCGCCACGATTTTGCTTTCGTTTGGAGCCATGCCGAGTTTGACGCTTCGGCCAATCTCCTCCCCTGGGCTATTGACCAGATAACTGATGCTTACCGCGATATGGCCAAGCTGCTGGCACTTCCCCAGGCCACGCTGGAAGGTTCGCCAGTAGAGCGCGGCCCACTGACCGTGCTCCAGGGCAACGCCGCCGATCTCTCCTCTCTGCAAGACAGTTCCATCCAGGCCATCGTCACCGACCCTCCTTATTACGACAACGTCATGTATGCCGAGTTAGCCGACTTTTTCTACGTCTGGCTCAAGCGGACGGCGGGTCATCTGCACCCCGACTGGTTCGCCGCCCAACTCACCGACAAGGACGCCGAGGCGGTGGCCAACCCGGCTCGCTTTGCCGACCTGGGGCGCAAGAAGAAGGATCTGGCGGAAAAGGATTACGAGCGCAAAATGGAAGCCGCCTTCCGCGAGATGAACCGCGTCCTGGCCGACGACGGCGTGCTGACCGTCATGTTCACCCACAAACGGGTCGAGGCCTGGGACACGCTGGCCACGGCCCTCATCAATGCCGGGTTCAGCGTCCAGTCCTCGTGGCCTGTCCACACCGAGAGCGAGCACTCGCTGCACCAGGCCAAAAAGAACGCCGCCCGCAGCACCATCCTGCTGGCCTGTCGTAAGCGTGAGGCGACGAACGACGAAGGACAAAGGACGGAAGGGGAAGCCGTTTGGTGGGACGACATCGCGCCCCGGGTGCGGCAGGTGGCCCGCGAAAAGGCGGCCGAGTTCGCTGAGCGGGGCATCAGCGGCGTGGACCTCTACCTCAGCACTTTTGGCCCCGTGTTGGCCGTCATCTCGGAGCGATGGCCGGTGCTCACCCACGAGGTGGACGAGCGCACCGACCAGCCCAAACCGCTGCGCCCCGAGACGGCGTTGGACTTGGCGCGGCAGGAGGTCATTGCCCTGCGCAAGCGGGGGCTGACGGGCGGGCACGAGGTGCAGTTCGACGAGGTCACCGACTGGTACCTGATGGCCTGGGACGCCTTCAAGGCCGAGCGCTTCCCGGCCGACGAGGCGCGCAAGCTGGCCATCGCCCTGGGGTTAGACGCCGAGCGCGATTTGGTGGCCCGGCGGGTGGTCAGCAAGAAGGGCAGCGACGTGGTCCTGCTTCTGCCCAGGCTGCGGCGCACTGTCCTGAGCCTGTCGAAGGGTGGCCGGGGCAAGGCCGACCCCGAGGCCGATCATTTTGACACCTGGCTGGACGCCGTCCACACCGCGCTGCTGGTCTACGACGAGGATGGCGCGATGGCTTGCGAAGTCTTTCTCAAGCGGGCCGGCCTGCGCAACGACAGCACCTTCAAAGCCTGCCTGCAGGCGGCCATCAACGCCGTGCCGCGCACGCGGGTCAAGGGCGAATTCGTTCGCCCCGAGGCCGATTTGCTGGAGCGATTGCGCACGGCGTTCTTTGAGGAGTTGGAGGTGCCGGCCGAAGAAGCGCCGCCGAAGCAGGTGGAGCAATTGGGCTTAGTCTTGTAGTAGCGACTTTAGCCGCTTCACGGAGACTCGATGAATTTGCATGACCATCCCTTCAAACTGAGTTACGGCCCCGGCGACGATCGTCTCCATCGGTTTTACATTCCCGCCCTGCGGGCCAGCATCCGCTACGACCGGATGGCCGGCTTTTTTGCCAGCAGCGCGCTGGCCGTGGCTGCTGCGGGCGTGGCTCATCTCATCGCCAACGGCGGACAGATGCGTTTGCTCGTCGGTGCGCAGTTGTCGCCAGACGACGTAGAGGCCATCCGCCAAGGGCATGACCTGCGGGACGTCGTCGCCACAAGTCTGAATCGCGCCCTGCCCGACCCGGAGACCCTGGCCGACCGGTTGATGCGCGACCGGCTGGCGGCCCTGGCCTGGATGGTGGCCGCTGGTTCGCTGGACATCCGCGTCGTCCTGCCCAAAGGCACTGACGGCCTGCCCGTCCCCGCCCCCGAGTCCCACGAATACTTTCACCCCAAGGTTGGCGTCTTTACCGACGCCCAGGGCAATCAGGTAGCCTTTAGCGGCAGCATCAACGAGTCCGAGACAGCCTGGCAGCACAACTATGAGCAGTTCTTTGTATTCCGCGCCTGGACGGAGGAGGGCCGGCTGTACGTGGCCGAGGCAGCGGGTCGCTTTGAGCGCCTGTGGGCGCAGCGCGAGCCGGACTGGATCGCACTGCCCATCCCCGAGGCAGCCCGCCAGAAGCTCCTGCGCTATGCTCCTTCCAGTGGCCCGGCCCGTGATCCGCTAGAGCGCACGCCGGAGAGCGTCCGCGAGCAGGTCTCGCAAATGGTGCTGGAGCGTGCCCGCCGTCAGGAGCAGGTCATCTGCCAGTTCCTGCGCGATGCGCCTCATCTCATTGGCGCGTCGGAACTGGGCGCGGCGACCTGTGCCCTCACCCCCTGGCCGCACCAGCAGGTCGTCGCACGCCGGTTGGTGACCAGCTATCCGGGCCGTTATCTGCTGGCCGACGAGGTGGGCCTGGGCAAGACCATTGAGGCGGGTTCGGTCCTGCGCCAGCTCTGGCTGAGTGGCGTCGTGCGCCGGGTACTCATCCTGGCCCCCAAATCGGTGCTGCGCCAATGGCAGGAGGAACTGTACGAAAAGCTTGCCCTCAACGTGCCATGCTACGACGGGACAGTCTTTCGAGACTATTGGGGCCAGGAGGTCATCCCGGCTGCGTCCAACCCGTGGGACGGCGTTGGCCTGGCGTTGGCCTCCAGCCAGTTGGTCAAGCGCCGGGATCGGCGGCCGATGCTGTTGGAGGCGCGTCCGTGGGACCTGGTGATGGTGGACGAGGCGCACCATGCCCGCCGCAGGGATTTCCAGGATCTGGATACCTACCGTCCCAATCGCCTGCTGGAGTTACTCAACGGGTTACAGCGCCGCACCCGGGGGCTCATTCTAATCACCGCCACGCCGATGCAGGTACACCCCATTGAGGTCTGGGACCTGCTCAACCTGCTGGGCCTTGGCGGCGAGTGGGGAGTGGATGGGCGCAACTTTATCGCCTTTTACGAGGAATTGCGCCGGCCCCTCGATGAGGCGGAGTGGTCTTTTGTCTTTCGCCTTTCCCGGTCGGAGCTGGCGATGCGTGGCGGGCAAGTGGACCCACAACTGGAGGCCACAGCGCTTCGAGAGTTGGGAGCGGTAGATTGGCAACGAGTACAGGCGCTGATAGATGACAAGGTGCCGCATCGATCCCTTCAGCGCCTCTCGCCCAAAGCGCGTTCGATCGCCGTGGGGATGGTCAAGCAACACACACCGCTGCGCCGGCTGGTCTTTCGCAACACACGCCAGTTGATGCGCGAGTACGCCCGGAGAGGGCTGTTGCAGGACAACGTCCCTGTCCGCGACCCTCGTCTGGTGTGGATTCCCATGCGCGACGAAGAGCGAGCCCTCTACGAGCGCATCGAAGAGTACATCACCCACTTCTATCGCAAGTACGAGGGCGAGCACAAAGGGCTGGGCTTTGTCATGACCGTCTACCGCCGGCGGCTGACCAGCAGTTTTTACGCCGTGCAGCGCAGCCTGGAGCGTCGGCTGGCCTTTCTGCGCGGCCAGGCCAGGCTGGGACTGGACGATGATGACCTGGAGCAGGAAGCATTGAGCCTGGACGTGGACGAGTGGGACCTGGGTGAGCGCGCTTTGTTTCGAGGAGAGATCGACTATGTAGAAGATTTTATCCGCGACCTCGGCGCGTTGGGAGGCCATGACTCCAAGGTCGAGCAGTTGTTGAAGGATCTGCACGAGGTCTTTTGCCAGCGGGATACGGTCATCGTCTTTACGCAGTACACCGACACGATGGACTTTTTGCGCGAGCAGTTGCGGCAAAGCTACGGCAGCCAGGTGGCCTGCTACAGCGGTCGGGGCGGCGAGCGCTGGGACGGCGTGATGTGGGTGCCGGTATCCAAGGAAGAGATCAAGAATGACTTTCGGCAGGGGGAGGAGGTCAAGATCCTGCTCTGCACCGATGCAGCCAGCGAAGGCCTCAACCTGCAAACCTGCGGGGTGCTCATCAACTACGACATGCCCTGGAACCCAATGCGCGTGGAGCAGCGCATCGGCCGTGTGGACCGCATCGGGCAGCGATACGACGAGGTCTGGATGCGCAACTATTTCTACAAAGACACCGTCGAGGCGCGGGTCTACCGCGCCCTTTCCAACCGCATCGATTGGTTTCAGGAGGTGGTAGGGCCGTTGCAGCCGATCTTGGCGGGAGTTGGTCGGGCCATCCAGACGCTGGCCATGGTGCCGGAGGCTGAGCGGCAACAGGTATTGCAGGAGCAGTTGGCACGCCTCCAGGCAGATATGGACAACGCTCAGGCGGATCTGAACCTGGACGAATGGGCCGGGCGGGCTGAAGGGGAAGAGGTGGTGGCATCCTTGAACACACCGGTGACGCTGCCAGAACTGGCCCAGGCGATGACGTCTGTCCCCACGCTACAAGGCTTTTTTCGTCCCCACGAGACTATTTCCAATGCCTTCTGGATCCGCCACGACAGGCGTGAAGTGGCTGTCACCTTTGCCCCAAAGACTTTCGATGATCATCCCGATACACTGCAACTGCTCACCTTTGGCAATCCCTTGCTGGAGGCACTTCTGAACCAGGTGCCGGAGGTGGCGTCAGGCAAGGCGGGGCCACTCCTGCGGGTGGGCGTCGTAACACCGTTGCCTCGCGTTGCCTACTATGCCCTGGACGCTGATGGACGTCCCCGGCGGCTGGATCGGCTGGCAGACGTGCGCGCGGTCCTGAGTAAGCCCCCGGCCGGTGCCGATTGGCCGCAGGCAGCGATAGCAACGGCACAAGAGGACTTGAACTCGGCGGTGGAGGCCGAGTGGGAGGCCATCGCCCATGCCCATTCCCGATTGGAGGAGGCACAGCACAGTGCCCAGGTAGCACGAGCAGCCCGGCTGCTACTCGACGCTGCGCTGGTCGAACTGGCGCTGGGCCAGCAGCCGGGACTGTTTGACCAGGAGGCATATCCAGCCGCCTTCGACGGAGCAGCAGTCATCGGACTGAAGCGGCATGGATACCCTTGGGCGCCGCTGCTGAAAATAGCGCGCTCTTGCGTCCAATCACCGCGCCCCACGGATGCCTTCTTTGTGCAGATCCAGAACAAGGCTATCGGGTGGCTCAAGCGACGCTTTGAGACGCTAACGCAACGGGCTGCACGGCTGCTGCAAGAGTTCTCCCGACAGCGATTAGCCTGAAACATCAGGTGGTCGGCTGTTTGCTGAACTGGCCGGCGAAATTGCCCTCTCTGGGCGGGTATCGCCTGGTTGTATACGAGCGTCTGACCTGGGACACGGGGTCGCTGACCATTGAGGGTTACAGCTACTTCTGCCTGGATATGCCTGGCAGACTGTCCTGGCCGTCAGGATCTGGTACCCGGTTCGTGCTGAAAGGAGCTCAACAGGCGACTGCCCAGCGAGCGGAGACGGCCTACGACAGTAGACAACGGCGTGGCGGCCACTGTGCCATGCACCCACATCTCAGGCACCTCCTCCAGCATCTCCGCCGCGCCCAGCACGCACATCAATCGGATGCGTGCCTTTTGGCCGTTGAGACCGCCGGCAAAGAGCGCGCCCAGGGCACACAGGTCTCTGTAGGCTCCCTCGTAGCCATAGCCGTCCCACACCCGCCCCGACGGG
>CAYNKW010000104.1:0-12799 GCA_964397845.1 uncultured Anaerolineae bacterium
AAAGTATCACCATCGATCCAGAGGTGGTGGACCCGGAAGACGTAGAGATGTTGCAAGACCTGATCGTCGCCGCGGTCAACGAAGCCATCAAGGCTTCGCAAGAGATGGCCTCCGACCGGCTGGGTTCGCTGACGGGCGGCCTGGGCATGGATCTGCCGGGTCTGCTGCCCTCGCTCTAGTCTCTGAGAGGGGAACCATGCAAACGACGCCCGAACCGGTCATCCGGCTGGTGGAGGCCTTTTCGCGGCTGCCAGGGGTGGGACCTAAAACTGCTTCGCGGCTGACGTTCTATTTGCTCCGCTCCGGCGAAGAACTGGCCACAGAGCTGGCCGAGGCGCTGGGCGAGCTTCACCGCCGTCTGATCTACTGTGAGGTTTGTTTCAACATCACCGAAACCAGCCCGTGCCCCATCTGCCGGGACGACCAGCGTGACCGGGAGACGATCTGCGTGGTGGAGGAACCGCTGGACGTGCTGGCCATCGAAAAGACCCGCGCCTACCAGGGGGCGTATCACGTGCTGCACGGAGCCATTTCTCCGGTGGACGGCATTGGTCCTGACGAGTTGCGGATCAAAGAGTTGGTCGAGCGTATGCGGCAAAACCCGACCAGGGAGGTGATTCTGGCCACCAACCCCAGCCTGGAGGGGGAGGCGACGGCCATGTATTTGGAGCGCCAGATCGCGCCGCTGGGGGCGCGCATCACGCGGCTGGCGCGTGGCTTGCCGGTGGGCGGCGATTTGGAATACGCTGACACCATCACTCTCACCCGTGCCCTGGAGGGTCGCCGCGAGGTGTAGGTCATTTGCCAGGAGTAGGGAGGAGGCAATGCAAGAGTTGATCAGCCGGATGGATGCTAAAATGCGATTGTTGCTATCGTTGTTGCTTTTCTTCAACGTCACTATCTTTGGCTGTCTGTGTCTGTTGCTCGCCGGCAAGGTGGCACTGTAGCTGCATGGGCGTATGCATAAAGAGTATTCTTTTGACGACTTGGGGGCGTTGGAAATCCTGGTAGTAAGCGTTCACCCGCTCCCTGGCCGAGTTGAAACACACGACTGGCACCAGGAAACCCGTTGGAAACGGGTCACGACGGTGCGTTTTTAACGCACTTATATATTTAGCCAATGATTTCAATCATGGGGGTTGAGAAACTGTGGCATGAAAGCCCGTCCGCCAAAGTTCTGCGTGACGGGCTTTTTATTTCCGCACAGGGTGGCCAGCAGGTTTTGTTGTTCTTTACCTCGCTGTCTGGCCATCGCGCGGCGGTTGATGCGCGCTCCGGCCAGCGGTCAGGATTTGATCGCCTTCGTGCGCCATCAGGTGGACGCGGAAGCGTACAGCCCGAATCCTTCAGCGGCACGCCGGGCGTTCAAACGGGACCGGCAGCACTTGCGCGACGAGTTTGACGTTAGATGGGAGTACGACTTGGTAGAGTAGGAGGCGAGCATGAAAGCACAAAAAGTTCTTGAGATCATTGCTCAGGGCGAGGGAGAGACCGTCGAGTTCAAAAAGTCCATGGGGCAACTCCGCCGGGCGGTGGAGACGACGGTCGCATTTGCCAATACGAGGGGTGGCCACCTGCTCATCGGCGTGCGCCAAGATGGCGAGGTGGTCGGCGTGACGGGTACAGACCCTGTCCGTCGGGTTGCCGAGGTTATCATTGCCAATACTGACCCGGTGCTCTATCCATCAGTCGAAACGGTGGAAGTGGGCGGCAAACCGATTGTGGTGGTGACAGTGTTGGAGAGTGAGGACAAACCACACCTGGCCTACGGACACGGTTTCCGACGGGTAGGCTCGACAAGCAAGCGCATGACCCGGGACGAGTTGGAATTGACTTTGTTCCAACGGCGCCCTGCCGATTTCGAGCGCCGGCCGGTGGTGGGAAGCACCTTCGCCGATCTGGATGAGGACAAGCTGCGCCGGTACTTTGGGCGGCGAGCGCCGGGCGCCGAGACGTTGGACCGCCTTTCTCTGGCCGATCTGGCGATGGGACAAGGATTTGCGGTCGTGTGCAATGGGGAGGCGGTGCCTGCCCTGGCCGGCGTGATGCTGTTTGGCCGTGCCCCGCAAGCCCTCAACAACAACTGGACTATCACCGCCTTACGGGTGCGGGGGCCGGATCTCTCCTATCCCATTGTGGATCGACGGGAACTGAACGGCACGGCGGAGCAGCTCATTGAGCGGGGTCAGCAGTTCGTGGCCGATCACATGCGCATCGGTTACGAGTTCCCGGAGAACAGCGCCCGCCGCCGGGAGGTGCCAGAGTACCCGCTGGATGCGGTGCGGGAGGTGCTGGCCAATGCAGTAGCGCATCGGGACTATCGCCCCAACGAGCGCATCCAGTTGCGCATGCACGACGACCGGCTGGAGGTGCAGAATCCGGGCGGCTTGCTGCCGGGCCTGAGCCTGGAACAGGTGCTGCGTGTCCCCGCCTCACGGCGGCGCAATCATCTCATTGCCCAGGTGTTGTGGGAGTGGGGCTATATGGAGCAAGTAGGACGGGGGTTGATCTTTGTGCAGCGGCGGATGCAAGAAACCGGAGCCGAGCGGCCGCGGTTCGAGGCGACGGCGTCGCATTTTGTCGTCGTCTTGCCCGGTCGGCCGTTGCTGTAGTGAAATGCTGAAAAGAACGACCCGGTGGAGCAACCTCCTTTGGATGCCGGCGGGCGCTTCAAAGGCAAGTTGCAACGGGCAACCGTCACCCTGCAGGAATCCGCGCTCTTTACCCTCTCGCGTCGCATTGTCGGTCAGATATGGGAGGAACTGAACGATGAGCTATGGACGCAGGGAAAGCTCCTGGTTGGTGATACGGCGCTGCCTGGCCATCGCGCGGCGGTTGATGCGCGCTCCGGCCAGCGGTCAGGATTTGATCGCCTTCGTGCGCCATCAGGTGGACGCGGAAGCGTACAGCCCGAATCCTTCAGCGGCACGCCGGGCGTTCAAACGGGACCGGCAGCACTTGCGCGACGAATTTGACGTTAGATGGGAATACGACCGGGCGGCGGGGCAGTACGTACTGGCGTCGCCGGGGGAACTCGCCATGCTGGACCTGCCGGACGAGCACCTGGCGGCGCTGAACGTGCTTTACAGCACATTTGAGGAACACGAGTCGCCGCAGGTGCCGGTGAAGCCTCTGCTCGATCACCTCGCCGGCCTGCTGCCGGGCGAGCGGCAGCGAACGCTGGCCCGGTTGGCGCGGGTGATGCGCGTAGAGATGCCCGAGTTGGACGAGGGTGCTATTCCGCCGCGTGTGTGGCAGAATGTGGAGCGGGCCACCCGCCAGCGCCGCCAGTTGGCTTTCGACTACTACTCACCCCAGCAGGCCGACCGTCTGCCGCGCTATCGGGTGGTGGCCCCGCTGGAGGTTCGCTTCCGGCGGGGGCATTGGTACCTGCTCTGCTGGGAGTTGTATTGGCGCAGCCACCTGGGTGAAGGTCACCGCCTCACGTATCGCAAGTTTCGCCTACAATACATCGCCGACGACGAGCGGTTAGAAGTGCTTCCGACCAAGATCGCGGCGGCGCAGCGCAGACTGCCCCGCTATTTCGTGCACTACCTTCTGAAGCCGGCCGTAGGCCGGGGGGACATCAGCCGCCACTTTGAAGAGATGACGGTGGAGCGCCAGCCGGACGGCTCGGCGGTGGTCAAGGGGTTCTGCGACGACGACTGGGACGCGGTGCGCACGCTGCTGGGGTACGGGGAAAATTGCGTGGTGCTGGGCGGCGACGAGGTGTTGGGCCTGATGCGCCGGCGGGTGCGGGGGATGGCGGAAAACTACGGATTTGCGAGCAGTAACGTTTTTATCCCACCGGATGAGGGGCCAGATGGATGACAAATTTAAGGCATTGGTATATTCCCTTTTGACGAAAACAATGAGTTGTGGTACAATAGGCTCATTACGCAGGAGAATCTTGGCTGAAAGATTGAAATATTTGCGTAGCAGTGAGCGCAGACCTGCAACTGAATCCCGAGCAAGGGTTGGTTTATCGGCGCGCTTAGGGCAATCGCATTTGAAATGTGCCCTGTCAAATCTGTCATTCTGAGCGACCAAAGGGAGCGAAGAATCCCGTTCGAGTCAAAAATTCAACCGCATACAACGAGATTCTTCGTCGCTTCGCTCCTCAGAATGACAACCAGGAAAGGGCTCGAATCCAAATGCAATTGCCCTGTCGGCACGTTTGGCACTTGACAAGAAAGCGTTTTCGTTGTATACTATTTCAAGTTATTTGCGTAGCCGTGAGAGCGAGATACCACATGGAAAATGAGAGATAAGGCAATGTTAAATTCCTACGAAGCTTTTGTGAGACAAGAGCTGCTCGAAGAAGCTAAAGAAATTGAAGCACGCCTGGCGCGTTGGGAGAACCTCACCTGGATAACGGGCGGGGCTATCACTAAACTTCAACGACGACTCGATGAAATTTACAAAGATCTAGAGAAGCTGGACACGGTTCAACATCTTAACCCCTTGGGTAAGGCTTGTTAGTGAAGCTGCTATGATAGTGTGTGGGCTAGCAGAGGGTTATGGGCTTTTCCCCAGCTCGTAGAGGGTGGGCCTTCCATGTGGGCCTGTGGGGGCGGTATAATGGGGATGGATAGGAAAAAAGATAGCAGGAGAGGGAGGTGTCTCTTGGGAGATTTAGATTTGCAACGTATAGCTTTTCTCATTGGCAAAGATGAACCATCGCTCTTGAAGGACTACCAAGATCACGTTGCCAATTGTGGCTTGATGCCCTACAAGGCAATTCTGCAATACGGCAAGAAAAAGGGTGAGAGCCTGTACATCCATGTGCTCAGTGGCGTCTTTGTGTTAGAAACGCTCCGCGAAGCTCTGGGACTGAGCGATGTTGAGGCCCGTGTGCTCTACACGGCTTTTACCATCCACGACATCAACAAAGCACTGAACCGTGCTGGGGCCTTTGGCAAACTGGCAACACGGAAGAACGTGGCTGCTGAGGTCGAAAGACTGGAACTGTCTGCTTTTTTTTCCGATTGGGGAACCTACCTCGAAGACATCACCAGTCTGGTGCGTGGACACTCGGGACACCACCACAGTGGGGGCGAACGTTGGATTGTGAAGCGAGAGGAGATCTATGGTCTGGGGTTGGAGCGTGTTAATGCCTTGCTTCACTTGATGCGTGCCGCCGACGTGGTGGACCTTTCCCACACATTGGAGGAAAGCTCGTTCAAGGCCGAATTCTTGGGGCATCTCAACACCTACCTGGCTGACAGTGGGCGCCCGATACAGTACGAATTCGTCACCCATCGGCTGACGGAACTGCGGGGTATCCTGACCAACGTCCTCCATAACGCCATCGCTGCTGAGTTGCGGGAGCGATACGGCTTGATCCCGCTGCTCTACTACCCAGATGGCATTGCCTACCTGGTCGAGAAGGGACACGCCCCTGCCATCGGTGACGATGATCTGGCCCAGATAGCGCAGCGGATTGCAGAGGTCATCTCTGAGGCAACGACAGCCAAGTTTCGTCAGTTCATCGATCCGAGGCAAGGCATAAAAGTAGATGCCAAGTGTCTCGAACTGGGTGTGCCATTCGGAAAAATTCTGCGCGAAATCTACAACATCGTCCAGCGACGCACGCCAAATCCCGCCGAACTGGACGCCAAGGCACGCGACTGGGCAGAGCGAGGCTTTGAGAAGGCCAAGTTGGCTTTTCCCGACGCTGCCGACCAGGTGCAGGCGACACTGGACAACCCGACTCTCCTCGTTAGCGAGGATGTGAATCGGCTGCGCCAGGCCGAGTTGATCCGCTCGTACTATGTCTTCTTGAACAAGCACTTTCGGGAAGCGGTGGACGATCCGTGGGCCAGGATATATGCCCTGCTAGATTTGCCCGAGGCTCAGTACCCGTACTATGCGTATTTTAACGCGCTTTGGGCGCGGGCCTATGTTCTCTCCCGCGACTTGACACTCTCCGAGGAAGGGATCTATCGACGTATCGAGGCCGACGGCGTGGCGCTCACCCAGAGCAGCGAGCAGGCCGCAGATCCTAAAGTAGCGCTGTTCACCGATTATCTGAGTCGTTACGCTGTCTTTAGCGTCGGCGGGAGACCAGCAGTGCGCTTTGATGAGCACCTGGCGCACTATGTCGAAAATCAGCACAAGCAGTGCGTCTACTGTAGCGGACCGTTTCCTACCGGTAAATGGATGGCCGCCGACGTGCGCTCGGACATCACGGTGCAGACTTTTTCCAACCGGCTGCGCGGCGGACCTGGTGAGCCAAAGAAGTACATCTGCGCCGTCTGCCAGATCCAGTTTTTGTTGGAAACGCTAAACTATCCCCCTGTGCGTGGGGAAAAAACGTTCTACCTGCACCTGTACCCCTATTCATTCCTGACCGAGCCGTTCATCAAGGGACTCGTCGCCACCATCAGGCGTATCGTGAGCGAAGATACCGCCGTGCAAGCCCTCAATATGCGGGCCGCCGAAGGTATTCGGGCCTATCTGGCCGACAAATTCGTCACACCGACTTTCCGTAGCCGTACCAAGAAGGACAAGCCGCAACCCTTTGGCCTGTATCTGCCACGCTACGCCGAGACAGTGGGCAATCTGCTCATCTTTCCCATCAACCCTGGCGGCAAGAACGACACGGAACGTTTTCTGTTTGCCCTGTGGAACGCGCTACTCCTCCAACGCCACTTTGGAGTCAAGGTGCTGATGAGCAACGCTCCCGTCCCGCCTTTGGGCAAGGACGAAATCCCTGACCTGTACGTGGACAATATCCCGCTGGCCTGCGAAGGACTGTTGCCGCGCAACGACTATGCTCAATTTGAGGATGGGACGGACAAACAGGGGCCATTGCCGGCACTATGGGAGGAGGTGGGGCATCTATTTGCTCTGCGGCGGCTGACCTTTACCAGCGGGGATAACACACCCCGGCTGGTGCGGGCGCTCATCGGAAGTCCGCTCAACATCTTTTACGAATCGGAAAAACTGTTGGAAGCCCGCGTGCGCGGGCAGCAAGAGGGAGGCCTGCTGACGTGGCTGTCTCGGCAGGCGTTTCCTCACGTGGAATCATTAGCTTTGAGCAAAGGAGGTTCTTTTATGACCAAACTGAGTGAACAACTGCAACGGCTGGCCGAAATAGCCTGGCAGAACGGCCTGCGAGGACGCACGCTGGTAAAGAGCAGCTTGCTGTTCCCGGTCAATGAGGTGTTCCAAAAGCTCGGCCACCCTGGTGGGGCTGCCGACCGGGAGACCTTGAAAGCGGCGGCTGTCCAGGACATTTTTGACCACCTCTCCCGCATTGCCGACGACCGTTACAAGCCGGGTCGCAAAAAGTGGGCGGCGACCAAACAATTCGTGGATCTGTGGTTCGGTGGCGTGCTGCAAGGCATCTATGGCGGCAACCTGCGCAAACTGTTGAGCGACGAAAAGCTGATTCGATCCGCCTTCCACTTTTACATCCGCGAGCAAATCCCGTACAAGACCGCGCAGCCAGAGCTCGAGGTGGAACCCACCGAAGAAACCTGATATGCCAACCACCAGACCAACCGACTAACAGACTATTTGACCAACCAGCTATCCGACAAAAAGGAGATAAGCCATGTCCATCATTAACCAATACGCCGAACGCTTTTTGCCCGCCTACAGCAACTATCCTCAGGGGCGCTACATCAGTCTACTGCTGGTGCGGCGGATTGAATCGGAAGCCATTTTTCGCACCGAGGGCAGCGGCGAGCCATTGAGCAAAGAGTTCGTCCACGCCGGATCGAATGGCGATGAGATCATCCAGCGCGTGGTGATCAGCAAACGCAAGCAAACGGCGGTGGAGCGCCGCACCGGACGAGAGTTGCTCCGCGCCCACGACTTGCTCTTTGCCAAAGATGCCAAAAGCGGCATCTGCGCCCTAAACCGCAATAACCCTTGCGAGCGTTGCATGGATTGCATGATCTATGGCTACGCGGCCGGCGGCGGCGGTGCGCAAAAGTCGCGCGTCGTGACCGACGACGCCTTTAGCCTGCACCCTGCCGGCGTCGTGACGTCCACCAAGCAATTCAACGCCTTGTTCGACAACAGCACCATGCGCGATCCCGAGACGGGCAAGCCCTCCACCAGCATCGGTTCAGACGAGTATGTCAAGCCGGAGACCGTCTTTTTGGACATTGAAACCGTGCGTGACGTGACCGCTGGCGAGTTCCGCTACGTGCTGGGCAACATCCTGCGTTCCACGCGCTACGGGGCCATTTCTTCGCGCATCGGCAAAGTCAAGAACTTCCTGGCCGGGATCATTCTGAGCGATTGCGAGGTGTTCAGCAACCTGGAACTCACGCAAGCCGTCTACGACCGGTTACGGGGAGAAGCGACCGAGCCGGATTTCCCGCTACGGGCCGAGATGGTGATCGAGGCCATGCGGGCAGCGACTGACGAGCTGACGCCGCGCGTCGTGGGCCAGCTCACGATTTTGCCCCCCGATGAGGTCACGGCCCTGGTGGACGAGATCACAACACTTTATGGGGACGAGAATGTGGTCAAGGCCACATTGGAGGCAGTGACCAAGATGTATGGCCCGCAAGGGTAGGAGGTGCCGGAATGCACGTCTACCGCTGTGAACTCGCTTTACTGGAGGCGACCTTTTTCAGCAGCCGCGAGGTGAGCGCTACTTATCAGACGGAACCATTGATCGGCAACATTGCACTGGCTTACGCCTTTGGCTTTTGCCAGGCTCCCTACTTTAACGATGGCACCATCTACTACAAGACGCACCTGGGAACGTTGAACGAGCAGGGAGTGTACGTTGCGCCGGCCACGATTCTGGGAAAGCCTCGTTTTACCATTGGGAAGTTCAATGCACAGCCGGATGCTTACTGGTACGCTATGGCCAACAATACCATCGTGACCCGTCCTGACGGTACCTGGATGGAAAAGCGCGGGGCAGCCTGGTATATCAAGCGCAGCCAGACAGACCGCGGCAAGAAGGTAGGTCTGGAGAATCGCCCGCAGTATGGACGCATCCGCTTTCTAGCCATCGGCAACCAGGCGGTAAGCTATGTGTTCAGCCGGGAATCTCTCACCGTGCCGCGCTATATCCGCCTGGGCAAGTTCATGAGCAAGGCGCGCGTGGAGGTCACAGAAATGTCCTCCAAAGTGCTGGAGAGGGAAAACGTCACCATTCCATTCCTGCTCAATCCGGCCGACCTGCCACCCGAGATGCCGCCCACGATCTTTGATCTGATCAGCGTGCCCCCTACACCACTGGTACGCAATGCGCGCTTGAGCGGGCGGTTCTACCGATTGCAGGATGGGACGCTGCTGCCGGTGGGGATGCGCTTTGGAGTGGAGAATCTGCCATGACGACGCTTTGGCTAGAGGGAGGACAGGAGAAACTTGCTCCTGTCTTTCCCTTTCCTACCCTTGACCATCGGCCGCTTCTTCACCAGATGCGCACACTGGAGGCTTTGCGCACCCACGACCTGGTGATAAACACCTACGACACCGGCACGGGCAAAACGGAGGCCAGTTTGCTCTACCTGTTTGAACTGGACGACCAGGGCAAGAACGTGCTCTTTATCGCGCCGACCAACGCGCTGCTGGCGCAGCACGCCGAGGACATCCAAAAGTTCGTGAATGAGAACGATCTGGATTTCAAAGTGTGGCAGGTCAACGCCGCTGAGGTGCGGGCGCTGCGCCTGACCCAGAACCCCGATGCCACTCCCACCCGCCCCGGTGAGGTACTGCAACGGCTCATTCGCAATTACCTCGAGTTCGAGGGTCAGGCTGCCCGCCGCCAGCCCATCATCCTGGTGGTAAACCCAGATATCTTTTACTACGCGCTCTACTTTCGCTACGGCGCGCACGACCGACGCAATGTCTTTGAACGCTTCTTGACCGCCTTTGACTACATCGTGGTGGACGAGTTCCACTATTACGATAGCAAGCAACTGGCTAATTTTCTCTTTACCTTTGCCTTGTTCGACCAGTTCGGCTACTTTGAAACACGTGGGCGCAAGGTGTGCTTGCTCTCGGCGACGCCGGCCGAGCAAGTAGTCACCTACCTCGACCGTCTGTTCGGCTCACGCTGGACGCGGATAAGTCCAGATAACGAGCCGTTGGAAAGCGCGAGCCTGGATACCCTACCCACATTGACGCCGTTAGAATTGACAGTGTTGGAAGGCGACATTCAGGGCTGGGTGGCTGCTCACCAGCAAAACCTGGTGCGCTGGGTTGCACAAGAGGGACTGGACGGCGCGCTCATCAGCAATTCCCTGGCGCGGGTGAACGAGGTTTATGAACTGCTGCGGGGGGTGCTGGCCGAAGAACGTATGGGGCGTATCACCGGGCCGGAACCGCCAGAGGCACGGGCCGAGGCTACGGGTCGCAATCTCATCCTGGCCACACCGACAGTGGACATTGGCTACAACTTTGCCAAACTGCACAAGGCACGGCAAAACGTGGATTTTGTGATCTGCGACGCGCGCTATGGCGACGAGTTGGTGCAACGCATCGGACGGGCAGGCCGAGTGCTGGGCAAGGGCGAAACGTCATCACAACCGAGCCAGGCAGTGGCGATTCTGCCCTCTAACGCCGCGAAAGCTCTGGCAGTCCACGATGGCCAAACCCTCACGCGGGCCGAATTTTCCGAAACCATCGTCGCGTGTGAGCATCTGCCGCCCAAACACAACCTGACCGGCTACATCCGTTCCCACGCCATTGTCGAGAGTTTCTGGCCTATCTACCAAATCGGCAAAGTGCTGCCCGATGATTTGCAGGGTGAGATAGAAGCACTCTTTGACCGGGTGCGGGAAGTCTTTTGCCCTGGCAGTCGGCGGACGCTGGGCAGCCTGCGATGGTTCTTTCGTAAATTAGAACGCCGGCAACGCTGGTTGAGCGAAACAAAAGATGGCCAAATAGCCCAAGACAAATACACCGCCGGGCACGTGGCAGACTGGCTGGACTGGCTCGATCCGGCACAAGGCCGCCCAGACCCCGCCGATTTGTTGTCTCACCTGGGCTACATCCTGGGCGACGAGACACAACGCCAGGACTTGCGGGCTTTTGTCCAAAGCCAGGTCTCCGTGACGCAAGCTCTCTTTTCGTTCCGTGACGCTTTCCAGGGGCCAACGGCCGTGATCTACGATCCCCGGCACGTCTTTTCCAGCCAGACGGTCAACACCTATGGCTTGTTTCACCTGATCCGCAACTATCACCTCTCACCGCCGATGACACGTAGCCAATTCGAGCGGCACTGTGCTTCTACTGACCTGCGAGGGGATTTCTACCTGCGGTTGCTGGATAGGCGCGAACCCAAGTTGAATCTGGAGCTGGTCTACGAGAGCGAGGGTGAACGCGAGGACTTTGAGCGCAAGTGGTGTGGCGCGCCAGTGGCTTTGAGCGGCATCCGGCTGCAGGCTCGTGAACGGGGTGGCGACGTGTTGGCCGGCGCGTTGGACACGCGGATAGTGACTGCGCTGGCCGAACAATACCTGCCCATGCTTATCGTTCCTCCAGACAGCGTAGGGCCGATGATTGCCCGGTTGCGCGGCACCAGTCTGTGGGCCCGGCGACTCACCGTCCGCTTTATCAACGGCACAGCCGACGACGGCTACCGAGCTTTGTTGGGCACCGCCGCGTTTCATGCCCACGCTGAACTTGTGGGCCACTTTTTGATGAAGGAACGGTTGAAACCAGAAGCAATAATCATTTAAGAGCCATAAATCAGACCGGCATCCCTGCCGTTGCCATCTCGCGCGCAGGGAGTTCGGGCAACCGGGCCAGCACATCGAGATACCACCACCAGTGGGCGGCCGGCACATTCTCGTCACGACGCCAGGCTTCCAGATCGGCAATCCCTTGCATGGCCTGGTAGAAACGTCCAGCCTGTTGCAGGAGAACTCTATCGGCTTCTGCCAACCGGGCGCGCTGTCCGGCCGTCAGATGGGCCTCGCCTTCCCCGAGTCATAAGCGAGCCAGGGCCGGAGACGCCAAGTCCTCCGGCCCCAGCAAAGCGAAAAGCTGGGCTACGCCAGGTACTCATCCAGCATCACCATCGCCGGCGCTGTCACCCGCCCGACCCAGCGGCGGTCGTTGGTCACAATGGCATCCGCGCCGGACAGCCGCGCCGTGGCGACCTGGACCGCGTCTGGCGTCCGCAGGCCGGTAGCGGCCTGCACGAGTGCCGTCTCCCGCGCCAGGACAGCGTCCAGCGGCACCAGACGCAGGTTGGGAAAGTGAGTGAGATAGAGCTCGTAATCCTGCATCGCCTGCCGGTCCCCCGCCTTGGCCGGGAGTGTCAGAACCTCGGTCAGGGTAACAGTTGTGATCAGACCGCTAATCTGGCCGGACTCAACGGCCTCCAAGACAGCGCTGGTCAGTGGCGTGTAGCGGGGGTGGTTGGACAGGTGATAGGAGAGCACCATGGTGTCCAATGCGACCAGCCGGCAGCCGGATAGAGTGTGGCGCAGGTCGTCTACGTCCATGAGGAGCGCTCCTGTTCCAGCCACTCGTCGGGGTCCGGCCACAGTTCCTGGTGCAGCCCGCGCAGGGCCTGGGTGAAACTGGCCGGCTGGGGGCGCAGGATGACGGTATCACCGTCCACCAGGAACAGAAGGGTATCCCGTGGCTGCAGGCGCAGGATTTCTCGCACAGGCTTGGGGATGACTATCTGATATTTGGCGCTCATTCGCGCTGCGATGGCTTGCATTGTCTTACCTCCTGGACTCTGGTAGACAAATGATAACACAGTAGTAGGAAAATGTCAATAGTAGTGCATGACTGCAATGTGCTTTACCCCATCGCTCCTGTGCCGCCAGTTCACAGGAAGCAGTGGCAGCCAGAGTGAGCCGGA
>CAYNKW010000105.1:0-2176 GCA_964397845.1 uncultured Anaerolineae bacterium
AAGGCAGTACGCAACTGGATTGGATGGAGCAGGAACGGGCGCGTGGCATCACCATCACTGCCGCCGCCACCACCTGCCACTGGCGTGGCCATCGCATCAACCTGATTGATACACCCGGTCACATTGACTTCACCGCCGAAGTTGTGCGTTCCATGCGCGTCATTGACGGCGCGGTGATCGTGCTGTGCGGCGTGGGTGGCGTCGAGACGCAGACCGAGACGGTCTGGCTGCAAGCCGATCGCCAGAATCTGCCACGCATCATCTTTGTCAATAAACTCGACCGGCCGGGCGCTGACTTTGAGCGCGTGCTGGGCGACATTCGCAAGCGACTCACGCCACACGCTGTACTGCTGCAACTCCCCATCGGCTGCGGAAACACGCTCACCGGCGTCGTAGACCTCATCGGCCAGCGGGCGTTGATCTGGCGCAACGAGGCCGGTGCTCCGGTCGACGAGCCGGTGGTAGAGACGATTCCGCCTTCGATGCAGGCCCAGGACTTTGGCGAGGCTTCGACGGTGAGCTCAACCGAACCGCTCGGTCGAGCTGTCGCTTCGGCTCGTGCGTCGCTGCTGGATGCCATCTGCGAAACGGACGACGCGCTGCTGGAGCAACGACTGGAGGGGCTCGAACCGGACGTGGCGGCATTTCAGGCGGCGTTGCGCCGTGCCACGGTCGCTGGTGAACTGGTACCGGTGTTGTGTGGTTCCGCGCGCGGTCGCATCGGCGTGCAACCCTTGCTCGACGCTGTGGCTGACTATCTGCCATCACCGGTGGACGTGCCTTCCGTGCTGGGAACCGTACCGGGCAATAAGGGGCAAATCATCGAGCGACGCAGCGACCCTGACGCACCGCTGTGTGCTGCCGCCTTCAAGATCGTCGCCGATCCGCACGTGGGTCACCTGACCTGGGTGCGGGTTTTCTCCGGTCACTTGAAGGTCGGGGAGACGGTCTACAACCCGCGCGCTGAGGTGAAGGAGCGGGTAGGCCGCATCTACCTTATGCACGCCAACCGCCGCGAGCAGGTGGATCAGATGGCGGCCGGTGACGTGATGGCGCTGGTGGGTGTCAAGTCGGCCGTCACTGGCGACACACTCTGTGACCCGGCCCATCCCATCGAGCTGGAGACATTCAGCTTCCCGGAGCCAGTCATCACGGTGGCGCTGACGCCGGCTTCTGGCGATGAGCGGGATAGACTGCGCCAGGGTGTGGCGCGGCTGTGCGCCGAGGACCCCACACTGGTCGTCCGCTTCGACCCGGAGACCGGAGAGCAGACGCTGGCCGGGATGGGGGAACTGCATCTGGAGATCGCCGTGGACCGGCTGCGAGCCGAGTTTGGCATCACCCCACAGGTAAGCCTACCACAGGTCTTCTACCGTGAGACGATATGCCAAACGGCTGAGGCAACCAGTGCCTACAGGAAACAAACTGGCGGCCACGGCCACTTTGCCGTGGTACACCTTCGTGTCGAGCCACTGAGTCGTGGGGAGGGTGTCGTCTTTGAGAGTATGGTTCCTCCCTCCGAACTCCCAGGCCAGTTTGTGCCTCCTACCGAAGCGGGCGTACGCCAGGCGCTGGAGAAAGGCATCATCGCCGGCTACCCGGTCGCCGACGTGCGGGTGACATTGCTGGCCAGCAAGTTTCACGAGGTGGACTCGGCATCAATGGACTTCCGGATCGCAGGCTCAATGGCAGTGCGGCAGGCGGTGCGCCGGGCCCGCCTTGCGCTGCTCGAGCCTATCATGCGTGCCGACATCAACGTGGGCGAGGAGCACCTGGGGGCCGTGGTGGCCGACATCGGACGACGGCGCGGGAGCGTGGCCGGCATCCACACGCGGGGCAGCACGCGCAACGTGGTCGGCGAGGTGCCGTTGGCCGAGGCCCGCAGCTATGCGACCGACCTACGCAGCCTCACTCATGGCCGGGTCACCTTCACGCTGGAGTTCCGCCGCTACGATCTCGTGCCAGATGCCATCGCCGAGCAGATCATCAAACAGCGCAAGGCGGAGGGCAAGATCCCGGTGCGATAGCCGTGGAAAAGGAAGCAAGCTAACGCTTCAGACGACGGCAGATTGTCAGGCACCGCCAGGGCGCAAAAAGGCCAGCAGCAAGGGCAGGGCAAAAGTAAAGGGCACACCGATCAGATGGGTGAACAGGTGATCCCCGCCAAGAAGGTAAA
>CAYNKW010000105.1:2276-7594 GCA_964397845.1 uncultured Anaerolineae bacterium
GTAAAGGGCACACCGATCAGATGGGTGAACAGGTGATCCCCGCCAAGAAGGTAAAACCAAAGATGGCCGTAAATGAACACGGACAGTTGGCTTGTCAGTAGCAGCCACAGACCAGCCTTTAAGCGGCGGGAGCTATTTGACAAGTCCAGCAGCAACCAGGGAAAGGGCCAGGCAGCGTACCAGATGCGGAATCTGAAAGCCTGTGCCAGGTAAGCAGCAAATACATCGGCAGCCGCTCGCAAGGGGGAGCGGCCACGCCAGGCGCGCCAGAGTAACCACAGAGCCAGCAAGCCAAACAGCACGCTTGCTACCTGAACGACGAACTTGGCAGACAGATTGAACCCACAGCGGCGGACAGCCAGGATGAGCAGTGCTACAGAAGAAAAGCCACCACGGGTGCTGGCTTCCTGGAGCAAACGTCGGGCCAAGGTGAGCGGCGAACCAAAGGGCAAAAAGGCCAAGCAGACCACTGCCAGGCTGCCCAGCGCGCTGGCAAGCAGGAAACGAGCCTTGGCCCGGGCGCTGGGTAACCTGCGCCAGGATGCCAAAAAAAAGAAGGGAAGAGGAAACAAGCCAACGGCCTTGGTCAGCGGGGCAAGGACCATGAAAATCTGCCCCAATGCCGGTCGGCGGCACTGCATCAGCCAGAATCCCAGCAGCAGCCAGAACAACATCAGGCCATCGTTGTGTCCATCAACAGCAAAGGTCAGCAATAGGGCTGGATTCCAGGCCCAGAGCAACGTGCGGCCAGCGCGTTGTGCGGGCCTGGCCTTACCCAACACGATCCAAATGAGGCCAGCAGTAGCCAGGTGAACCAGCCCAGCCAGCCCCTTGAACAAAAGTAAGCCAAGTCGCAGGTCGTCCTTGCTGAATAGCGTAATGACAGCCGCTGTCAGTTCCCATACCGGACCATAGGGAGAGGTGTCCCCGGCCCATACTCCGGCCAGAGGCACATAGGGATCGAGGGAAAAGGCATCTGGCGGCATGAGAAAAGGGCTCTGTCGGTAAACGACGCTGATACGGCCACGAATGAAATACCGATAAACGTCGGTGGCGTTGAAAGGAAAAGTGGACAGGAGGGGCACGCTAAAGAGAACGGCTGCAAGCATAATAGAGACAAGGGACAAAGGAGTGTCGCTGTGGCACGTCCGTTGATAAGCCAACCAGTAAAGGCCAAAGAGAACACATAATAAAGCGACGTAACCCAGTCCTGCCCCAACCGACGGCGCAAATTCACAAATATCGGGCTGAGGGACATGGTTGAAATACGGCGCTAAAGGGAACCAGAAGCGCATGAGAGTGTAGCCCCCCAGGCTAAGCAGAGCCAGCAGCCAGAGGGGCAATCGCTGCACAGAGTCGGCCAGTTGCGAAAAGCCTGCCCGACTCAGGAGCACCGATTTTAATTTCACTCTGAGCCGAAGGCAAAGAGTCTCGCTCTTGGCAAGCGAAATCAACCTCTGCAAAGGACGAGAGCCTTCCCTTCGACTTCCCCTTCGACTTTGCTCAGGACAGGGCTCAGGACAGGCGTCGCTTCGCTCCTCAGAATGACATTCGATCCAGAGTTTGGCTAAAATCGGTGCTCCTGCTACACGACTATTGCACATTGACGCAGCGCCTCCTTCATGCTATAATGACAGCAAACCAAAAACCGATCAGGCTTAATTCTGCGTAGGGGAGGAGGAGAATTGTTATGTTGGAGAACATCCATTGGCTGGGTCACGACAGCTTCCGCATTGATGCCGAGAAGACGATTTATATAGACCCCTGGAAACTGAAGAAAACCGCACCGCCGGCCGACCTGGTACTGATCACCCACGAGCACAGCGATCACTGCTCGCCGGACGACGTGGCCAGGATCGCCGGGCCAGAGACGGTGATCGTCACCAATGCGGCGTCGGCCAAGAGGCTGAAAAGGCAGAAAGGACAGGTGCGCGTCGTCAAGCCGGGTGACCGTCTTTCGGTCAACGGCATCCAGTTGGAAGCCGTGCCAGCCTATAACCTCAACAAGTTCCGCAGTCCCGGGAAGCCGTTTCACCCCAAGGAAGCAGGACACGTCGGCTTTATCGTCACCGCCGGCGGCCAGCGCATCTACCACGCTGGCGACACCGACAACATTTCAGAGATGGACAGCTTAAAGGTGGACATCGCCCTTCTGCCCGTCAGCGGAACCTACGTCATGACCGCCGAAGAAGCCGCCGACGCCGCCCGGCGGATCAGCCCTCGAGTCGCCATCCCTATGCACTACGGCGCTGGCGTCGTGGGCACCCGCGCCGACGCCGAACGGTTCGCCGAGCTCTACGACGGCCAAGTAGTCATTCCGGAACAGGAGTAGGTCGGGAAATTGACCTTCCAACCTACCAATCCTACAAATACCCGTGCATCCGCCACCAGTGCACCGCGCTTTGCATGCCTTCTTCCAGCCCTACCTGGTAGCGAAAGCCCAGCTCGCGTCCTGCCTTGCTGCCATCCCAGGCGTTGTTGTTGGCCAGGATGCCCAGGCGAAAGGGCGTGAGGAGCGGCGCTCGTTTGGCCCGCGCGGCCGTATAAGCCGCGTTCAGTACAACGCCCAGCAGCCAACCGATAGCCCTGGGCGCATAGATCACGTCTCGCCGGTCCATGGCCCTTGTCAGCGCCGAGTAGACCTGGCGGGCGGTCGTGCGCGGCCCTACCAGGATATACGTCTGCCCCATAGCCTGGGGCTGAAGGGCCAGCTCCATACCCCGCGCCACATCGGTGGCGTAGATCATCTGGTGATAGTTGCGCCCGTTTCCGGGCAGCAGGTAAAAATGCCTCTGTAGAAGGCGGGCGACGATGTATATGCCGACGTTCAATTCGCGGGGGCCGTAGGCGTAGCTGGGGCGCAAGACCGTGGCTTTCAGACCGTGTTGGCGGACGTACCGCCGCACCACCCGCTCGCCCTCTGCCTTGGAGCAGCAGTAGGGATGATGGCGCCGGGAGCCGGTGATGAGCGGCGCGCTTTCGTCCTTGACGCCGGGATAATCCTCCATGCCAGTAGCGGCGACAGAACTGATGTGGATCAGGCGCTCCACGCCCTCCGCCACGCACGCCTGGCAGAGGTGCTCCGTGCCGCCGACGTTCACGTTCAGGAAGAGCTGGCGCGGGCCCCAGTCGCGCATCACCCCGGCCAGGTGATAGACGACATCCACACCCTTCACTGCTTCGCGGACGGCCCAGTAGTCGCGCACGTCGCCGCAGGCCAGTTCCAGGCCCAGGCCGCGCAAGCGACGCAGATCGCTGGTGGAACGTACCAGGACGCGCAGGTTATACCGGCGAGCGACCAAACGCTCCACCAGGTGGCTGCCAATGAACCCCGTCGCGCCGGTCACGAGGATCTTCATGGGTGTGGTGGCTTCTATGAAGGATTGGTGGGTTGGTTAGCTGATTGATCAGGGCCTTGCCCGGACCGGCCGTATTGTACTGCAAAAGCCAACCAGCAGCAAACGGCCGCTGGTTACCCAGCAGCGGGCAATGGTTGAGGCACAAACCGACGCACAAAGTGCAAAGGCCGATCATTTGAGTAGGCTCCTCAATGGCCAATTTCCCTGCCAGATGATAGCCTTTGCAAATGGGGCGCCTTGACCTTTCAGCAACTACACGGTACTGGGCATGAGCGATTCGAATTTGTGTTTGATAATCGCTCCCTTGTCGGCTGATTCGGCGAGGCGTGCGTAAAGCGCCAGGTAGCCCTTTTTGATCTTTGGTTCAGGGCGCTGCCATCTGGCCAGGCGGCCTTTGATTTCCTCGTCCGAAACCCCCAGGTGTAGGCTCCGATTTGGGATGTCTACGGTGATCGTGTCGCCGTCCTGGACAATGGCGATCGGGCCACCCTCGGCGGCCTCTGGCGAGACGTGGCCGACAAAACAGCCGTTGTTGGTGCCGGAGAAACGACCGTCCGTCACCAGCGCGGTCTTGAGGGCCAGCCCTCTGCCGTATAGCAGTTTCATCGCCGTGTACATTTCTCGCATACCGGGGCCGCCCTTGGGGCCTTCGTAGCGGATCACCACCACTCGACCAGCCTGCACCTTGCCGTCCAGGATGGCCTGGTTGGCTGCTTCCTCAGAGTCAAAGCAGTGAGCCCGACCGGTGAACGTGTGCATCTGTGGCACGATCGCCGCCGGCTTGGTGATTGCCGTGTTTGGGGCCAGGTTCCCGCCGAGAATAGCCAGCCCGCCTTCTTGACGCCAGGGGTCGGCCATCGTCTTGATGATGCGCCTGTCGCGGGTTTCGGCGTGGGCCACGTTTTCGGCCACCGTTTTGCCGGCGACTGTCATGGCGTCGCCGTGCAGGAGGGGCAGCATCTCTTTCATGACCGCCGGGATGCCGCCGGCATTGTGAAAATCTGGCACGTTCGCCGCTGCCGCTGGATTCATCCTGGCGATGTGAGGCGTGCTGCGACACAACGCTTCAAAGTGGCCCATGGTGATCTCACAGTCTGCCTCGTAGCCGATCGCCGGTATGTGCAGCGCGACGTTGGTCGATCCGCCGATGGCCGTGCTGACGCGGATCGCGTTTTCGATGCCCTTTTGGTTAATCATCGCCCGCGCGGTGACGCCGTTCCTCAACAGTTCGACGATTTGGCGGCCAGATGCCTGTGCGGCACGCAGGCGGCCGGCATGGGTTGCCGGGATGGTTGCACTTCCCGGAAGGCACATGCCCATGGCCTCTGCCACGCAGCACATCGTATTGGCAGTGCCCAGGAAAGAACATGAACCACAGGTCGGCGTTGCGCAGTCTTCCAGTTTGCTATACGTCGCCTCGTCGATCTTGCCGGTCCTTAACATGCCCAGCCCTTCGGTGAGCGAGGTGGTGTCGGCGGCGCGGCCGTCGAATTCACACCCACCCTCCATGGGCCCCCCAACCACCATGATCGCCGGGATGTCGAGACGGGCGGCGGCCATCAACATCCCAGGGACGATCTTGTCACACGAGCACAGAAGCACCACGGCGTCAAGGCGATGGGCCTGGATCATCATTTCTACGTCGTTGGCGATCAGGTCGCGGGTGGGCAAGATGTAATGCATGCCCTCGTGTCCCTGGGCAACGCCGTCACAGGGAGCGATGACGCCGAATTCGACCGGGGTGCCCCCGGCCTGGCGAACGCCCTGCTGGACATAGTCAGAGACCAGGTTCAGGTTGTAATGACCGGGAACGATGCGGTTCCAAGAGTTGGCAATGCCGATCAAGGGCCGCTCCAGATCGTAGTCGCTGTATCCCATGGATTTGTACAGAGAACGGTGCATGGACCACTCGGGACGTTTTAGAATATCTTGGCTGCGCCAGGTCATCTCATTCCTCCT
>CAYNKW010000105.1:7694-12797 GCA_964397845.1 uncultured Anaerolineae bacterium
ACCACTCGGGACGTTTTAGAATATCTTGGCTGCGCCAGGTCATCTCATTCCTCCTTGGTATGATAGATGGCTAAAGAGGACGACAGTCCTCACGTTAATTGGCTGGTTGTAGGGCAATTTGGCAAATTGCCCCTGGGCCACGTTGGCAAATTGCCCTACGACTCGTTTGAAATGCCGCCCTATTATATGCGCCTGGAGCCAATTGACAAATTATGCAAGATGTGGCATCCTATTGAGCAGTTTGCTGCACTGGCCAATGTGGAAGAGTAACCATATCCTTGACTTTGAAAGACCGACGGAGGAACAGAGCATGAACGAGGAAAACCCGACTGTTTATCCCTATATCCCCAATTCTGTGCCCGCAGTAAAGAAACAGATGCTCAAAGAGGTCGGAGCAGAGAGCGTGGAGGATTTCTTTGAGGATATCCCGGAGAAACTCAGACTCAGGCAAAGTATGAATTTGCCCCAACCCCTCTTGTCCGAATATGCTTTGAAAAGGCACGTAGAGGACATTCTTGCCAAAAACAAGACCTGTCAAGAGCACCTGAACTTTTTGGGAGCCGGGTGCTGGCAACACTACGTTCCAGCCGTGTGTGATGAGGTGAACCAGCGGGGTGAGTTCTTGACCGCCTACGCCGGCGAACCCTATGACGATCACGGCCGGTTCCAGGCGCTTTTCGAGTACGCCAGCATGATGGGCGAGCTGCTGAATATGGATGTCGTCAACGTCCCAACGTATGACGGGTATCAAGCCGCCGCCACATCGATCCGCATGGCATCGCGGATTACAGGCCGCCGCCAGGTGTTGGTATGTAGAACCATCGGCGCCGACAAACTATCGAAAATCAGGGACTATTGCAAGCCCGAGATCGGGATCAAGCTGATAGGCTACGATTCCGAGACGGGACAACTGGACCTCAATGCCCTCAAAGCCGAAATCTCTTCAAAGACGGCCGCTGTCTACCTGGAGAATCCGTCCTACCTCGGTTTTATCGAGACTCGCGGAGACGAGATTTCCAGGGTAGCCCACGATCACGGCGCGATCTGCGTCGTAGGCGTCGATCCGATCTCGTTGGGCATCCTGACGCCGCCGGTTGAGTACGGGGCGGACATTGTCTGCGGCGACATACAACCGCTCGGTATGCACATGCAGTTTGGCGGTGGCCAGGCCGGATTTATCGCTACGCGGGATGAAGAGAAGTATGTGATGGAATATCCTTCCCGGCTGTTTGGCATCACCCCGACATCCGTTGAAGGAGAATATGGCTTCGGCGACGTGGCCTACGAAAGAACCTCCTTTGCCGTCAGAGAGGAGGGCAAAGAGTGGGTCGGCACGGCTGCCGCCTTGTGGGGCATTACGGCCGGTGTTTATCTGGCGCTTATGGGGCCTCAGGGCATGGTGGAAATTGGAGAAGGCATCATGTCCAGATCGCGTTACGCCATGTTAGAGATAGCCAGGGTAAAGGGCGTCAAGGCTCCTGTTTTCCAGTCACCCCATTTCAAGGAATTTGTCGTCAATTTTGACCGCACGGGCAAGACGGTTGCGCAAATCAACAAAGCCCTATTGGCGCGCGGAATCTTTGGTGGAAAAGACCTGACCAAAGAATTCCCCGAACTGGGCAATAGCGCCCTTTACTGTGTGACCGAGGTTCACACCAAGGACGACATTGACCGGCTGGTGAATGCACTGAAAGAGGTCGTCAAGAAGAATGAGAAATGACAAATGACAAACGACAAATGACCAGGAACAGGATGATGGCGGCCACAGCGGTCGTATTGCAGAAATGACAAAACAGCGCAACACGGTTTACATTTTCCTACTGGACTCTGGCGAATTCGGTTTGGTGGGGGAAAAGGCTCCAGCGCAACACGGGTTACATTTTCCTATACAGTGAAAAATGAGGTGGGATATGAGCAAGCAAAGGTCTACAAACGGACACCTGCACGTGAAACCAAAACTGAGACGATTTCACCAGGCCAGGTGGGATGAACCGATCATCTTTGAACTGAGCCGTGAAGGGCAACGGGGCATCCTCGTCCCCCAGGTGGAAGACGAGGCCAAAAAAGCGGTCGGGGATGTCCTGGCCACCCTGCCGGAAAACGTGCGCCGGAAGCAGCCTCCCAAACTGCCCGAACTGTCCCAGCCTCAGGTGCTGCGGCACTACCTGAGGCTGTCACAAGAAAACCTGGGCGCAGATCTAAACATTGACGTCGGTCAGGGAACCTGCACGATGAAATACAGCCCCAGGATCAACGAGCAACTGGCCAGAATGTCCAAAATGACAGAAGTTCATCCCTTGCAGGACGAAAAAACGGTTCAGGGCATCCTGGAGGTAATGTACAGGTTCGAACAGATTCTCAAAGAAATTTCGGGGATGGACCGGTTTTCACTGCAACCCGGTGCCGGTTCCGCAGCTATCTACACTAACGTCTCGATCATACGAGCCTACCACGAGGCACGTGGGGAAGCAGACCGGCGAGATGAGATCATCACCACTATCTTTTCTCACCCTTCAAACGCGGCGTGCGCCAAAACAGCCGGTTTCAAGATCATCACGCTATATCCCGATGAGGACGGCTATCCCGATCTGGCGGCCTTGAAAGCGGCCGTTTCAGAGCGAACCGCCGGGCTGCTCATAACAAACCCGGAAGACACAGGCATCTTTAACCCAAAGATCCAGGAGTTTGTGAAGGCCGTCCGTGAAGCGGGCGGGCTTTGCTCCTACGACCAGGCAAACGCCAACGGAATACTGGGCATAACCAGGGCCAGGGAGGCTGGCTTTGACCTCTGCCACTTTAATCTGCACAAGACCTTCTCATCGCCTCACGGATGTGGTGGGCCGGCAGTCGGCGCTACCGGTGTCACCCAGGAACTTGCCAGGTTCCTGCCGCTTCCTGTCATCGAGTTTGATGGTAACAAGTATCGCTTGAACTACGACAGGCCCGACAGTATTGGCAAGATCGGACCGTTTTATGGCGTTGCCCCCGTCGTTCTAAGGGCATATGCCTGGGTCATGAGCCTCGGCGCGGAGGGCTTGAGGGAGGTGGCCGAAATCGCCGTGCTCAACAACAACTATCTCCTCAAAAAGATGTTGGAAATCCCGGGAGTGAGCGCTCCGTATGCCGAGGGCAAGCGCCGGATCGAACAGGTCCGCTATAGCTGGGAGGCATTGACGGAAGAGACGGGCGTTCATTCTGAAGAAATCGGACTTCGAGCGGCAGACTTTGGCGTTCACTATTGGACCAGCCACCACCCCTTCATCGTTCCAGAGCCCTGCACGCTTGAGCCAACGGAATCATATTCCAAGGACGAACTCGACGAATACGTGGCCATCCTTGCTCACGTGGCAGACGAGGCGCGTACGAATCCCGAGTTGGTCAAGACCGCGCCGCACAACAGTACCATTCACACCATTGACCACGCCCCCCTGGACGATCCGGCGCAGTGGGCGATGACCTGGAGAGCGTATCTGAGGAAGGTGCGCCAGGAGGCAAATGAAAAATGATAAATGACAAATGACCAATGATAAATCTCGACTTGAGCGAAGTGGAAATTAGGACACTTGTCCGGTATGCCCTCCCAGAGTAGAATAGAGAAAAATCCCAGGGGAGGACGGACAAATGTCAAAAGCAACCACGCAAGACCGTCTGGCAGCCAAGACGCCAGAAGCAGCCTTTCTCCACGTATTGAAGAGTATTGAAGAAGGAATTCAACTTCTCCCTCCGTGTTTCTCGAAGTTTTGAGCACAGCCAAAGAGATGTTGGTCGGGGGAGCGTCGTCGTCGGCGGTGCGGCCCGGCCAGGTGCGGCTGGTAGTGAGCAGCCTGAAAGCGCCATTGGGTGCATCACTCGCCGCAGGCGATCAAGCGCTACGTGAGTACCTTCTTGCGAGTGGTGGTGCTGCACCGGCAGGGGACGCCGGAGGAGGAGATCGCCTTCCTGACGCAGTCGTCGGTGCGGTTGGTGAAGGAATACCTGGCGCTGTACGAGGCGGCGATGGGGGTGCCGCACCGTCGGGAGAAGCTGGAGGAGGAATTGGCGCGGGTGAGCATCTGGCAGAAGACTCCCTCGGAGGCAGGAAAAAAGGGGGCGGTGGGGAAAAAGGCGGAACCGGGGAAACGCACCGAAGACTACAAGACGGTGACGGTCGAGCTGCCCCTGGTCACCACAGCCGATCTGCGGGACCGCACCGACAAAAAGACGCTGCGAGGCAAGACCCATGCCAAGGCCAAAGCGCGGGACAAGAGACGGTTGGCGCGGATGGTAAAGGCAGCCGAAGCCTGATTGGACGCGGCAAGCGAGTCGTGGTAGAATACGTCGAACTCGCCCGCCAGTACCACCCCGAACTGTTCAACGAGGCAGATTAGGGAAGCCAGGGTATTGTGACAGGTGTCCCAACTGTAATTCTTTCGGTGAGTGGTTGGCAAGTCCTTTATCCTTGGCTAACCTCGATGCCTGATCCAGAGAATCCCATCGGTTGCGGCCACTGCATGGTGGCCTTCCCGCAAGGGGTAACCAACGCACACGGGCTGTCGGGTGTCAACCCACGCTTCTTCTCCCTGTACAATGGCACCGACATCAGCAGTACAACTACCGTCACCCCTGGCTACAAGCTCGACTTTCCTGGCACGGCCGGCAACTGCGCTACCTGTCACGTGCCCGGCGCAGCGGCCAACCGGCCGTTCACGGCCGATATGAACGATCTCACCGGCGTCGAGACAGAGGGCGTCTTGTGCGACTTTTGCCAAAGTGTCCGGCGTGTACCTGAACCCTGCCACGTGCCTACTGATTTTCCTGGCCGGCATACGATCCTGGCCGTCACGGCCACGGACGAGCAGAGGCAGACCCTGGTCCAACTGAGTGGCCCCACTGTACCCGACTGGGGCGGCACGCAGGCCGGGCTGCCGGGCAAAGCCTTTGCCAAAGTGCTCCGCGACGTGGAGACCGGCGAATCGCTCGTGGTGAGCTACTGGAAGCAGGCGCTCATCGTCAGCGACAACCGCATCGCGCGGCCAAAAGCCACCTCAACAAGTTGAGGATTCCCCATCGCCTCCTGTTTTTCAGCAAAATTATGAAAGAGCAACCATAAGGTGAGAAGTGTAT
>CAYNKW010000106.1:0-1351 GCA_964397845.1 uncultured Anaerolineae bacterium
GGCCTGACTGCCAGCGCCACCAACGCTATCAACCCCGCCACTGAGAGGGCCGTGCCCACCAGCCGCCAGGGTGTGAGGCCGAAACGAATTTTGATGTGATTCTCGCCGGCCGGCACGAGGAAGCGCAACAGGCCATGGGGTGAGGAAACCGTCGTTTCCACCTCCTGGCCGTTCAGCCACACCCGCCAGCCGGGAAAGTAGAACAGATGCAGCGTCGCCGTCCACTCGTGGGGGCTATCCACTATCGAATCGCCGCCGATCAGGTTCCATTCTTCCGAGACAATGGTTGCCCCCTCCGGCAGCGACCCTGTGTCTAACCGCTGGATGGCACCGCCGGCCTGGTATTGCGCTTCCAGTGCTGTGGTGTCGGGCAGTTCCTGTACCCCGGCCGGCAGGTACTCGCCTACCGAGGTCGTGCCCAGCGCGCCGCTTTCCTGTTCAAAAGCGATGAGGCCGGCCGGCGTGAGGTTCTCCATCGCTGCCAGGTAGCGGGGATAGAGCCACGTCAGAGAGAAGGTCACGGTTGCCAACGTCGCCAGCCCCACGCCCAGCGCCCGCGTGCCGCGTCGCCACCTTTGCCCCCACCGGACTGACGCACCTGCCAGCCACGCTGCCATCAGCCCCGCCGGTGCCAGAAACCGCCACGGGAATCCGACGTAAGGCAATAGCGGCACTTTTTCCCACAGGAAGCGGGAGGCGGGCAGGGTGAGGAAAGCGCATAGGAGCAAAACAACGAGCATCGCCGGAATCTCCCAGCGCAGGCTTCCAACCTTCCAACACCCTAACACGCCTAACACCGCCAGTGCCAGCGCTGGCCATCCCAGGCTGCGGGGCAGCGGCGGGTTCATCAACGCGACGTCAGTTGGCACCGGTGGCGACAAAAGCTCGTCCAGCGCCAGAAAATTGTGGCGGTAATCAAAGTGGCTGGTGGTGACCATTTTTTCCGTCTGAACGAATGTCCGTTCAAAGAGAGCGGGCATCCAGAAAAAAGCAGAGATCGCCAGACCCAGGGCCAGTGCTCCGGCGAGCAGGCCCAATGCCTTGCGCGAGCGTCCGGTGGCCAGCCAGATCAACAGCCCGTAGCCAGCCAGCAGAGGTGAGGCAATGAGCGCTGTGACGTTGTGACTGAGGACGAGGATCGCAAAGGCCAGCGCCGCCAGCGCCAGGTTGCGGATGCTTCCGTGTAGGGCCAACCGCCGCAGCCGCCAGAAGGCCCACGGCAGCACGCCCAGTGCCAGCGACTCGGCCACGTTGCCACGCCAGATGGCGTCGTAGAGTATATAGGGCGCGTAGGTGTAGGCGACGGCGGCGATCAGTCCCCCGGCTTCGCCAAAAGCGTCCCGCGCCCAGA
>CAYNKW010000106.1:1451-12653 GCA_964397845.1 uncultured Anaerolineae bacterium
TCGGCGCTCCAGGGCAGGGTAGGCCGAAGGAGCGGGTGGATGGCTACCAACGCCAGCAAGAGGACAACGGTAGATTTCGCGGCAGTGGTTGGTATCTCCTTCATCTTTCAGGGAGTACCCTTTCCCTCCAGTTCTCGTAATCGCTCCTCAGCGGTGGCCAGGTCAGGCACGCGCGCCAGCACCCGGCGGTATACCTTGATGGCGTTCTCCATGTCGCCCAGTACCTCGTACCACCCGCCCAGTTCCAGGTAACGTTGTGCCAGGTCGTCGGTCAAGTCAATGCTAATGAGTTGCGGGGCCAATTCGCGGGCGATGCTCTCGCGCTGAAAGAGAAAGTTGCCATAGGGCGACCAACCCAGCGTGCCTGGGCCGTAGATCGAATACTCTTCCACCAGTCTTAGCGCAGCCTCGTAGCGCGCGATGGCCAATTCGATCTCTCCCTGGCGATAGGCCAGTTGTCCCCAATCCAGCAGCGGTTCCGGCCGGTTGGAGCGAACCAGGAAAAAGTTGGCCAGGCTGAAGAAAAAGTCGGCCTGTTCATAGTCGCCCAGGGCCATGTGAGCCAGCCCGATGCCGTGGGCAACGTCTGGACTGGTGGCACTCAGGGCGTACGCTCGTTGGAAAGCGTCCAAAGCGGCTTCATACTGCCCGGTTTCGTAATCGCGCCAACCTCTCTTTGCATATTCGCCGTGGGTTTGTGGATCCTCTGGCGGAAGAGGCGATGGGTGTGCGGCCAGCCATGCCTCGGCGAACCGCTGTCGAAAGGGAGTCTGCCGCCAATAGCTGGTGGCGATCAGGTGCGGCTGGAGGTCCAAAAAATACTCGTACTCGGCGGCGGCCTCTGCCTGGCGACCGGCGGCCTCGTAATAATGGCCCAGGTTCAGATAGTAGAGGGGGCTATGAGGAGCCAGTTGAACAGCTCGCTCCATTTGCGAGATCGCTCCGTCACGACGACCGGCCGCCCAATAGAGGCTGGCTTGGTTGGCATGGTTCAGCGAAAAGTTGGGCTCCAGCGCAATACCTCGCTCGTAAGCCTCAATGGCTTGGGCCAGATGTTCCCCTTCCGGGCTTTCGGCAGCCAGCACACTGTGAACGTAGCCTTTTTGCAAGGAGTAGAAGGCGAAGGCGTGGTCCAGCCGCGTTGCACGTTCGAGGTGTGGTACGGCCTCGGTCCACTTCCCGGCCTGTGCCAGTTGGCGGCCCTGGTTAAAGTGCCAGTAGGCCCATCCGCTCCACAGCGAACCCGCAGCCAGGATCAACGCCGGCAGGCCCAGCCAGGCAGCAGAAAGACGACGGGCGCGGTGCGGCTGGATCGCGGGGGCATCGTCGCCATCCAGGGCCAGGGCCAGTGTGAGGATCACGACCAGACCGATGCTGGGCAAAACGATGTGGTTGTCGGCCAGGCTGTGGACCGCAAAGCCCAGTAGACTGCCTATGGCTCCGGCCATCAATGACCGGTGCGCCCGGCTGGCCCGCTGCCAGGTGCGTCCCAGCGCGATGCCCAGGGCGACTGTCATCCACGTCGAGGCGAGCAGACCCAACAAGCCGGTTTCGGCAGCGGTGTTAAGCAGGTAGTTGTGGGCGTGCGGATAGGTGGGGTAGGGCGGGGTGGACTCGTATAGCATGAGTTGTGTCCCAAAGGTGAACGGCCCGCTGCCCCACAATGGCGAGCGCAGAAAGGTCCCCCACGCTGCTGTCCACAGCCCCCCCCGCGCCTGGGATAGGTTGCCAGCAACGATCAATTCACCTCCCAAACCTGCCGCCAGGACGATGGCCAGCAGACCCAGCAGCCACAATGGCCACTTTTTCGCTTGAGCCCGATCCCACCAGTCTGTGAACCAGGCCGGCCTGGCGGCGGGCAGCAAAAGCAGCAACGTAGATGTTGTGGCCACAGTCAGGCCGGCGATTCCTCCCTGCGAGCGGGTCAGCAGTTGCGTGGCCAGCGTAGCCGCCGTCCAGAGCCCCAGCAGCGCCTTCGCGCCTCGTCCCCGGGTCGTCGCCAGGCGCGCCAGGGCCAACGGCAGCAACAGGTTGAGCAGATCGGCGGTCATGTTGGGATCGCCGAGCAGGGAGTAAAGCCGCTGCTGGAGCAGCGGCAGCGGCAGTGCACAATCCCCTACCGATGACCATTTGAGCCACTGCGCCCCGATGCCCACCAACCCCAATCCCACCAGGATACCGCTCACGATGAGCAGACTCTTGACGACCAACTCGGCTGGCCAGCCGTGACGCAGCAGGTTGCGCAGCAGGTAGAACCAGAGGGCGTAAGCGACCCACTGGCCGCAGAAGGCCAGGCTGCGACGGGGGTCGGTGGAGAGAATAGCAGTGAAAACCTGGATACCCAGAAAGGCCAGCACTGCCCCGTCCAGTGACGAGCGAGCCAGTCGTTCCCGTCGCCGAGCCCGTGCGATCAGCCAGGTCAAAAAGATGAGCGCCAGTATGCTCTGAGAAAGGACGCGCAGGCGGAAGCGCATCACGCCGTTGAGTGTGCCTCCAGCCAGGATAAAGTAGCTGAAGCCCAGGATGAGGGCCGCTTCGCGCAGGAGATATATCGTTGTGGGACACAAAGCCATGGCTTTTGGCGTCTTCATTCTTGGGCTTCCGCATGGGGGACAGGCAGAACGCACAAATCTGTTGTCATGCCAGGCCCTTCCAGGCACACCGCTGGCGGTAAAGCGCTATCCACAGCACAAAAGCAAATAGATGCCCGCTGTACCAGCCCCATGGCCCCACCCAGTTTGACAGCAAGGGCAGATAGCTCATCGCTACCAGTGCTATGGACAAAAATTGATTGACGCGGGCCAGGGCAGGCAGAATGACAAAGTAATTATACGGGATAAGGTGAGGCGTGACAAACGAGCCGGCCAGCATCAGCATGTCCATATCCCCTCGTGAAAGCCAGAGCAAAACCACCCCTATGGGTAACGACCACGGCCAAAGGGCAATGTTTGAGGCTTGTTTTTCTACCTTATAGATAGCTCGCCAATGTTCATCATATTGGAGCATATCCAGCGGCCACAACCCCCAGATGAGCATGGTGAGCAATATCCAAAGTATAAGAGCAATGGTCCAATCTTTTCGGGCGAGAAAGGCAAATGCGCTGATCTGCGGCTTGAGGGTGGCCAGGGGCACCAGCCAGGGTAGGCCCGTCAACCCCAGCAACACAATACCATCCACCTGTCCCAGGAAGAGTAACCACAGCGATGGCAGTGAGAGAAAGGCAAGGCCCATCGTTACAGGAGAGGCTCGGCGCTGATAAAGGGCCAGCGTCAGAGCCGCGTAGCTTGCGCCAACCAATCCGGGCCAGGTAAGGAATCGCACGTAGGGCGTCCACGGCGGGTAAAAGGGCTCTCGGATGCCCCTGGAGTAATAGTGATACCAATCATAGCCCATAAAGCCGCCGGGCCTGAGAAAGAGTCCCATGATGGCAAAGAAACCCGTCAGAGTGACGAATGCCAGCAAGAATTGCCAGGGCCCTAGTTCACGCCTATTATCCGGCAGCGCGGGAAAGATCCTGGGTTCGATGCGTTGCCAGAGATCGGAGAGCGTTTGTTTCATTTTTGAGGTTTCGCCTCATACGTAGCCTGTCGAAGCAGGCGACGGCCCGACACCACAGCCACGACGAGCAACCCGGCGGCGATGGCGGCGCCAGGCCACGGTGAAAGGCCCAGCAGTGGCAGGTGCAGCCACCAAAAGTCGGGCGCGTTAAGCCGCAAGAACTCCTCGCGCAGCAGGATCTCGTCGCTGATGCGATTGGCCTCGCTGGCGGGCCAGGCCTCCGCTGGCAGAGAGGTTTCGGCCAGTGCCAGCCGGGCTGCCTGCCACGTCTCGGCGTGGCGGTACATTCCCAGGATTTCTAGTGCCGCCGGCCACTGTCCTACCAACGGCGACAGGGAGGGCTCAAGGAGGCTGCGGTTGTAAAAATCGTCCGGATAGCGTTCCCATAGGCCGATCATGTGCCGCGAATGGTCCACCAGCACAGCGGGCATCTGGATGCCCAGGCCCAGCAGGCAGAGGGCGACCAGCAACATCTTTGCTCCCCGGACGCGAGGCGCCTCCAGCAGCGCGCCGGCCGGCAGCACCAGCAATGGCAGAGCGGGCAACAGGTAGCGCGGCCCCCAGTTCCAGCCACCGTGCCAGATGTTCAACGGCGCGTGGAGTAGCAAATAGGTCAGGAACAGCAAGCCGGCCAGCATTGCTTCGGCCCGGTGGCCTTGCATGACCATCGCTGCCAACCCGACCAGTCCCGCCAGGACAGCCGGGTTGTACAGAAAGAAACTCTTGCCGGGGCTGAAGAGCAGTCCATACAGGCCGTAGACCAGGGCCTGATCGGCGGTCACTTCGGGATAGTTCAGGCCGAAAAAGTCCCCGAAACGCAGCCAGGTGTAAGCGGCGTTAAAGAGCAGCGCCCCGGCCAATGGCGCACCAAAGACCAGCGCTCGTCGCAGCCGGGCCGGTCTCCGCCAGGCCGACGGGGCCAGGTAGAGGGTAAAGGCTGGCAGCGCTATCACCGCCATATTGCGCAACAGCAGCATCGCCCCCAGCGCAGTTCCAGAGGCGAGCAGCCACCGGTCGCCGTGACCCAGCCGGAATCGGCGGGCCGCGTAGGCTGCCGCTACGACGCAGCAGGTCGCCCCCGGCTGGGTAAAGAAGGTTTTGCTGTAGGCGCAGGCCATGGTGGTAAGGGTGTACGCCAGCGCCGCGATCAGGCCTGTGCGGTGCTGCCAACCCAGGCTGCGGGCCAGTGCGTAGAGCAGCGCCCCGGTCGCTGCCGTGCATAGCGGATTGAGCAGAGAGATACTCAGTTTGGCAAAGAGCTGAGCTGGCTGGCCCTTCGCGGTCAGCGCCAGCAGACGGCCCAGCAGGTAAAAGGGCGCGCCGGCCAGCGATTGCCCCGGCCCGTAGCGAGAATAGGTGCGCCCGTCGCGGCCCGGCAGCGGCGGATACGCTGCCAGGAAAGGCCAGTCTCGCCGGGGCAGAAAGCCCGGTTCGATTCGCGCCGGCAGCGTCAATGCCTCGTTTTCGACCGCCAGGTCGCCCCACTCTATCAGGTTGCGCGTCACCCGGTACAGGGCTTCCTCGTCGCCCGGTGTCGTCCGCCCACTGGCCGTCAGCAGGAGTATCGCTGTCAGGCAAACGAGGAGGATAGCCGCTGTCCTTCTTCTCTCTCTACTGTCCACTTTCCACCACCCGATAAATGGCTACCCCACCCTCGTCGTAGACCGGCTCCAGGTAGGCCGCCTCTGCTGCTTGAAATCCCCCGACTTTTCGCTCGTAAGGCCCGAGAAAGACATAGACGATGCCGGAATCGCGCAACAGGTCACGGCGGAAGGCATCGTCCGTGCCGGCGGCAAAGAAGCGCCGAAGCATCTCCTGTTTGGCCTCCGAGTCTACCGTCTCTGGGCCATGACCGGCAAAGACGCGGTTGCCAGCGCGGGCCGGGATATAGTTGCCCGTGCGAAAAGCGGCCAGCACTGTCTCGTGAGGATCTGTGTGGTGGCCCAGCCAATCCACGGCACGCACAAACGTAACAGGATGGAAAGCGGGCGGTGCTCTCTGGCTGACCAAGCCGATGTGTCCCAGGACCAGGAACAGGTTGGTAGGCAGCGTGGCCAGCACGACAGCAGTTGTGGCAAACCGCCGCAGCCGGGGCAGGGTATAGCGCGGAAAGCGGGTCAGCCACCGTATTGGCCGCCGGCGGCTCAACGGCAGCAGCCCGTAGCGAGCCAGGCCAAAGGCGGCCAGCGTCGCCAGCGGCACCTGGTAGCCCTCCAGTACCCGCCGCTGGAGCTTGAGCGGCAGGTAGGCCAGCACCGGCACCGTCAACGCCCAGATGAGCAAGAATGTCTGCCGTTCGTCGCCACGCCGCCAGACGTAAACCCCGCCGGCGACGGCCAGCAAACCGACCAACCCGTAGCCGAGCAGGTAATGGATCGGCGCCGGCGACTGCGTCAGGTTTTGCGCCTGCCATGCGCCAAAGACCGGGTTAGTGCTGAACACGATCAGCAGGTAAAGCAGATAAGGCATGGCTGGTAGTCCCACCAGTGCGACGACAACGGCCTGCGGCCAGAACGCCCGGTCCCGCCGCCATTTTTGCCAGAGGGCGTAGAGGCCCAACAAGGCGATCACCAGTGGCGCGATGAAGGGATGCACCAGGCTGGCCAGGATGGCTGCCGCCCCGGCAGCCAGTCCGCGCCGCCAACTCGCTCCGGCGAGGGCCTGCAGGCCCCGGCGCAACGCCCAAAGCATCAATGACTGGGAGAGACAAATGTGCGGAAAAGCATAGACCGCCAGAAAAGCGAACCCGTCCGGCACCCAGAGGTCAACAGGCATAGCACCCAGCGCAGGGGGCTGCCCGCTGGCGGCCCACAACCAACCAAAGCCGCCGCCGAAAGCGACCAGCAACGTCGCCACGCGGCGTAGGGCGGTATGAGCCGTGAACCAGGCGACGAACCAGTAGACTGCTGCCAGCAATAGCACTGTCAGGACCAGCCGCGCCAGGTGGTAGACGGATATGGATGGCAGACTCAGCAGGTGTGCTGCTTTGCCCAGGAGCAGAAAATGAAGGTAGATCAGCGCTCCGTCGTGTTCCTCCGGCGTGTAGGGCAGGTGAAACAGCCACTCGCCACCGGCGCCCTGCTGCATTTTGGCGATGTAAGAGTTGCCGTCCTCTACGTTATACATGAAGCCGCTAAAGACCCACTCCGGCGACGAGACGTACCAGCCCCACAGGTAGGGCAGACTGGTGAAGGCCATGAGCACCAGTGCCCAGGCCAACACCCAGAGCCATTCCCTTAGCACCACCCGTCCGCGTTGGGCACTCATGGGACAGGCCTCCGGGCACGGACGGCGGCCCAGGCCAGACAGCCCATCAGCGCCAGGACCGACGACCCCGAAACAGCCGCGCCCACCTGTACCGATAGTGGCCGGTAGTTGAACGCCAGCCGATGCGATCCCTGTTCCAGGTAGACGCCGCGCAAGAGACCGTTGGCTCTGTAGATGTGGGTAGGTTCGCCGTTGTCGCTGGCCTGCCAGCCGGGGTACCAGACCTCGCTCAACACCAGAAAGCCGGGTGCGCTCAGGTTCACTTCCACCTCGATGTGGTTGGGGCTGCGGCGCAGCACTGTTGCTTCCTGAAACGTCGCGCTGCCTGTCAAGAATGGCCCGCCTTCCACCAGGACCGCCTGACGCGGGTCAAGGGCCGCCAGCCGGGCCAGGGCCTCGGCCTCGTCGCGCACCGCTTCCACCTGCCCGACGACGAAGGCACGGGGCATTGCCTGCGGGTTCTCAAAGACGCGTATCTGGCCAAAGTGGGCGCGTTCGATCAACCCCTCCCCCCGAACGTCGAAGGCGGCGACCAGGTAGCGCACGTTGAGCAGTCCCAGCAGTTTCAGGTCTGGAACAGCGTCGCGGTGAGCAGTGGCGAAATCGGTGCCTTCTGGAAAAGGGGGCATGGTGACAGAGAAACCCTCGATTGGTACACCGGCGGCGACGCTGGCGTAGCGGTCGTAAGCGGCCAGGTGCACCGGCTCGACGCCGTCGGTTAGCTCCAGATCGTGCTCTGCCGCCACCTGCTGCTCGATGGCATAGCCAGGCGAGTAGACGCGAAACCGCCCCGGCTGCGCCGCCAGCCAGGCGGCGACCTCGGCCCCTTCGGCTTTGCTCAGGGCAGGCCCCGGCGCAAGGGCTTCCTCCGGTGAGACGACCCGCCACAGCGTGCGATCAAAGCTCCACAGGTCGGCCAGGAGCAGCGCGCCCAGGCCGGCGGCCAGGATCAAGGGGCGCTGAGGCGCAAACCGCCGGGCCGCCGAGATGGCCGCCACGCCCAAGGTCGGGAAGAGCGCCAGTCCCCAGGTGGCCCGCGATACCGTGCCGGTGATGAGGACCAGCCCCAGCCCTGTGGTCACCCCCGTGGCCACGATGCCCAGAGCAGCCAGATGCCATCGTCTTCGGATAGCGTCTGTCCAGGTACCCGAAATCAGCGCGTCAAAGCCGGCAGCGGCCAGCGTCGCCACGGCCAGCGCCAGCAGGAAGCCGGCACGAGCCGGCGTGCGGGTGTAGCTCAGGCCAGGCAAACGTCGCAGCAGCGGATACAGGGGTGTCGCGTCGCCCAGGGCAAAGAGCAGGGCGAACAGGGCCAGCCCGGCAAAAAAGATCACCCGCCACTGACGCCGGCGCGCCCAGGCGAAGGGGAACAACAGCAGCGGCGTCAGTCCCAGGTAGATGACCGGCTCGTGGCCGCCCTGACCGGTGGGCAGCAAAAGGCCCACCAGCAACTGGGTCGGCGTCAGTGCCTGAGCCGAGGCTTCCCCGGCGATGAACGCGCGGTTGCTGTAGGGGGCCATCTCGACCAGCGGCAGCAGTTGCACCGCCCCTAGCAATCCTGCAGCCACAAAGATGATAAGCAACAGCATTGCGCCGCGTTGGGCGTTCCGGCCCTTCGACAGGCCCCTGGTCCTTTGGCCCAGGGACAAAGGGCTCAGGACATGGCTTGCCGGGGGTAACGCGGCAAGCCCCTGGTCCCCTTGGTCCTCAGGCCCAAGGGCTGAGGGTTTGGGCCCAGGGACCAAAGACCGCGACGTCCAAAAGACCGCTGTCAGCCCGTAGGTCAGCACCAGGTAGGCCGTGTATAAAAAGATCTGGCTATGGGTGGTTGCCTGCAATGCCAGCGTCGCGCCGGCCAGCAGTGCCGCTGGCACGCTCCGTTGCGTCACGGCTTGGTCGGCAAAGTAGAGCGCCCAGGGCAGCCAGGCCGCCGCGCCAATGAGACTGACGTGCCCGGCCGCCGTATGGGCCGCCATCTTGCCGGTGAAGGCAAAAGCCAGCGCGCCCAACATCGCCGCTGGTACAGAGACGCCCACAGCGCGCCGCAGCCACAGGTACGTACCCGCCCCGGCCAGCCAGAAGTGGAAGGCCCAGAGCAGGTTGAATGCCAGCCCCACCGGCAAGACGAGAAAAAGCAGGCTGGGCGGGTAAAAGGACATGGCCAACGGATTAGCTGCCAGTGGCATCCCGCTGAGGATGCGCGGCGTCCAGAGCGGCCATTGCCCGTGCTGGCGGACGCTCCCGGCCTGCAGCGTGGCCTTGGGCCAGTGAATGGTCGCCAGGTCCGAGTGGGCCGCGTAGGTCGGATAGATCAGGGCTTTGGGGTGAAGCAACACCGGCAGCAGAAAAACAGCGCTCAGGATCAGGAGGAGCGCAAGTTGTCGCCAGTCCGAAGCCTTTGTAGCTTGCTGCATAGCGTTTTCTCAACGTAGTTCAGAGATTTCAAAGATGGTGACGGTATCGTTCTGATAGGCCACCGGCCAGCCGGCCTCCGCAACCCAATCTCCCAGCGCTCGCTCGCGCGGCCCAAAGAAGACATAACCCACGACAGAGGAGGCCAGGAATCCTTCGCGGCCTGCTGGGGAGGCGAAAAAGCCGCTCACCAGGGATTTCCGTTCATCGGCCTGGATGGTCTCAAAGGGATGGCCGTAGACGACCCGTTGGCCGGCCCAGGCTGGAATGAGCAGGCCCGTCTGGGGAGCGGCCAGCACCACCGCCTCGGCCGGGGCGTGATCGCGCAGCCATGCCAGCGCCGGTACCTCGTCGTGATACAAGAACAGGCGCGGGTCTCCGCTTCGCACAGCCACCAGCGCACCCAGGAGCAGAAACAGGTTGGTGAGGGTGCTCAGGCCAATGATTGTCCTGGTCAGGAGCCCTCGCCGCACGGGCCACCGGCTGGCCAGCCAGCGTAGCCCTTGCGCTGCCAGGAAGCAAAGCGGGAAGTGCAGTCCCATTACCAGCCGTCGTTGCAGCGGGAACGGCGCGTAGAGCAGCGACACGATGGCGGCGATCCAGGCGACTGACAGCCTGTCGCCGGGCGCCCACCGGCGGAGGGCGCCCGGCAGGCCGGCGAGAGCCAGAATCAACACCAGGCCATAGCTCAGAGCATAGTCCCAGGCCGGCGGCGACGGCGTGAAATTCTGCGCCGACCAGGCTGCAAAGGCAGGGTTGGTCGTGTAGACCCAGGCGTCGTAGGCGATGACCGGCGCAGCGGCCAGCCCGTTCGCCAGGATGCGTCCGACCAACGGCCAGGGGACGCGCCGCCCGTAGGCAATCTGAGCCAGGAGATAGCCACCCAGGACGACAAACAGTCCGAACACGGCGAAGGGCTGCACCACCGCCAGCAGCAGCGAAGCGCCGGCTGTTCCGCCCAGGGCGAGTCGCGTCCGGCGCGCGGGCCGAACCACCAGTCCAATGATGACCAACATTAAGGCCATGGCCAGTGGAAAGTGGGGGTTGGCCAGGACCGCGTAAAAGGTGAACGCCTCTGGCACCCACAGATCCAAAGTGAACAGGCCCAGCAGCGCGGCCAGCCAGCCCAGACCGGAAGAGAGCGCGGCCAACAAGAACGCCGCGCGCCGCGTCCAGAGGTCGCGCTCCAGGCGGGCGAAGAACCAGTAGACGACCAGCAGCAACAGCAGGCCGTTGACCGCCCGCGCCAGGTGGTAGACCAATGGCAGCGAAAGCCCCAGCAGCCGCGCCAGGCGGCCTAATGTCAGGTAATAGGTAAAGATGAGTGCCCCGTCGTGCGGCTCCGGCGTGAAGGGCAGGTGAAAGTGCCACTCGCCCCGGAAGCCCTGGTGCATCTTGGCCAGGTACGAGTTGCCGTCCAGCGGGTTGGTCAGCAGCCCGCCAAAGGCGAGGCCCTCCGGCGCGGCCTGCCAGGCGTAGAGGTACGGCAGACAAGTCAGGGCCACCATTACGGACGCCCAGGTCAGCGCCCAGCGCCATTCTTTTCGGTGAATTCCAGCGATCATGGTCGGCGGCTCCGGTAGGGAGATGCCCCTATTGTATCATAGTTTACTGTTTTGACAAAAAGTGGGTTGGATTGGGCATCCTTCGGGCCAGCCCTGGCAACGCAGGGGGTTCGCTGGCGAAACACTGGTTCACTGGTTTGGGCCCTTGACAAAGAAAGAGGGGGTGATATAATAAATTCTGACGGATGGCCCGATGGGTGGCCTGGCATCTGATAGCATCTGATATAATGAAATCAAACGATCGTACCGAGAGGAAACAACCACAGCGTGGGCGTGGTTGCCCACGTCCCCGGCACTTTTGATTGCTGAAAGGAGGAACGTACCACGAAAAAGTTGGGAGACGTTTTGAAAGGTGTAGCAGGTGTGCTACTGCTGGCCGGGCTGGCGGTGGTGCTAACAG
>CAYNKW010000107.1:0-12606 GCA_964397845.1 uncultured Anaerolineae bacterium
GGGCGGGACATAGGGGTTGTCAACCATCTGATCCGGGTGGAACGACATGAAGCCGTTAATGCCCCCGAAGAACATCTCGCCGCTGTCACTCTTTAACGCTGCACTGAACTCGTTGATCGGGAGCCCATCGCTGGCATCATAGCTCTTGAAGGTCTCGGTGCGCGGATCGAACCTCGAGAGACCGTTGGCGGTGCCGATCCAGAGATAGCCGTCCTGCTCGAGGATATCCCACACCATGTCGTTGGCCAGCCCATCCTGCTCCCGATAGTGGGTGAATGTGGCTGGATCAGATCCTTCGACTTTCCTCAGGACGAGCCTGTTGAGCCCACCGCCTTGTGTGCCGACCCAGAGTACGCCTGACCGGTCTTGGTACAGAGACATGATCCAGTCGTGACTCAGGCTGTGGGGGTCGCTGGGATCCTGCTGGAACCAATGCCACTGTCCGGTCTCGCGGTCATAGGTGTTCAGCCCATCGGTTGTCCCGACCCACAGCCTTCCCGATGCATCCTCGAAAACGTCACGGACAAAGTTGCTGCTCAGGGTGTGCTGTTCCGGGAATCCCGTGTCCGGATTCCACCCGTGCTGGTGATAGGTGAACGCCCCCGTCGCCGGATCGAACTCAGACAGCCCGCGCCCGTGCGTTCCCAGCCACAGAACGCCTGCCTGATCCTCGTGGATGGAATAGATCGTCTCCCGCTTGACGTCCCCGGGGTCCGGCGGGTTGTGGGGCATGCGATCGAAACGTTCAGCCTGCCTGTCAAACCTGTAGAACCCGTCGTGGGTCCCGATCCAGAAGACCCCCGAAGCGTCCTCGTGGATGGCGTGCACCACGTCACTGCCCAAACTGCCAGGGTCGGTGGGATCGTGCCGGTAGTGCTGCCACTCCCCGGTCTCCCGGTCCAGGGCATCGAGCCCGCCACCGGCGGTCCCAATCCAGAGCACGCCGTGTTCGTCCTCGTGGAGGGCGAGAACCTGGTAGTCACTGGGGCGCTGGGGATCGTCGGTGTCTCCCCGATAGTGGGTGAACCGTCCTGACGCTGGATCGGACTTGTTCACGCCCCCACCCTGGGTCCCGACCCAGAGGAGGCCCGATTGGCTCTGATAGATCGACCGGATGCGGTCGCTGCTCAGGCTGTGCGGGTCGGTCGAATCGTGGTGGAAATGGACAGAGGTCTTGCTTTTCGGATCAAACCCTTCGACTTCCCCTTCGACTCCGCTCAGGGCCGGGCTCAGGACAAGCGCATCGAGCCCGCCGCCGTAGGTCCCGATCCAGAGTATGCCCCCCGAATCTTCGACGATGGACCAGATGTAGTCGTTGCTCAAGCTATGAGGATCTGCAGGGTCGTGCCGGTAATGGGTGAAGCTCTCCGTCTCGGGGTCGAATCGCTCCAGTCCCCCACCGTAGGTCCCAATCCAGATCTGGCCGGATCGGTCCTGGATGATGTCCCTAATCCAGTCGTGGCCCAGGCCGTCCGGGTCGTTCGGGTTGTGTCGGTAGCTGGTGATCTGCCCGGTGGTGGGGTCGAAGCGGTCGAGCCCTTCACTGTGTGTTCCAATCCATACGTTGCCCGACCGGTCAACGAGCATGGCCGAGATCCATTCGTGGCCCCAGTACTTCTGATCGGCCGGGTCGGGCGCATAGCTGGTGAAGGTCTCAGTGTCGAGATCGAACTTGACCAACCCGCCTCCATAGGTTGCAATCCAGAGCACACCTGTTGGATGCTCGCCGATTGCCGCGATGACATTTCTGAACTCCTCGGGCTCGTCGGTGACGTTCTGGAAATCATCGGCGTCGTACCGCGCAAACTGCCCCACACCCGCTCCGGGTGCGCTGTCGCGATCAAACCGATTGAGACCGCCGCCGTACGTCCCGACCCAGAGCACGCCGGAGGAGTCCTCAAAGAGGGACCAGACCTGGTTGTGGCTCAAGCTGCGAGGATCATCCGGGTCGTTCTTGTACACGGTGAAGCTGTAGCCGTCGTACTTGTTGAGCCCATCGTCGGTGCCAAACCACATGAAGCCCTTGCTACCCTGGAGGATGCAGTTGACGGTGCTGTGGGAGAGCCCGTGCTCGACCGAGATGCGCTCGAATCTGAGGTTCTGTATCGGGCCTGTCCTGGATCCGACGTTCGCGTGCCTGGAGGAATCGACTGACGGAGCCGGATCCGAGTTCATCGAAGGCGTGGCTGCTGGTGGGGGAGAGGCAGGGAGCGCCGGCCCGCCACAAGCCGTCGCCAGCAGCACGACTGTGATCAACAAGGTGAAGATGAAAGGGGATCGTTTTCTGTATTCCACCGCAAGCACCTCTTGGAAGTAGCCGCCGCAAGTTTGCATTTCATTAGTGTGGATGTGCTAACAGACGGATAAACGATGGTCATGTTGCTTTGTATCCATCACCTCCTTTGCCTCTCGCGCTGTCGTTCAATCGCGTTGGGTGCGGGTGCGCGCTTGCGCAAGAAGGGGGCTGATTGCGCGCACGGGCTATAGTATATCGCAGAGGCGGCGTTGGGGCAAATGCAAACCGCCCCGCTTTCTTCACCTCGACCGGTGGTGGTGGGTGAAGGATGCGGGGCGGTGTTCTCAGCGAAGCCGAAGGGCTGCATTGGGTTTGGGCTGAGGTGGGATAACGGTTCGGTTCAGCCGCTTGGCGGTTGCGGCGTGAGCACCTTCGTCAAGCAACTAACCCAACAAATGCGGGTGAAAAAACTCGAAAAGCGCGCCGATTAGCCAAGACTGACCAGCTAACGCACTCTGTTACTTTTGGATCATGGGCAGATACAGAAAGCAGCGCTGCACTGGTAGCAAGCCAGGACGTTCATCTGGATTAATGGGTGTGGGCACAGACACGCCTACAAGTTGGATGGTGCCGGACGGCAGTGGCGGTGGCTGCTCCCCTTCATACCAACCATCGTGAATGAATTCGTCCCACTGTGTGTCTTTGACCAGGGCCAATTCGGTACCTCGATAATAGCCTCGCAGCCACAAATCCTCACCCAAAGGGAGGTAGATAGACAAACCGTGGGCACCATCAAAATTCCACGTGACAGACGGGTCAAGCCAGGGCTGCCCATTTCGATGTGTCTCGGTCACTACCACACTGCCCCAGGCATCTATCACGGCCTGGGCGCTGGTATGCACTGCTGTGACTGTCACCGGTACGAGTTGATCAAGTTGGTGAGCAAAGTCGCGCAGATCCACGTAAGCGTCCGGCACAGCCAATTCCAGATCCCAGTTCGAGTCAAACTTCTGTGTCATCGTATAGGCTTGCGCCACAAAAGGACGTGTCGTCGTCAGGCTCTCCGTCAAGGCCAGGGCGAGATCATCCACTGCGTTTGCCAAGGGTGTCAATGATGTCAAGTCAATGGCCAAGGCCCCCATCGTCAGTGGATACCCTTCGAGTGAGGCCGCGTAGCCAGCCACGATCTTTTCGGCAAAATCAAGCGGTGTCGTCGTCTCGTCGGTGCCCTTATCATAAACGAGATACTCATCATAAGCGAAACGAGCCCATACGGCACCCTCTGAAGCGACGAGGTAGGTGGCACTATCACGCACCTCGTAGGCATTTTCGAGCATGGCCATCATACTGGCATCGAAGAAGAGGACATCAAAGGGATTTACCTGCCCATCCGTAGCCCAGTACAAGCTATCACCAATTTCCTTGGTAGAAAGGTAATCACCAGAACTATCGTCCCAGGCGATGCCGGTCGGCAGGTATCGAGTGTACCCCAGGGCTGGATCTAAGGTGGGGGACCACCCCCCACCGTGCCCAATGATAGAGAGGGCATCGTAGGTGCTGTTGTAACGGCTACGTGCCCAGGTGATAAATTCGTAGAGGGTTTGTGGGTCACCCATATTTTCCTCGCCCAAATCCCAGGTATCTATGCCTTCGGTGTAGGCTGCTAGCGCAAAGGGGTTCAAGTCGGGGCGCACTCGATACCGTCGGGTATGGTCGTCGGGAGTGTCGCCCGCGTAATTCGGGCTGCGATCCCACTGCACATAGATACGCAAGCGCGGGTTCAGGTAGGCGGCACGTTCCAGCGCATTGAATGCTTCTTTGTCGCGAATGACGTGGTAGTCGAGGTTGTCGAGGTTGTTATCGGCTGAGAGATAGACGAGCAGCACCCAGGCCGGGTCTTCGACTGTTTCGATGAGGGTGATGGCTGTCGCTTGTTCCCCGCCAGCGTAAGCGGTGTTCCCGATGGTGCTCCCTGCGACAACTCCATCCTGCACGTAGACATTAAAAGTAATCGTGACAGTTTGACCGAGCACCAGGTCGCCCTGCCAGAAAATGCGGTTCTCAGCCGCAATATACTGCCCAAAACCGCTGCTGACTTGCATACTGTTGTTCACATAGGTGGTGCCGAGTGGGATGTTATCGGTGAGATTGACATCGTTGGCCACCACCGTGCCCACGTTCTGCAAGGTAATGACATAGGCCAACACATCGCCAGGTTGGGCGATGGTAGGATCAACCGTTTTCTCCAATTCAAGTCGCACTGGCTCCACTGGCATCCCTTCGGGGATAAACTCCCGCAGGATCAAGCTGCCGAACTGGTCTCCCACATTCAGGGGTTGCGAGCAGGAGGTGTGAATCTCCAACGACTGCAACAAGTCTGTACCCTGCCGGATTTCCAGCTTGGTACTCGCATGCAGTCGATCCCTGCCAGTCGCTTCAACGGTTACCAGATCACCTATGAAGATCGACTGATCGCTGGGGCTAACCGTGATCTTGTCCGGGTCTTTACCGGTGTAGACGATGAACACTGGCTCCCTAAAGCCAGGATCACCGCTACATTTGGCTTTATCACCCTGGTCGTTGTCACTCGCAGCGCAGGCTTCTCCGGTATACTCAAATACCACTGCCCGGGGTTTGCCATCGGCGCAAGACGCGGGAGGCGGCTCAACCGTCACGGTCGCCATATCGCTGGCCTGGCATACCTGGCTGTCTGCCAGTAACCCTGACACGGTAACAACGTTGGTCGTGGTCTCAAAGATGTTCACCACCTGGGTGAATGTCCGAGTCTCTCCTGCGCCCAGACTGATCGGTCCGGCAACTGTGCCCAGCTTGTCATCAACCACTGAGACATCGCTTAACTCGGATCCGTTATTGGTAACCTCGTATTCATAGGTCACTTCGGTGCCCGTCGCTTGCTGACCGTTGAAGGCCACCAACTCCAGGCCGCCAAACACGTCCCCAACTTTCAGGGGTTGCGAGCAGGAGGTGTGAATCTCCAACGACTGCAACACGTTTGAACCCTGCCGGATTTCCAGCCTGGTACTTGCATGGAGTCGGTCCCTTCCGGTCGCTTCAACTGTTACCAGATCACCTACGGAGATCGACTGATCGCTCGGGCTAACCGTGATCTGGTCCGGGTCCTTGCCGGTGTAGACGATAGACACTGGCTCCGCCAGACCAGGATCGCCGTTACATTTGGCTTTATCACCCTGGCCGTGGTCACTCGCAGCACAGGATTCTCCGGTGTATTTGAACGTCAGGCTGGTTGGCTTGTCTCCGGTAGAGCAGCCTGGTGCCGGGCTCGGGACGATGGTGTCTGGCGTGACCGTTTTGAGGACGGAAAGCGCGCACACGGGGGTAGAATCATCAATGTTAATCGTTCCGGGCTGTGAGACCAACCTGGTGTCGGCGACCACGATCCCTGAGCCAGGAGCGATTGTTACGTTGGCCAGGAATCCAGTTGATGGAACTCCAAAGGGAAGAAGCCCCAGGATGGCTACTAGTGTTGTTAAAATTGATAGTTTTTTCATGATCAGTTCTCCTTGGGAATTGTAAAAAATAACTTGGTATTTTTCACTGGGAAAACACGGGTAAAAATGGTAACTTGTTTTTCTACAAGTCCTTACTACATAATTCTATTATACACCCAACTCCTTTTTGTGTCAAAAGCTGTAGGGTGTCTGCTGACACCAGTCTCACCATCTATGGCATAGCCAATTGGCCCACAGGTACGCCACTCTCAGTATCTTTGGCAAACCGGGCCACTGGCCCCGGGCCGGTCTTTAGGCCAGGGCACGCGGGCAGGCCAAGGAACCGGAAGGACGAACGATGAATGCCACCGTCGTCTTGCCCAAGCCGGCCGGAGTGGAGACGGCGGACGTGGTGATGTCCGCGTCAGCTTGTGGTGCAGCCCTGCGTTCAGTTTTCCAACAAGGCGCGGGTGTGGCGCCAACTCGGGCCGGACGGGTGGGATATAGAGTTTGGTAGTCAGGAGTGGCGTGGGCACAGGCGCTTTCCTCGGTCGTAGGTTTCAGATATGCCTCTGCCGGATTATAGCACAGGGAGACTGGTCCTGCCAAACAAAGAGCCCGGCCGGTCGTAGCCTCGGCCAGGCCCAAACGGAAAAAACCGCCGGCGCGCTACGCTCGCCCCACAAGCGCGCCGAAGAAACGCTTTACCGAGAAGGGCTGCCCGGAGAGCAGGTGCTGGGCGCGAAACATTGCCGCGACGGCGCAGACGATGGCGTAGGCGGTGACGGCCATCAACCCGGCCGAAAGCAGCAGTTGCCACAGCGGCACGTTACCAACCGTCAAGCGCATCATCATCACGATTGGGGCGGTCAGTGGGAACAGGCTTAATACGGTTGGGATCGCTCCGTGGGGAGCCTCGGCTAGCGGCGACAGGAGGCCAACTATGTAGCCGATCATCAACGGTGTCATGGCCACAAAAGATGCCTGGCTGGCCTCCTTTAGCTTGGGCACCAGCGCCCCCACGCCCGCCATCAGACTGGCATATATGGCAAAGCCGAGCGTAAAGAACACCAATCCCCAGGCCAGGATAGAAACGGGGAGCGTGAACTCCTCCGGCAGGCCGAGCGTACCTCCGCCCATGTTCATCAAGGTAAAGAGAGTGCCTACCCAGGAGATGGTCTGGAGCAAGCTGGCTATTCCCAATCCCATGATCTTGCCCGCCAGCATCTGCCGGGGGGTGAGCGATAGCATCAGGATCTCGATGGTCTGATTTTCCTTCTCGCTGCTAATGTTCCTGAGCAGAATGTTGGAGGCAGTCAGAAGAAAGACGTAAAAGAGGATGGCCATGATTGCCGGAAGGTAGCGTATCAGCAAGTTTGACTGGTACCCAGGTCCGCGATCCTGCTGTGGCTCTGGAGCCAGGTTGGTCACCTCCAAATCCATCGGATCCCAGACTCGGTCGGCCAGCTCAATATCTCCGTCCAACAGGTTGAGCAGCAACGCCCGGCGCATCAGCCAATCTTGACCATCAGATATGAGCGGGGTCGTGTCCGGATAGACGTAGAATATCTCGCCTGTCTCCACAAAATCTTCCAGGATGACATAGTAAGCGGCAATATCGCCAGACTCTAGAGCTTGCCTGGCTTGCTCCTCATCGGCATAGGCCAGCAGATGGCCGGGGGGAATGTCTGGCGGGATGATGCTGATCAGCCCGCTTTGGTCCACGTATCCCTCAACCTCAAGCTCAAATGCCTCTGTTTCAGACGTTGCGTCGCTGCTGTCGGTCGAGTTCCCTTTGACGATGGTAGCCCCGGCAAAGATCAATATTGCCAGCAGCGGGATACCAAAGGCCATCAAAAGGAACGACCGGCGTCTGAGGGTGGTGACGAGTTCGTAACGCAGGACGAGTAGTGTTTTGTTCATCGTGACCTCGCTTTCAACAACTCGCGCCATCTCAACCGCTGGCCGTAGCGCAGCATCCCCAGGCGGAAGGCACGGCCCGCTAACCAGAGCGCGCTCGCAGCGCACAGCGTCTGAACCGCGACGCTGGCAACAACTTGCCAGGCGGGCACCGCCGCAAAGATGTTGCGCAGGCTGATTGTCAGGAGCGCCGTGAACGGCAAGAGACTCAACACGATAGGCAGCGGAGCATTAGGTGTCTTTAGCAGCACCCAGGCAAGGTAGAAGGGAATCATGTGAAGTATAAAGAACCCTCCCCCTATTGATTGGCCTTCCTGGGATGACGTGACTGCCACACCGATGGCGGTCATCAAGGCGGCGGCCAGCACATAAGCAGGGATGCCCACCGCAACGGTCGCCCAGATGATGCTCCAATCCAGGTCGAGGTTCTGAAACCACTCGATGCCCGCATTGCGGGCGACGATGATGCCCAGGACGGTGACGGCAGCCCAGGCAACGAGTTGGGTAAAGCTGATGGCGACGATGCCCAACACCTTACCGCCGATGAATTGCGTGGGTGAGATGGAGGTCATCAGCACCTCCATCGTGCAGTTCTCTTTCTCGTCAACCACCGCTTGCATCAGGTATCCTGAACTCATTACGAGCAGGACGAGGAAGGCGATGCTGATCAAGAGCGGCATGATGATGCCAAAGGTCGGCCCGCCGCCGGGGAGTTGGCGGCTGCCATCCAGTGAGCGCACGATGACATTGGCGCTGATCAATGCAGCCCGACGGGCAATATCGGGGGGCTGGTCGCTCAGCAGGTTGATCTGAATGAAATCGTAGAACTGGCGGGTTGCGTTCCTGCCGGGTTCTTTGAGGTACACCAGGTCAATCTGGCTGGTTTCAGCATAGTCCGCAGCCACGATATAGTAGGCCTGGATGTCCTTTGCTTCCAGGGCGGCACGCGCGCCATCCTCTGTCTGGAAAGGCTTGAACTCGACAGGTTCCCTGGAACCGGCCACCGGCGCGGGGATGGGATCGGCAAGCAGACCGGCGTGGTCTATGTAACCGACCGGCGCGTTGTCGTTCTCCAAGGATTCCATCAGGAGGCCAACGCCGATGTTGAGGCTAATCATCAACGGAACGCTCAACAGTGCCAGGATAAAGCTCTTTTTGAAAACGATCCGCTTGTACTCGTACAAGGCGACGAGCCAGAGTTTGGACATTAGTCGCCTCCTTCGGCAAGCCCCTGGTCCTCAGGCCCAGGGACCCTGTACTGTCCGTCCAGGACATGTGCTGAGGGCTCAGGACAGGTTCCTTCGACCACGCGGATAAAGATCTCGTCCAGGGTGGGAACGGCGATCTCGAATTTCTCCAGGGTCACGCCCTGCGCTATCAGCGCTTGCAGCACATCTTGCGGAGCGGTATCCTCGGCCAGGGTCAGTTTGAGGGCATTGTTGTGGGGCGCGACTTGCTCCACCCCGGCCACCGTTGGGAGTTCTCCCGCAACGCGGACCAGCACGGCGTGGCCAGAGAACCGGCGGCGGATCTCATCCAGGTTCCCGTAGAGCACGTCCTCCCCCTCGTCAATCAGCAGGATGCGGTCGCACAGCTCCTCGACCTGGTGCATCTGGTGGGTGGACATGAGGATCGTGGCTCCCTGCCCGCGCAGTTCCCGCATCAGGTCTTTGACCAACTGTGTGTTGATGGGGTCGAGGGAGGCGAATGGCTCATCAATGACGACCAGTTCCGGCCGGTGCAGGATGGTGTTGATGATCTGCGCCTTTTGCTGCATGCCCTTGCTGAGTTCCTTGATCTTTTTGCTCTTGTGCGCGGCCAGGTCAAAGCGTTCCAGCAGCGCGCCCAGGCGTTGGCGAGCTTCCCCAGACGGTAGGCCCTTCAGCGAAGCCAGGTAGAGCAGACATCGCTCCAGGGGGGCATCTTGATACAGGCCCCGCTCCTCTGGCATGTAGCCGATGCGCTCTTTTTTCTCCTCGGTCATCGGCCCGCCCAGGATGGATACCGTGCCGCGGTCCGGCTTGAATATATCGAGCATCATGCGGATTGTCGTGGTCTTGCCTGCGCCGTTGGGGCCGAGCAGGCCAAAGATTTCGCCGCGTTCGACGTCAAAGGATACGTCGGCGACAGCTTGGGTTTCGCCAAATCGTTTGGCGACGTGTGAAACTTTTATCGTGTGCATTTTAGATGGTCCTTTCTCAAGATGAATTCTGGTCGGCGAACCGAGTTCAACGAGACACTGCCGCAGACCAACGCCCCACCCATAGCAAGGTGGGGCATTCTGTGTGCCACTTGCTTCCGGTGCCAAGACTGCGATCCATAGGTCACTCTGATCCGAGTTCTCCTCACTCGCCGATTGGCTCGACGTCGCCCGACGAGGTCGTCGTCGCATCCATCGTGGGATTGCCAATGTAGCGCAGATCGCCGCTGCTGCTCAGGGAAGCAGTTTTTGTCTTCCTCCATTTGTACAATCCAATTGTGAGATACACTGACCCCAGGATGATGAACACATAGCCTACTGGAGGTTTTTGGGACAGGAAAAAAACGCCGAGTGGCAACCAGCAGATTCCAAAGATGATGAAAAATAACGGTGTCTTTTTTCTATTCACATAGGCAGGTATGAGCCCGAATATTGCCAAGAGAGATATCGCAATGAGATCTTCATGTTCGCTTACCCAACTTCTCCTCAAAGGTTTTTCTGGCACAAACTCGGCCTCGAAATACCCTGCGGGTAAATCCTTCTGCGTTGTAATCGTTCCTTTCCTGGCAGCGGCAACCGCGTAATTCAAAGCATCTCCCGCTGGAATCCACAGGTCAGGCAGATATCCTCTCTCCTCTATCCACTCCAAATCCGCCATGATGCCCAGCTTGATAGGCAGAAAAACGGCCACCTTGGAGTGAGGAAGAAGATGCTTGCTTCCCTGCCCAAACGTCGCCGCTCCTCTACTATTCTCTCCCACAACAACCACGTTATCTACCTGACGGTAGACATAGCTGAGAAGACCTTCTCCCGCTGATCCTACACCTCGATCGGCCACGACAATGATCGTGGTTTCGTTTGAAATCCGCCGTGTGTTAGGGAAGCTCAACGGCGTCCAGTGCGGTTGCTGGGATTGCCGTTCGAAGGCATCTACCTGTGCATTATAGCGATTCAATTCGCCTGGGATCCAGTGCCCCACTTTTTCTGGAATGGCCGCCAACGTCTCCTCGCAGGCATTCACACGGCCCATCATTGATGTTTTACTGATCAATTCGGTCCAAATGTGTTTCGAAGAAGGGGTGCGGCCTGTAAATCGGGCGATCCATTTCTTGGGCCAACCGTCGTTGCCACCCGAATTGCCGCGAATGTCAATGATGAGGTAGGGCTCTCCTTTGTACCTGCCAGCAGTTTGCAGAAATTGGTTCAGCTCATCCGTATAGTAATCAGAAAACGAACGGGCACGCAGGACGGGAATGCCACCGATCCTTTCCTCCCCGAACTTTTCCTTGGCATCACGATACAACGTAAAGTCGGAACGATACAGCTTGATCTCAAATTGCTCCTGGGCTTGACCGTCGTGGGCTGCCAACACCAAGGGGTCTGGCTCAGAATAGGAAAGCACTCCCAGCCTGTAGATGGGGTCGCCTTGGGCATTCAGGGACGGGAACATGTATTCTTCTGGACTTTCCCCATTGACCGATACAAGCCGATATTCGACACTGTCTGAGACATAGTACGCGCCTCTGGCCTTCCCCAACTCAAGACTGGTATCATACCAGAAATCCAGGTGGCTGCAATACTGGTAGCCGCCCACGTTAAGATGACAGTCGTGGATGAAGCCTAGATGCTCATGTATCAACCGGGACAAATCAGCAGGAGACCATTTTGATTTGCCGTCGAGCTCGCCCAGAATGTTCTCCTTGGCGGCGTCAAAATCCCCCTTGGGCCTGAAATATCCGTATCCGCTCCAACCATGAGATAACAGGTAAAACAGGCGTTCAACGTCTTCAGCAGCGGCCGCAGTTGTAATGCTTTTCGCGAGTTTAGCGTCCAGATCCATACGCAACGCCTCTCTGGGCAACTCGTCATTGTCCGGTACATACTGAAGTTGAGCGATGTACGCTCTGGCTTCCTCGCGTGGGACGCTCAAGGCAGGGAGAAACCACTCTGCTCTGGCCTGGGCATCCTCCAGGATGGAGGTGATGGCTGCTTCTGCTGCTCTTTTGGTAAGGAGCAAGTCTGATCCTGCACTGATGTAGATGATTCGATTGTCGTTCCAGGGGCTGTCCTTTTCAAGTACAGAGTAGTGCCCGTCTTGCCGAATGTAGTCCACTTCCTCCTGTAGTATTAACTCTGTAATCATATCTCCCGTGTATTCAGCATTGAGCCTTCCCACGATAATGAGATTCTTGTCCCTTGCCGATTCAGGCACCTCGGCAGTATCCAGCGTGACCCACTCGAGACGCAACCCCTTCAAAAGAACTGAGAAATCTCTGCAAAATGATCCGTCAGTCTCATTGGAGAGAATCACAGTATTCTCAGGCGTTAATTCGATATCCTCGACAACATCTTTGTATGCAAGCGTTTCGTCTTCACGCTGTGCCCTGTAGTTTGGCACATAGTTCGGAACTGGCCCCCCTGCTGAAACAAGGACGATGATGGCCAGGGCTGTTAACACTCTTTCATTGATCAGTTTAATTCTTCTCCTCTTGTAACTACTCACCCTGGCCAGTCTCTCGACAGGATTTACAAGATTAACAGGATTTTGATCAGCGATTTAATCATGTGAATCCTGTTAATCCTGTCAAATATCTCAAGTCTGCTGCTTTTGGGAGTATAGGCTGAGTAGTTACCTCCTCTTCAAAAATAGTACTATTCCCAGCGGAAAAAGCGGGCAGCCAGGGCAGTACACACCAACAGAACACCTGCGAGGACAGCAGTCTCAAGCAAGTGCTCTCCCCAGGCATCCCCGAACCAAAGCCCGCGCAGCAGCCTGACCA
>CAYNKW010000108.1:0-9899 GCA_964397845.1 uncultured Anaerolineae bacterium
CTGGCGAACGTCTTCATTTGTTGATTCTTTCTGAAATGGAGGTGACCGATGTCACTCCGGTTGCCGCAGGTTAGCGGACGGGTGTCGTTAACCTTTCAACAAGCCATCACATGCCTGGAACAATTCTGGGGACAGCACGGATGCCTCATCTGGCAGCCCTATAGCGAAAAAGTCGGCGCCGGCACCGCCAACCCGGCCACCGTGTTGCGCGTGCTGGGGCCGGAGCCGTGGAGCGTGGCCTACGTCGCACCCTCCTTCCGGCCGGACGACGGGCGCTATGGTGAGAATCCCAACCGGATGCAGCTCTTTTACCAGTATCAGGTCATCCTCAAGCCCGACCCCGGCAACTCGCAGGAGCTCTACCTGGAAAGCCTGGAAGCGCTCGGCCTGAACCGCCGCGAGCATGACATCCGCTTTGTGGAAGACAACTGGCAGAGTCCTGCCCTGGGCGCGTGGGGTCTGGGTTGGGAGGTCTGGTGCGACGGCCAAGAGATCACACAGTTCACCTACCTCCAGCAAGCCGGTGGCTTTCCGCTGGATCCGGTCTCGGTGGAGATCACTTATGGCCTGGAACGGCTGATGATCCCCCTGCAAGGCGTGCGCGGTGTGTGGGACATCAATTGGGATGGCAGCCGCACCTATGGCGAGGTTCTGCGCCCCAGTGAAGTGGAATATTGCAAATACAACTTTGACCACGCCGGCGTGGAACGACTCAAAACCATGTACGATCTCTTTGAGGCTGAAGCCAAGGATCTCATCGCCGCCGGGCTGATCATCCCGGCCCACGATTACGCGTTGCGCTGCTCGCATACCTTCAACCTGCTCGACGCGCGGAGGGCCATCGGCGTCACCGAGCGTGCTCACTATTTTGCCCGCATGCGCGATCTTGCCCGCCAGATCTCTGAGACCTATGTCGCTCAACGGGAGGGAATGGGGCATCCTTGGCTCAAGCCAATTCCAGGTTCGAAGGTTGAAGGCTCAAAGGTTGCGGAGGCAGGCGAACCTTTGACAGGGCCGGCCACTTTTTTGCTAGAAGTTGGAACTGAGGAACTCCCGTCCGCTGACCTGGACGCTGCCCTGGAGCAACTGCGCGCCTCAGTGCCGGAACTGCTGGACGAACTGCGGCTGGCGCACGGCCCGGTGCGTGTCCTGGGCACGCCCCGGCGGTTGGTCGTGCTGGCCAGGGAGGTCGCGCCACGCCAGGCTGACGTGGAGCAGGTGGTCAAAGGCCCGCCTGCCAAAGTTGCCTTCCGTAACGGGCAGCCGACCCGCGCCGCCGAGGGCTTTGCCCGCAAGCAAGGCGTAGCGGTGAGTGACCTTCAGGTACGGGCCAGAGACGGTGGTGAATACGTCGTTGCTCTCAAGGTGGAGCCGGGTGGCCCCGCTGGCGAGGCGTTGGCCGAACGGCTGGCCGATCTGATCGCCGACATCCGCTTCAACAAAAGCATGCGGTGGAACGAGAGTGGCGTGGCTTTCTCCCGCCCCATCCGCTGGTTGGTCGCACTCCTGGGTGAGGGAGTGGTATCTTTCGAGTACGCCGGACTGAGTTCCGGGCGCGTCACGCGCGGACCACGACCGCTGGGCTCGCCCAGGATCGAGATCTATCGTGCAGATGATTATTTGCGTCTCATGGCCGATAACCAGGTTGTCGTGGACCCTACCGAACGCCAGGCCAGCATCGTTGCCCAGATCAACGCCCTGGCTGCCGAGGTCGGCGGCGCTATCCCCGACGATCCTGCCTTGCTGGCCGAAGTTACCAACCTGGTCGAGTATCCCACCGCCCTGCGCGGCACTTTCGAGGGTGCCTACCTGAAGCTGCCCAAAGATGTGCTGATCACGGTCATGCGCAAGCACCAGCGGTACTTTCCCATCGTGGACGGCAGCGGCAGCCTCCTGCCCTACTTTATCGCCGCCCGCAACGGTGACGACTTGCACATGGGCAAAGTGCGCCACGGCAACGAGGAAGTGCTTCGCGCCCGCTTTGCCGACGCCGCCTTTTTCTACGAGGCCGATATCGGCAAGCCACTGGAGGATTACCTGCCTCGCCTGGATACGCTCGTCTTCCAGGAAAAGCTCGGCTCTGTGGGCGACAAAATGCGGCGCCTGGTTAAGCTGATCCACTCTATTGACGAGATGCTGAACCTGTCGCCCGACGAAGCGGTCACTGCTGCTCGTGCCGCCTATCTGGCTAAAGCTGACCTAGTCACCCAGATGGTCGTCGAACTGACCAGCCTGCAAGGCATCATGGGCGAGCACTATGCCTTGATGGGCGGCGAGTCGCCCGCTGTGGCGACGGCGGTGCGTGGACACTACCTGCCTCGCTTCGCTGGCGACGCTCTGGCCCAGACAACGCCCGGCGTGGCTGTGGGCCTGGCCGACCGGTTGGACAGCCTGGTAGGACTTTTTGCCGTCGGCCTTAAACCTACCGGCACGGCGGATCCCTTTGGCCTGCGGCGGGCGGCCCTGGGGGTGGTGCGGACGCTCATCGGCCGTGAGATGCGCTTTGACCTGCGCACTGGCCTGCGCGCTGCGACTGAACTGCTGCCCGTGTCCGTGCCTGAAGAGAGCCTGTCGGACGCCCTTGACTTTATTGTCGGGCGGCTGCGCGTGGCGCTGCGCGAGGCAGGCCATCGTTACGATGTGGTGGACGCTGTCCTGGCCGAGCGCGGCCATGACCCTTACCTGGCTGCCCAGACCGTCGCCGACCTGGAAGTGTGGGTTGCCCGCGACGACTGGATGGAGCTACTCAACGCCTATGCCCGTTGCGTCCGCATCGTCCGTGACCAGCCACGAATTTACGCACTGGACACGTCTGCTTTTGCCGAGGAGGCGAGCGGCGCTCTGCACGCTGCCTACGAGCAAGTTGCTATCCAGGTGGGGCCGGAGAGCTCCCTCACCGAACTCTTTATGGCCTTCCAACGAGCTATCCCGACCATCAACCGCTTCTTCGATGACGTGCTGGTCATGACCGAGGATCGCACCCGGCGCGAGAATCGCCTGGCCCTGCTGCAACGGATCGCTGCCCTCACCAGCGGCATCGCAGACCTGCGGGTGCTGGAGGGATTCTAAACGCTTTCGAGAGCCTTGCCGCTCCCTGATGAGGCTGTAAATCATGCCTTTGCCTTTCGATTTTGAGCGCTATGTCGACATTCGCAGTGCCTATCCGTGTCGGAATCTTAACACTATGTTTATGAAATCTTTACCAAACATTTACTCAAAAGCGCCCAAAAGTGTAGTATATATAGTATAATAGTGTAAGAGGGTATAGAGGAGACTAACCCAGAGCACTTGTGGCGGGGGCAGGATTTATGGAAGAACTGATGACGCTCCAGGAGGTCGCGGCCTACCTGAAGATGAGCTCGCAAACTATTTATCGCCTGGCTCAACAGAGCAGGATCCCGGCGCTCAAAGTCCAGAGTCGCTGGCGATTCCGGCGGAGCGATATCGAGTCCTGGCTGGCGCCGGGAGATAACAATGCTCCCAGGCGTATCCTGGTCGTGGACGACGACCCTGCCATTGCCGATCTGTTTATTAATGTTCTTCAGTCCGATAGCTATCAGGTCACCACCGTTCTGACCGGACAGATGGCCATCCAGAAAGTCAGGCAACAATCCTTTGGCTTGATCTATCTCGACCTGGTGCTGCCTGACATCAGTGGTCCAGAAACGCTCAGAGCCATCCGGCAGATTGACGACTCGGCCAGGGTGGTGGTTATCACAGGCTACCAGGAGAGCGAACTGCTGCAAGAGATCCTGGAGCTTGGCCCCTTTACGGTATTGGTCAAGCCGTTCGGAGTCAACGAGATTGTTGAGACAGCCAGGATGTGTGTTTAAGAACAATCCATTTAGTCGAGAGTCTGGAGTCGAAGCTTTAGCGGGTTTTTCCGCCTGAAGGCTCCACTCCGAAGCGCTTATCTAAACAGCATTGTGTTTAAGAGGGGTGTGAGTAGCAAGAGAGGCTTTGCCATGAATGGCCCAAGAATTCTTTACATTGAGGACAACTTTGAGAACCGCATCCTGGTCAAGCGAGTCCTGGAGGTGGAAGGCTATGTCGTTTTGGAGGCGGATGATGGCCCCAGCGGCATGCGGATAGCCGAGCAAGAGGTGCCTGACCTGATTTTGATGGACATTAACCTTCCAGAGATTGACGGCTACGAAGTGACGGCCAGGCTGCGGCAGATCCCGACGCTGGCCCATGTGCCCATTGTGGCTCTCACCGCCTACGTGCTAAAGGGAGATCGGGAACGTTCGCTGGCGGCCGGCTGCGATGGCTACATCCAGAAGCCCATTGACGTGGATCTGTTACCGGCACAGATCGCTGCCTTTTTGCGCGAGACCCGCTGGGGATGACCTGAGAGACCAGGATAACAAGCGGGATAGCGCACGGGGCTTTTTTGCGAGACATTTCAGCAGCACGTCGCCAGGGGGGAATGTCGAGAGGGGCGGCTTCCCTTTGCTCAGTTGACCTGGTTGGACGTGCCCTTATCTGTACAGGAGAGACACAATGGGAATCGAACCATGCGATGCCCACGTGTTGGTTGTCGAGGATAATCTGCATAACTATCTCTTGATCACTCGTTTGCTTTCATTCCTGGGCATCAAACACCAGGAGTGGAAACGATCAGGCCAACATGTACTGGAAACGGCTGATAGCATGACTCGTGTGGACTTGATTCTGCTGGATATTCACCTGCCTTTCGAGGGTGGCTACGAGGCTCTGAGCAAACTCCGCAGCAACTCACGCTTCGCCGACACGCTCATTGTGGCCGTCACTGCTGACGCTACCCAATCTAACATGCGACGGGCCAAAGAGTCTGGCTTTGATGGTTTCATCGGCAAGCCGATAGACGCCGATCGCTTTTTGGAACAGATCAGACAGATTTTGCAGGGGGGCGAAGTCTGGGATCTGGGCGTCGAAGGCGTGCCGATGGTGTAAACGTCGAGATCCCTGCGCCGCCGAGGGAATGGTAAATTGACGTAATGGTTGAATAGCACGGTGTGGTATTGATGATGTCTGAGCATCCTTCCTCTTCACTAGGCGAGCAAATTCGGACGATTACCGGCATGAGGGGCGGGCTGGGTCGAACGTTGCTTTCCGCCTTTTTGTTGTTGGCCATTGTTCCCTTGGCGGCCATCAGCTTCCTGGCTGTGAATCGGGTGCGGCGCAACTTGCGGCAAGGAGTGGAGGCCGAGCTGGCAGCCGTCGTCCGGCTAAAAGAGGCCGAAATCGAAGCCTGGACCACATCATTGACCGGCCAACTGGACGCGCTGGCGGATGACCCCGTCAACCGCCGCGTTTTCCTGGAGTCCCTGTCCACCAAGTTCCTGGGTGCTGAAGCCAGGTCTTATGTAGAGCAAACTTTGGAAGCAGCCCGAAATGCTGGCGTTTTCGAGGAGATTGGCCTTCTGGATACGGATGGACAGGTGCTGGTTGCCGCCGATGGCCAGCGGCTGACCCATTTCATGCACCTTACTGCTTCTCTCGCTCCTTCCCGTCTGACGGACCCTGTCACAGGCCAGCCGGTGATCCTGGCGTGGCGCGCTGTCCGGGATGACAAGGGTGAGGCGCGAGGTTACCTGGTTGGGTCGGCTGACCTGAGTCCCCTGCAGGCCATCATGACCCACCGGACCGATCTGGGCGAGACGGGAGAGGCTTACCTGGTCAACCCGGAGGCTGTCCCGCTGACAGCCCTTCGTTTTGCTGGTGATGACGGTGTCCCGGCGTCTGGGGCCTTGCACACTGAGGCCGTCGAGGCGGCGTTGTCGGGGCAGGAGGGGGGCGAACTTTACGTTGGCTATTATGGTGAGCCGGTCGTTGGCGTTTATCGTTGGCTGCCTTCACTGCAAGTGGCCCTGATCGCTGAGCAGGCCCAGGGCGAAGCTTTCACCCACGACGATGATCTGGCTACTCTGCTCATTGGCGCCACGTTGGCCGTGGCCTTGCTCACCACGCTGCTGGCGGCTGTCATTACCCGGCAAATCAGCCGCCCCATTGTACAACTGACCCTCACCGCCGTCAAGATCGCTGGCGGTGACCTGGAGCAGACGGTGCCGGTGGGGCGGCGCGACGAAATCGGCATTCTGGCACAGGCTTTCAACATCATGACGGCCGAGCTGCGGTCGCTATACCAGGGTCTGGAGCAAAAGGTTGCCGAGCGCACCCGCCAATTGCGAGAAGCCAACCAGCGGCTGCGCTACCAGGCCATGCAACTCGCCATCAGGGCCGAAGTGGGGCACGCTATTATCTCTATTCTCGATCTGGATCAACTGCTAAAAAAAGTCATCGAATTGATCCGCAATAGCTACAGCATCTTGCGCGTGGCCATTTACCTGCTCGACGAAAGCGGGCATCACATCGTGCGGCAGGCGCGTGCCAGTTGGGAGGGCGACCATATCGACCCCATTGGCCCGCATACTGTTCACCGTGAAAGCCTGATGGGGCAGGCGATTACGGACGGACGACCGCGCCTGGACAGTCTGCGCATCAACCTCGCTATTCCGCTGCGGGTCGGGCAGCGCGTTATTGGCTTGCTGAAGCTGCAAGCCTACCAGGGGGACGAATTCTCTGAGGACGACATCAACGCCCTGCAGAGCCTGGCCGATCAGATCAGCGTGGCCATCCAGAACGCCCAGACTTATGCCGTGGAAAAGGGCACCGTGGAGCGATTGCGCCGCTTGGATCAGACACGCACGCAATCGTTGAGCAATATGTCGCGCGAATTGGCTACCTCACTAAACTCGATCATTGGCTTCTCCCGTCTCATCTTGAAGGGGGTAGACGGCCCACTCACCGATCAGCAACACTCCGACGTCAGCGTCATCAACCGCAGTGGGCAGCACTTGCTGGGTTTGCTGGACGACATCCTGGAACTGATAGACCTGGAGAGCGGTGCCCATCCTCTCGACCAGGCTTCGGTGGAGTTGGAACGGATTGTTGACAACGTGATTGGTGAGGTCGCCCTTCTGGCCAAAGACCGGGCCATTGCCCTGCGCTCCGAGTGTTCGGCGAACCTTCCCCTTTTGCAAGCGGACAGTGCACGTCTCCGTCAGGTTTTGGCTCACCTGGTCTCCAGTGCCATCGAGGCAGCCGAAGGTGATGCCGTGACGGTGGGCGCCTGGGTTGCTCGCGATGGTGGCGACGAGATCGTGGTCCGTGTTGCCTCTGACACCGGCACGCCGTGGGTCGGCGGTGGTGATGACGTTGAACAGCTCTTGAATGGCTTGTCTAGCCAGGATCTGGTCTGGGACGGTACTGATTCCAGCATCAAACTGATCCTTAGCAAGCGGATCATCGAATTGCACGGCGGCCATCTCTGGGTTGGTGGTGGTCCGTCGCAGCCGGCGGCCTTTGTCTTCACCTTACCCGTGGCTGGAATCGCTTCTCATCCTCGTGTCGGCGACCAGACCAGTTGCCAAACGGAGGGCATGGTATGACTTTGCCAATGACCATCGCTATTGCCAGTCAAAAAGGAGGCGTTGCCAAGACGACCACCTGCGTTTCGCTGGGGGGCAGTCTGGCAGAGCGCGGCATGAGCGTGCTTTTGATTGACCTGGATCCCCAGTCGCACCTCACCATCTCGCTGGGCCTGAATCCTGCGGAACTGCGCCATACCATCAGAGACGCTTTTCTGGGCAATGCCTCCCTGGTGAGCGTTACCCGCGAGACCGGCGTGCCTCTCCTGGATCTGGCTCCAGCCAATCAGGGATTGAGTGTGTTAGACAAGCTGCTCTATGGCCGGCCCAACTATGAGCATTTTCTCAAGAACCGTCTCGACGTCACCAACGCCGAGTATTACGACGTGATCCTCATTGACAGCCCGCCGTCCTTTGGCACGCTGGTGCTCAATGCCCTCACTGCCGCCGACTTGCTCATCATCCCGACCCAGTGCGAGTATTATGCCAGTCGCACCTTGCGTTACGTTCTGCAAATGGTGCAACTGGTGCGGCAAAAGACGAATCCAGGTCTGACTTATCGTTTGCTCATCACCATGTTCGACCGGCGCAACAGAATCTCGCACATCATCCGTGAGCAACTGGAACACGCCTTCTCCGGCGCGCTGCTAGAGACGATCATCGAAGTGGACACCAAATTGCGAGAGAGCCCGGCCTTTGGTTTGCCTGTTACTCTCTATGCCCCCCGCACGCGCGGGGCGGCCCAGTATCGCGCATTGGCCCAGGAGTTGATGAATCATGCGTAAAAGAGACCTTGAAAGTCAGCTCGAAGGCTTGTTTTCTGATGCTGCCATCCCCCAGCCACAACCAGAACCGGCCCCCAGTGAACCGGCCGGAGCGCCGCCAAGCCCTGACGAGGATGTAGGGGTACGGGCAGAAATGATGGAACTTCAAAAGCAGCAGAAGGCGATCAACGAGCAACTGCGCCAGGTGGTTGCACAGAGTACCCGAAGGGCCGACCTGCTCCATGCTGCCGCCAAAGTTTCCCGGGCGGCCGGTTCGATGCTGGAGTCTGAAGAGTTGATCAGCCAGACGGTGAACCTCATCGGCGATCACTTTGGCTACTACTATGTTGGTCTCTTTATGCTGGACGCTACTGGCCGCTGGGCGATGCTGCGCGCCGGCACTGGCCAAGCCGGCCGCGAGATGCTGGCTCAGGGACACAGGCTGGAAGTCGGCGGCAACTCGATGATCGGCTGGTGCACGGCCCACGGACAGGCGCGCATCGCTCTCGACGTGAGCGAGGAAACCATCCGCTTCGCCAACCCGCTGCTGCCGGAAACTCGCTCCGCGATGGCCCTGCCGCTTATTTCCCGTGGCCGGATCGTCGGCGCCCTCACCGTGCAGAGCGCGGAAGTGCAAGCCTTCTCCGACGAGGACGTCACGGTGCTGCAAACGATGGCCGACCAGGTGGCCAATGCCATCGAGAACGCCCGTTTGCTCCAGGAGACGGGACGGCTGGTCCGTCGCAACCAGCTTATCTCCGAAATCTCTGGCAAGCTGCGCGGCACGCTCGATCTGGAGGGAGTGTTGCAGACGACGGTGCGAGAACTGGGGCTGGCCCTCGGCGCATCGGAGGGAGTGATCCGATTGGGTGCTCCAGCCCCGTCTGCGCTGGCCGGTGGCGATGGTCACAGCGAAAGCGAAGCGCATCCCCGGCCCGGCCACCAGTTGGGAGTCTAACGAGGACGCCACCGAGTGGACCTTCTACCTCCGTAAGGGAGCCAAGTTCCACGATGGCTACGCGGACAATCCGGCCTATCCGCACGTGGTCTTTCTACAAGCTGTGGCGGGAGTAGGAAAGTCTGGAGTAAGGTGCTGAGACTGTCGCTGCAGAATTGTGCAACAGAAAGCTGAGGGTAACTATGCCCGGACGAGAAAAAACAACCACGTCAGCCCAGCGCTTCCCCGAGGAGGCAACACAAGGCGACATCCTGAGCATGTGCCGTCCCGAACCTGTCGAGGGGTCAAGGGACGGACAGCCCGTGGCGGAACGTTTTGACAAAGAACGCCGCTTCGGCACTATCCGCGCCCGCTTGCTCGTCGCTTTCGTGATGATGGCCTTGCTGCCGGCAGTTGCCATCGGTGTCGCCGCGGGCATCGTGGGCGTGCAAGGTGTGCAGCAGCGATTGATCGGCCAGATCGAGTTGGTGGTCATGTTTAAAGAGACTGAGGTCAATGCCTGGATATCCAGCTTGCAGACCGATCTGGACGATGTGTTAGTTACGACATTGTTTCGGCGTATTGTACTGCAAGCGTCTGATATCACGCCTTATGGCGACATGTGTGACGAATTGCGAGAGCGTTTCCAACTGCATATTCCCCGGACGAAGTTGTTTGAAGAACTGTTCTTGCTGAATCTCCAGGGACAGGTGGTCCTGTCCACCGAGGTCGCACAAGAGGGCACGATTCACAGCGCCCAGACCCACTTCCAGGAAGGATTGAAAG
>CAYNKW010000108.1:9999-12486 GCA_964397845.1 uncultured Anaerolineae bacterium
GCACAAGAGGGCACGATTCACAGCGCCCAGACCCACTTCCAGGAAGGATTGAAAGGGGCCTACGTGCAGCCACCGTTCTACTCCTCGTCGCTGGGCCGGACGGTGGTGTTCGCCGTTCGCCCGCTCCCTGACCAAGAGGGGCGGGTGTTGGGCTTCCTGGTCGGTCGTGCCAGCACGGCAAGGTTGAACGAGATCCTGGGAGAACGAACGGGGTTGGGCGAGACGGGTAAGGCCTACCTGGTTGACTTGAACCATACTCTGTTAACCGAGTCGTGGTTCGGTGAGAAGGAGGGGACCTATGTGCGCGCCGAGGGCACCGAGGCGGCGATAAGAGATCAGACCAACGGCTCCGCAATGTACAAAGACTATCGTGGCCAGTCTGTCATCGGGGTCTTTCACTGGCTGCCAGAACTTCAGGTGGCGCTGCTGGCCGAGCAAGACCAGGCGGAAGCCCTGGGCGGGGTGAAGGTGATGCTGGGTGCCACCGCAGGCGTGGCAACGGCCGCCGTGCTAATTGCCGTGGTCGCTTCGTTGCTCATCAGCCGGAGCATTGCCAGGCCGCTGACCGATCTGGCGGAAACAGCCTCACAGATTGCGGCTGGTGAACTGGCACTTACCGCGAAAGCAGATCAAGAGGATGAGGTTGGCGCACTTGCCCGGGCTTTTAACAGTATGACCAGCCAGTTGCGCGGGCTGATCGGCGGTCTGGAACAACGGGTGGCCGAACGCACAGCGGAACTGGAACGGCGCACTGTGCAGTTACGAGCCGCTGCCGACGTCGCCCAGGTGGCGACTTCGATGTTGAACCTGGAACAATTGCTGGATCAGGTCGTCACTCTTATCGGCGAGCGATTTGGCTTTTATCATACAAGTCTTTTCCTGCTGGACGAGACGGGCCGCTGGGCGGAATACCGGGCCGGTAGCGGTGAAGCAGGTCGCCTCCAGTTGGAGCAGGGACTGCGCCTGGAGGTCGGTGGCGCTTCGATGGTCGGCTGGTGCACGGCTCACGCCCGGCCGCGCGTCGCCCCGGACGTGAGCCAGGACACTGCGTACCTTGAACGCCCTCTCCTGCCGGACACGCGCTCTGAGGCGGTGCTGCCACTTGTGGCTCGCGAGCGGGTCATCGGCGCGCTGGACGTGCAGAGCGTGGAAGAAAATGCTTTCTCCCAGGAGAGCGTGGCGACGCTGCAGATCGTGACCGATCAGATCGCCGTCGCTGTTGACAACGTCCGTCTCTTTGCCGAGGTCCAGGAGAGCCTGGCCGAAGCGCAGGCTGTCCACCGTCACTACCTGCGCGAAGCCTGGGCCGGTTTCACCGCTGCCCGCCCGTCTGCCACCGGCTATCGCTACGCCGCCGGGGACGTGGAATCCGATCCGGACGCCTGGCTGCCGGCCATGACCCCTGCCCAGCGACAGAATCAGGTGGTCGTTGTGCCAGACGATGACGGGGCAACGACGCTCAGCCTGCCCATTGTGCTGCGCGGTGAGACGATCGGCGTATTGGGCTTCAAAAAAGACGGCGAGGGCGAGTGGACCGACGACGACGTCGCCGTAGTGCAGGCGGTGGCCAACCAGGTGGCCCTAAGCCTGGAGAACGTGCGTCTCTTTGACGAGGCCCAACGCCGCGCCCGGCGCGAGGCGTTGACGCGCGAACTCACCGACAAGATGCGCCGCACGACTGACGCGGAAGCCATACTGGAGATGGCTGTCCAGGGACTGGGCAAAGCGCTGGGCAGTGCCCGCGCCTTTGTGCGGCTGGACGTGCCTGAAGGATGAACGCCCCCCTACCCAATTTTGAGGAGGATTTTTTCCGCTGGTCGAGCAGTATGCGTCCGATACAGCGGCGTTCGAGTTCACGCCTGGGGAGCCGATCGAGATACCGCCCCGCAGCGGGTAGGGCTTGGGTAACCGTTTCGCGTCCCGGAGTCCCACCTCGACGGACGGGACCCCGGAGGCTGAAACGATAGGAGGCGCGATGACTCTCTACAGAAGGTTGGTGATAGGCAGCATCTTGCTGGTCAGCCTGGCCATCACGGTCAGTACTGTCCTGTCTGTCACCGGACAAACCAGGGTCTTGAACGACGAATTGCTCGGCAAGGGCAAACTCATGGCGAGACAGATCGGATTGAGCACCGAAGCGGCGTTCCGATCTTCTATACTCTGGCCCACCCTCGAGAGCACAGTCCAGGACGTGGCCAGCGCCGAGGATGTCATGTTCTGCAAGGTCGTCATGCCTGATGGAACGGTCTATATCGCCGACGACAGGGATTACTACGGAGAGTCCATCGAACCGGGCGTCTTGAATGTAGAGATTTCCTTGATGGAAGACTATGTCGATCCGCGAACAGGCAAACCGGGCAAGCTGATCATTGAGCAGATCGAGATAGGTCAAGAGAGGTGGTGGGTCTTGCTGGCGCTGTCGTCTGAGGGCATCAATGAGGCGGCCCGTTCCGTCTTGCTCAACAACCTGCTGGCGGCAATCGCCAT
>CAYNKW010000109.1:0-12439 GCA_964397845.1 uncultured Anaerolineae bacterium
GGGCATCGAATCGAGCGTGGACGACCGTTTCCGGTGGGTCAAGGGCATGGTGGAGATGAGATGAACACTGAGAACACCTGTTGGCAAATCCCTTTCTTTACGATCTGGACGGGCCAGGCGATCTCCTTGTTGGGCAGCATGGTGGGTCGCTTTGCGCTTGTTTGGTGGCTCACTGAGCTGACCGGCTCGGCCACCGTGCTGACAACCGCCACCCTGGCAGCTGTGATCCCTCAGGTTTTCATTGCGCCACTGGCAGGGGCATACGTGGACCGCTGGAACCGGCGCGTAGTCATGATGGTCGCCGATAGCTTTATCGCCCTGATTTCCCTGGTGCTTGCCTACCTGTTCTGGACGGATCAAATGCAGGTCTGGCATGTCTACGTGGTGGTGCTATTACGCGCCATGGGCAGCACCTTTCATGGTCCCGCGATGTCAGCCTCCACCTCCCTGATGGTACCCGAAAAGCACCTCTCGCGCGCGGCGGGGATGAACCAGACCTTGAACGGCGCGCTGATGATGGCCGGCCCGCCCCTGGGTGCTTTGGCACTCAATCTTATGCCCCTGCATTATGTGATGCTCCTCGACGTGGCTACCGCTCTGCCGGCAATCCTCCCTTTGTTCTTCACCCATATTCCTCAACCCCAACGTGCTACAGAAAGAGAAGAGCCTTCTATTTGGGTAGATGTGCGGGATGGGATACGCTACCTGTTGTCGTGGAGAGGCCTGTTTATGCTTATAGCCATGTCGGCTGTGCTTAATCTCTTCTACAACCCCATTATCTCCCTCCTACCGCTTTATGTGACCAGGCATTTCGGTGGGGAGGCCGCGCATTTGGGCTGGCTACAGTCCGCGCAGGGCATTGGAATAGTACTCGGCGGGTTACTGTTAAGCATATGGGGTGGGTTCAAACGGCGTATTCATACCGCACTTGCCGGAGAGATTCTACAAGGTGCTGCCACCATCGTCTTCGGTCTTCTATCCCCTGATGCCTTTGAGATAGCCCTGATAATGTGGGGGCTCGCATTCTTCTTCAACGTGTTTTTCAATGGACCAATGTTCGCGTTCCTTCAGGCAGTCGTACGGCCGGAGATGCAGGGGCGAGTGTTCACTGCCCAAATGAGCATGGTCTGGATCGCCTGGCCCCTGGGCCTGGTGATAGCTGGACAGTTGGTTGACCGGTCAAGTGTGCAGACCTGGATCATTGCTGGCGGGGTAGTGGAGGTGACCCTGGGCACAGTTGCTCTGCTCATACCCGCCATTGTTAATCTGGAGGAGGAAGGCAAAGCGCGTGCTACTATGAATACGGAAAAGCCAAAGCCGCTGACCTCGGAAGACTCATCAAGTCCAGGAGAACTAGAGGATTGAAAGTACGGACAATAGCGCTCACGACGCGCTTCCGAAAAATGAAAGGATCAAAAAAGGTATGTCTACTCACTGCGAAATCTATAAACTCGTAGTTGGTTTAGAATATCCACGGTTCGAACGAGATGAGTACCTTGTTACCGATATCAAGGTCGGGATAGTACACTCGAACGATCACCGTGTCGCCGACCGGCAGCGGCGTGGCGTCGTAGATCAAGTCGGCCCCTGAGCGACGGATAAGAGTGTGTTGCCACCTTTTCATCTTGCCTTCTGTAGAGGGCCTTTCATAATTCGCAATAGCCCAAATCACAGTATAGCAAGCCACTCTCACGAGATCATCACGAGATCTTCACAGAAAGCAATCTAGGCAAATTGGTAACAACCTTGACAATGTTAACCAATTTCGGTTATACTATGTTCACACAACGTAAAAGGCATAACGAGTTCAGGAGACTACTTGATAAGCGGCCTGGTTTAGACCGGCCAGCGAGGTATCAGATCAAGGTGCAGGGAAAGCTCACTGAGAACTGGTCGGACTGGTTCAGCGGCATGACGATCACGTTGGAGAACGATATCACCTTGGTATCGAATGGGCCTTTGCGAATGGAAAGCTGTATCTGCTCCAGGCCCGTCCAATCACCGCTTATTTCCCGCTGCCAGAAGACTTGCTCACAGCACCCGGAGAGCCCAAGCGCCTGTGCGGCAAGATTCCCCGGCCTCCGAATAAAGAAGCGGGCGAGGGTGAACTGGTGGGAGAACCGATCTCGCCAGGTGCAACGCACCGGGGTAGTTACAGGTGCGTTGCACCGTCCAGAAGATGAGGAAGTCAAATGATGGACATGGTTCAAGCGTTCGGCGAATTGAAAGAATACCAGCCGATAGCAGGTGGCAAGGGCGGCACTCTGGCCCGGCTCTACCAGGCGGGCTACCCGGTGCCGGACGGCTTTGTCATCCTGCCCACGGCCTTTGCCGGTGACAAGCTGACGACAGAAGCATGGATGCAGGTGCGGATGCACCTGGCACGCATGCGCAAAAGAGATAAAAACATCGCTTTTGCCGTTCGGTCTTCTGCCATGAGCGAGGATGCTGCCCAGGCGTCGTTCGCCGGCGAGTTCGAGACAGTGCTGGACGTGCGCAGCGATGAGATGCTCCACGACGCCATCCACACCGTGCGCCGGTCGCGGCACTCGGAACGGGTGCGAGCGTACAGCGAGGCGAAAGGCATTGACACGGTTCACGAAATCGCGGTTGTGGTTCAGCAGTTGGTCCGGGCAGACGTTTCGGGCGTGCTGTTCACGGCGGATCCGCTGACGGGCAGCCGTAACGAGATGACAGGCAACTTTGTCTACGGGTTCGGCGAGGAACTGGTCTCCGGCGAGGCTGAGCCTTACACCTTTACGCTAGAGCGACCAAAAGGCCGATACAGCGGCCCGCCTGAACCCAAACGCTTTGCCCGCAAGCTCTACACGCTGGCCAGACGCCTGGAGAAAGACCTGGGCTGCCCGCAGGACATCGAGTGGGCCGTTGCCAGGGACAAGGTCTACGTTCTCCAATCGCGGCCGATCACGACGCTAATGGGGTTCAATCCTGTCACCGGCGAGTTCAACGACAGCCTGACGGGTGATTACGTCTGGTCCTGCGTCAACGTCGGCGAGGCGATGTCTGTGGTGATGACGCCATTCACCTGGTCCATGATGCGTATGGCGTTCGACGAGCTGAACGTCTTGCCCGGATACTCCTCGGTCGGCAACATCGGCGGTCGCCTATACCAGAACGTCACCGTGGGGGTCTCCGTGCTCGGCGCATTGGGCAAGAACATCAAGGACATGGCCAAAGAGATGGGGGGCGTGCGCGACGAGTATCTGGAGACGATGGATCAGTATCTGGTCTCTCTGCCGGAGACGACTCTCCTTGCCATCCTGCCCAACGCCATCCGGGTGCGGAGAAAGGAGAAGGAAGGCCTGAAGAACCTGGCGGCGTTTGTTGCCGAGAATCCGGGCTGGTGTCGTGCTGTGTGCCAGCAGATCCAGGCGATGCGAATCAGGGACGAATTGGCTTCGCTATTGGTGAGCGAGCTCAGGCCCCGCAGCCTCGAGTCCTTTTGGCGGAACTATGCCACTGCGTTGCGCTATGGTGAGCGTGTCGCCCGGCTGCGAAGCGAGCTGATGGAGCTGGTGGGAACTACGGACGCCGATGCGCTGCTGTCGAACGTCAGCAGCCACGATGAGTTGTTGGCGAGTTTGGGACCGGTGGTGGGCTTGGCCAAGGTGGCCCACGGCGAGATGTGCCGCGAAGCGTACTTGGAGCAGTGGGGCCACCGGGGGGCGCTCGAAGCCGAGGCGTCCGTCCCAAGACCGTTCGAGGACCCCGACTGGCTCGACCAGCAGTTGGCGACATTCGCCCAGTCACCGGTGGATGTGGAAGCACTGCTGGCAGCGCAGCGCGCCGAATTCGATGCTGCATGGGAACGGTTCCAGAATCACTATCCTCGCAAGGCAAAGTCGGTGCGGCGTCGCCTGGACAGGGCCGCTGAGGCCGCTCGGATGCGGGAAGCGGCCCGCTCCGAGAGCACACGGCTCATCTGGGTGGCTCGCACCTGGGTCCTCCGCGTCGGCGATCTGACCGGAATAGGCGACGACGCCTTTTTCCTGACCATGGACGAGCTGCTCGACCTTCTGGCTGGCAAGGATGTGCCCCCGGCTTACATCCTCGCCCGGCGGCAGGCCTACGAACGGTATAAGGCCCTGCCGCCCTACCCATTGATCATCCGGGGTCGCTTCGATCCCTTCCGGTGGGCGGCAGACCCAAACCGACGCGGCGACGTCTTTGATTCCCATGGGCTGCTCCCCAAGCTGACCGTGAAGGCTCCACGCGAGAACGTGATCCTTGGTATGCCAGGATCGGCGGGGCGAATTGAGGGAGTGGTGCGGTGTCTGGGCAGTTCAGAGGACGGGGACGAACTAGAACCAGGCGAGATCCTGGTGACACCGCAGACGAATATCGGCTGGACGTTTTTCTTCCCGAGGGCCGGGGCGATCGTCACCGACGTCGGCGCGCCGCTGTCGCATGCGGCTATCGTTGCCCGCGAGTTGGGCATCCCGGCGGTGGTAAACTGCGGCGACGCCACCATGCGCCTGCACACCGGCGACCGGGTACTTGTTGATGGCGGGCGAGGGGTAGTGGAAGTCCTGGAGGTGGCTGGCTGAGTCGATGAAAGGTAGAGACCAATGACCAAGGACGAAGGACGAACTGACCAGGCCCACTGATGACTCTCGTCCTTCGTCCGTCGTCTTTCAGGGAGTCCTTATTGCGAGGATGGACAAGGTGTGGTAAGATATGTGCAACAAGATTATGGCACCTGACCCTCCTGGTTCGAGAGCAAAGTTAGCTGCGCAGTGTCACCAGGGAAGGCGAAATGGTCACGCCACTCCTGAAAACCAAACTCTATATCCCCCCTGTCCGGCCGGAGTTGGTGTCGCGCCCGCGTTTGATTGAGCGACTAGAGGCTGGCATGGCTGGCAAGCTGATCCTCATCTCCGTCCCGGCCGGCTTTGGCAAGACTACGCTGCTCAGCGAATGGGTCGCAGGCTGCGGGCGGCCTGTTGCCTGGGTGTCGTTGGACAAAGCCGACAATGACCCAGCGCGGTTCTGGGCCTACGTTATCTTTGCCCTGCAGACAGCTCATCCCAACGTGGGAGAAGCCGCCTTGGCAGCGCTCCAATCCCCCCAGCCGCCACCCATCGAGATGCCGCTAACCAGCTTGATCAATGAAATCGCCGAGATCCCAGATCCCCTTGTCCTCGTCCTCGACGACTTCCACATGATTACCGGTCATCAGGTCCATGATGGGATCACTTTCTTAGTGGACAACCTGCCACCGCAGATGCATTTGGTTCTTTCCAGCCGGGCTAATCCACCTTGGCCGCTAGCTCGCATGCGAGCACGCCGCGAGATCACCGAGCTGCGCGTCGATGACCTGCGCTTCACACCCGCAGAAGCCGCCGCTTTCCTCAACGACGTGATGGGACTGGGGCTATCAGCAGAGGAGATCGCTACCCTGGATACCCGCACGGAAGGCTGGATCGCGGGGCTGCAGATGGCGGCCCTCTCAATGCAAGGACGGACAGATGTAACCGCGTTCATCAAGGCCTTCAGCGGCAGCCACCGTTTCGTTTTGGACTATTTGGTGGAAGAGGTTCTCGATCGGCAATCCTCCGCCATTCAAGCATTCCTGCTCAAGACTTCTATCCTTGACCGCTTGACTGCCCTCCTGTGCGACGTCGTTACGGACAGCAATGACAGCCAGACCATCCTGATCCAGTTAGAGCAGGCCAACTTGTTCCTGGTTCCCCTGGACGACGAGCGACGCTGGTATCGTTATCACCGCCTTTTCGCCGATCTGCTGCGCAGCCGTCTGCAGCAGACCCAGGCCGACCAGGTGCCCACCTTGCATTGCCGGGCCAGCGAGTGGTACGAGAAGAACGATCTGATCGCCGAAGCGGTGAGCCATGCGTTGACGGCTGGGGATATCGAACGGGTGGCGCGTCTGGTCGAGGGGAATGCCCTCGCCATGATGGACCGCGGTGAGTTGACGACGCTGGTGGGGTGGCTGGATGCGCTGCCCGACGAGGTAGTGTGCTCCCGGCCCTGGCTCTGTGTCGCTCATGCCTGGGTGCTGGCCTATGCCGGTCAAGCGGATGCCGTCGAACCACTGCTTAGAGACGCCGAAAAAGCGCTGGATGGCTTTGACCAGGCCGCTAAAGCGGACGTCGAAGGGCAACGCATAGCGGGCCACATCGCCGCCATCCGTACCTACGTCGCAGGCCTCAGGGGGGATATGTCCCGCTCCGCAGAACTCGCTCGTGAGGCGCTGGAACGCCTGTCCGAGGAGGACTTGATGGCACGTGGCTGGACTGCGTTGATGCTGGGCTTCGCGCTCCGATACAAAGGCGATCTCGTAGGGGCGGCCCATGCATTGGCCGAGGCCACTGCCATCAGCCAGATGGCCGGTGACAGCCACGTCGTCATGCTTGTTCTGTGTGAACTAGCCGCACTACAGTTTCTACAAGGCCGACTCCACAAAGCGGCCGCCACCTGCCGGGATGCGCTGCAGTCTGCCGACGAATACGCCAGACGAGGCGGGCAGCGATTGCCGGTCACAGGGTACGCATATGCACGCATGAGCAATGTGCTGCGTGAGTGGAACGACCTGGAGGCCGCGTTGCGCCACGCAAGGGAAGGCCTCGAGCTATGCAAGCAGTGGAGGCAGGCAGATGCCCTGCTGGAGGGCTACATTCATCTGGCGAGAGCACTCCAGGCCATCGGGGATGCGGACGGCGCGCTCAGCGCGATCCAGGAAGCCAAGCAGGTCGCGAGCGACGTATCACCCTGGTTCGTCGTCTATGCGGAGGCATACGAAGCGCGGCTGTGGCTGGCACAGGGAGACGTCGCGACAGCGGCCCTTTGGGCACAAGAGAGCGGATTGAGCATTGACGACGACCTCAGCTTTCAATACGAGTTTATATACCGCACGCTGGCGCGGATCCTCGTCACTCAGAGTAGAAGCGACCCGACGGGTCGCCTACTGGATGAAGCCCTGGGGTTGTTAGCGCAGCTATTGCAAGTGGTAGAGGTGGTGGGAGCGATGGGTAGTGCCATCGAGATCCTGGTGCTGCAGGCGATGGCCTTGCAGGCGCAAGGTGAGGGTGACCAGGCCCTGACTGCATTGGAACGCGCCCTCTCCCTCGCCGAGCCCGAAGGATTTGTGCGCATCTTTATAGATGAGGGTGCGCCGATGGGCAGACTGCTGCGGCAGGCAATAGCCCACGGGAGCGCGGCGGACTATGCGGGCAAATTGCTGGCAGCATTGGAAAAAGAGACTAAGGACGAACGACAAATAGAGCAACCTTGCCCCTCGCCCTTGGTCGAGCCTCTAAGCGAGCGCGAGCTCGAGGTGCTGCGACTTCTGACTACCCACTTGTCAAGTACGGAAATCGCGAAAGAACTCTGTATTTCCGTTAACACGACACGATCTCACATCAAAAACATCTATAGCAAGTTGAATGTCCATCGAAGGGTGGAGGCCATTCAGCGAGCAGAAGAACTGGAATTGTTATAGTCCAACCATACTCGGCCACATTTCACATCCCCCACCGAATAGAGGTGAGGGATTTTTTCTTCCACAACCACCCACCTCAACCACCCACTTTGGGTGATGACAACCTACCCACTTGATGGCTATACTACGTGCAGAGTTGAAAACCACACACTGGCCCGAAGCATCGCATCAATCATAACTTGGGGGCACAGTCTATGACCAATGGGCGCGAATTCGGCGGACAAGCGGTCTATCAAATCAGGGTGAAAGGAAATCTCGACAAGAAGTGGTCAGATTGGTTTGACGGTTTCACCATCACCCCGCAGGCGGACGACGAGACCTTGCTGACTGGCCCGGTAACCGATCAGGCCGACCTACATGGCCTGCTTGCCAAGATCCGTGACCTGGGCCTGCCCTTGCTGTCCGTCAAACGAGTGGAGATTGAAGAATAATCACTGTTTAGAAAATTGGACTTTGGACAAAGCCGTATCATGTCCAACAATTCAAAGCAGGAAAAGGAAAACACGATGCACACAATTAAAGTTTCCCACGTCGCCAAATCGTTTGGCGAAACACAAGCTGTAGCTGACGTATCTTTTGCCGTCGAGCACGGCGAGATCTTTGGCCTGCTCGGCCCCAACGGCGCCGGCAAGACCACGACCATCCGGATGATACTCGATATCTTTGAGCCGGACCGTGGCACGGTGTCCATCCTGGACGGACCGATGACCGAGGCCAAAAAAGAGCGCATCGGCTACATGCCGGAGGAGCGTGGGCTGTACCAGGACGTGCCACTGGAGCGATGCCTGCTCTACCTGGCTTCGTTGAAGGGCTTACCGCCAGTACAAGCCCGAAAACGCCTGGGAGAATACCTGGAGCGCTTTGACCTGGCCGCGCACAAGGGCAAAAAGGTCAAGGAACTGAGCAAAGGGATGCAGCAAAAGGCGCAGATCATCAACACCATCCTGCATCAGCCGGAGCTGGTCATCATTGATGAGCCGTTCGCCGCCCTCGACCCGGTCAACACGCTGCTGGTCAAAGACCTGATGCGAGAGCTGCGCGACCAGGGGACGACGATTCTCATGTCCACCCACCAGATGCACCAGGTGGAGGAGCTGTGTGACCGCATCGTGCTGATTGACGAGGGACGCAACGTGCTGTATGGCGAGCTGGACGGCATCCGCCGCCAGTATGCCGGACACGCTGTGTTGGTGCGTGCGGTGGGTGATCTGCCACCCCTGGCAGGGGTCGAGTCCATCACCCATCACAACCACGACACAAAACTCACATTGGCCAAGGGCACCACCCCTCAAGAGGTGCTAGGTGCTCTGATGTCGCAGAATGTGACCCTGGAAAAGTTCGAGATCGCCGTGCCCACTCTGGACGAGATCTTTATCCGCGTGGTAGAAGGAGGCGTATCATGATCAAGCTGTGGCTCGTCGCCTGGCATGAATACAGGCAACATGTCCTGAAACGGAGCTTTCTCTTTGCCTTGCTCAGCGTGCCCTTGTTGATTGCCGTGCTCGCCCTGGTTGCCAAGGTGCCCTCGCTTCTGGATAGCATGAACACCAGGTACACAGCAGTGGGCTACGTCGATCACGCTGGCGTGCTGGCAGGCAATGTGCCCGTATCCACGGGCAGCTCTGAACAGACCGTGCAGTTGATTGCGTTCTCAACAGAGGAAGCCGCCACTGCTGCGCTGGAGGCAGAAGAGATAGAGGCCTACTACGTACTGGGAGCTGACTACCACCAGACTCGCCAGGTGGAACTGGTGTACATAGATGAGCCTGGCGGCGACGCCGTCCGCCAGTTTCGGGAGTTCCTGCGGGTCAACTTGCTGGCCGATCAGCCGGTTGAGATCGCACAGCGAGCACTAGAGGGCAGTCACCACACCGTGCGCTCGCCCGATGGCCGCCGCGAATTCTCCGGCAGCCTGACACTCGGCCAGCTCTTGCCGGCCTTGACCGGCCTGGCTCTCGTAGCTCTGATCTTCTTCAGCTCGGGATACCTGATGCAAGCTGTGGTCGAGGAAAAGTCCAACCGCACGATGGAGATCCTGGTGACCTCAATTTCCTCTAACCAACTTGTGGGCGGCAAGGTGTTGGGCATCATCGCCGTCAGTGTCACCCAGTTCCTGGGTTGGATTGTCTTTGCCATCCTGGCGGCCATAGTGGGCGGCCAGTTCCTGGGAGTTGAATGGCTTCAGGATCTCGGCGTGGATCCACAGGCGGTCTTGATGATGATCGCCCTGGTGGTCCCAGCCTATGTGATGGCTGCCGCGTTGATGACGGCCATAGGAGCGGCGTTCACGGAGGAGCAAGTGGGTCAGCAGATAGTGGCTCTCTTTATCTCCTTTTACATGATACCGCTGGGGCTCATCATCCCGCTGATGAGAACCCCGAATAGCTCTCTGGCGGTCGGTCTGAGCCTCTTCCCGCTCACAGCTCCCGTCATCCTTCCTTTGCGCACCCTGTTCACGCCGGTGCCTTTGTGGCAGACCGCCGCCGCGGTAGCCATCCAGAGCCTGTTGGCCCTAGGCCGTGTGGATCGCAGCACGCACCTTCCGTCTGGGCATGCTGCGCTACGGCAAGCGACTGCAGTGGCGGGAGCTGCTCGGTATGGAAAAACCACAATCCCTGGCGCAGCCGCGCCGTGCCGTCCGAGCGACGGGCATGCCGGTGGGTGAGTACGCTGCGAAATCTTCCGGCCGCAGCGTGGGCAAGACGCTGCTTGTCCTGCGCCATGAACTGATCACCACCGTGACCAAACCGATGTTCGTGCTGACTTGCGTGGGTATCCCATTGCTCATCCTCTTGCAGATGGCAGCTATGGATGCCATGAGCCCCAGACCCTTCCTCGGCAGCAGGTCCGGTGCCGTCAGCGCAGGCGACGACACCCTGGCTACGCCCGAGCTTGAGGTCCAAGGATACGTGGACCAGAGCGGGTTGATCCAAACCATCCCTGCGAACATCCCGCCGGGCATGTTGGTGGCTTACGCCGATGAGGCTAGCGCCCGTCACGCTCTGGAGGCTGGCAAGATCGCTGCCTTCTACGTCATTCCGGCGGAATACGTAGAGACTGGCGAGCTGGTCACCATCCGGCCTGACTTTAGCCCACTCTCGCTCAACGACCAGTCCAGCCTGATGAACTGGACGCTGCTGGCCAGCTTGTTTGGGGGTGACATAGAGCTGGCGGCCCAGGTCTGGAATCCAATGGAGCTGCAAGAATCGGTCTGGACGCCAGCTTCAGACACCCGGGCCGCCGATGAGGGCCCATCCCGAATGGACGAGCAGGACAGATTGATGCACTTACTCATCCCCATGCTGATCGCGCTGGTCCTGTACGGGGTCATCCTCATGGCATCAGGCCTGCTGCTTCAAAGTGTCAGCGACGAGAAGAAGAACCGGGTGATGGAGATCTTGCTGCTTTCGGTCAATCCCTTGCAGATGCTGACCGGCAAGATCATCGCCCTGGGGATTGCCGGCCTGCTTCAGGCTGTGGTCTGGGGAGGTATGGGCTACTTGTTCTTCGCCTTGACGGGGAGGATATTCAGCCTACCCGCCGGGATTGAGCTGCTGCCATCGCTCCTGGTCTGGGGGGCAGTGTTCTTCCTGCTAGGCTATGTGATGTACGCCAGCCTGATGGCAGGCGCAGGGGCACTGGTGCCCGACATCAAAGAGTTCCGCATGGTGTCCCTCATGATCAGCGCGCCAGCACTTGTCGGGTTCGAGATCGGCCTGCTCACGACCGACAATCCTCACGGGGCGTTGGCCACCGGCGCCAGCCTGTTCCCGCTGACTGCTCCCTTCATAATCATCAAGCGACTGGTCGTCGGCGGCGTGCCACTGTGGCAGTTGCTGATGGCGTCAGGGCTGCTGGTGGTCACGAGCTTCTTCATCGTGCGCGCTGTGGCAAGGATGTTCCACGCCCAGAACCTGCTCTCCGGGCAACGTTTCTCGGTAAAGCGTTACTTCCGCGCGCTGTTGGGGCGAACATAGGGCTTTGAAAAATCAAAAAGCACAACTACCCTTGCGAAGGTTGTGAATAGCCCTGGTAACAGCGCAATTCTTGGCGGACAAAGACACCTTTCGCCTGAAAGCTGCCTCCAAGCCTTCGCAAGGGTTCCCCCACCTGAATTTTCAAACACGCTCTGAGAATACATGGGCTCAGGTGGCCGGCACTCAAAGACAAATCCAGAAAATCGGCGGCCGGGCGGCGACGACGGATTCAACAGTAACCGGTGCGGTCAAGGAAACATGTGAACCCGATCTCAATGATCGGGGTATGATAACAGAGACATTCGCCGGGTGGACGCAAGCATCGTAGACAATCTCAAACCAGAATCACCTCTATTATCAGGTAACAACCACCTATGGCTACGTGTCAAGTGCACGGGGAGGTCTTGGAAATGAAAAAGCTGTACAGGATCATCATAGTTGTGCAGACATCTGCTGCCACACCCTGCGACATCGGCGCGTTTGAGCTTCAGACGGAATAAAGGCATTTATGGTCAGGTACTCGTACAACAGGACATGCAAGGAGGTTCTGGAAAAATGAAAATACTGCACAGGATCGCCATACTCGTGTTTGCTCTGACTCTGACAGGTATCTTGATTGGAGGTTGCAGTGCCACACGTCCCACAGAACAGGCTACGGCTACACCTCCGCCAACCAGCGCCGCGCCGATCTCCTCTACCGGGACACTCATCCCACCAACGGTTACGGCTGTCCCGCCGACAGCTACACCCGTGCCACCCACGGCCACACCTGTCCCGCCGACCGGCACGCCATCTCCCGCCAATACGCCTGTGCCGCTGACGGATACACCGGAGCCAACCGCGACCCAAACCCCTGTGCCGACAGACGAGAACCGCGCAGATGGTCTGTCGGAAGAAGAGGCCGCGACACTCGGTAGCCTGGAGCAAGTGGACGACTATCCGCTCTACACCATGCACTACTACAGTGCATACAATCAGAGGG
>CAYNKW010000110.1:0-12312 GCA_964397845.1 uncultured Anaerolineae bacterium
GTGCGGCAGGTAGGCGGCTTTCGGAACCCGTCTTGGTGGAAGCAGCGAATGTGAATATTAGGGAGTTGCAAAGAATTAAACATCCCAGTCTGCTTCCGCAGTACAGGGGATATTCACAAACCATTTTTCAAGACCAGGCAACCGCTCGATTTGGGCTTCTAAGGCTTGCATCTCTTTTGCAGTCAACTTGACAACTGTTTCGTAAGTCTGAGTGAGCAGTTCGACCACCGCTGGACGCTTTCCTTTCCAAGTCATCGTCTTGGCAAAGTTGAGAGCGGTGTCTATCTCGTCCAACACATCACCGTTCCAGTGGTTCTCCAAGACGCCCCAGCAGCGTTCAACTGGGTTGTATTTGCTGTGATAGGGTGGATAATAGGCCAATCGAACGTTGAGTTGGTATTCGCGGGCAAACTCAACTAATCGTTTGATGAACTGTGTGCGACGGCTGTGATTCTCGGGGCCGTTATCCGCGTCGATGACGAGCGTTTTGATCTGCGGGAGCCGTTCTCGAACGCTTTCCCACCATATTTCCAGTACATCGACGATGAAATCACTGGTGACTCTCGATGTCGTAAAGTACATGAACAGTTCGTCCAGTGCCGGCAGAAAGATGCCATAAGGGATCACGGTTGCTTTCGGCTCGAAATCGTGATCACATGCTTTCACTGTGACTCGGTTCTTGCCTCCCCGAGAGAAGGGACCAATCTTGACCTGGGCTTTGGCATCTATGGATATCCATAGGGTATCTGGCGCTTCATCCGCATCTTTGGTGATTACCCATAAGTGTCTCCTATGTCTGGGAAGGGGTGTAGTGCGGCGAAAGAGAGCGTGGCGATCGCGACCAAGACAAAGACACGGCGCATACGTTCCATAGTGCGCACACGCATATCCTCGACATCCAGCCCGTCTTCTTGGTCGAAACGATAGGTGTGCTCCACCTGTGGACGATAGCGCCATTCGGTGTACACGGTTTCGGCGTCGCGTGCGGTCTCGATAGGCACATTTGTGATCAGGACGAGGCCATCGTCCGGGTCAGTGTTCTTTTCGTGGGCGACCAGCACCCATAACACTTGGTGCGTATCGAGCAGCCGAATCTTGAACCAGCCCAGTGCCATTTCTACGGTGCGCACCTTCCGCGCGTGGGTGAACTTGACCTGGAGTTTCAGTGGGAAAGGGACAGTAGCTACCAGGTCGCTCAGCAATTCCTCTTCCCAGCGGTCCAGACGGTCGTTGTAGACCTCAATGCGGCGCTCATAGCAGGAACGAAAGATGAACGCTGACTCGCTTACTCCAGACAAAACGATACAGCCACTTGACGGTAGGCCAGATGGTCTCTTCTGTGCGAGATACGCCACGCGCCGCTTCGGTGAGCACAGGCGACCGTGCCGCCACGATACCGCGCACAGCCATCTGCGCCACGGCACACCATCGTTTCTCGGGCATGTGCATCAAGACCGGCTCCATAAAGGTTTCAAGCTCATGGTGCAACTCCTCTCCAGGCAAGTTGTCAACAGTCCGGTTTTGTAGTATGCTACCCATGGGTCCGTCCTCCGTAGTTCTTGGTTTTCTGCATACCCAAGCATACTACGTTGGACGGACGTTTAAGTCTTCACTGACTTATGGGTAATCACCAAAAGTATGACAGAGGTTGAAGTAACCCCTGAATTGTGGTACAATGGGGTCATCCTAACAAGAGGGGATGAGCGATGTGGCCGGTAGTGGGACACGAGTGGGCAGTGGCATTGCTGCACCGGAGCCTGGCCGAGGGCCGGGTGGGGCACGCTTACCTGATCACCGGCTCGCCACAGATTGGCAAGACGACACTGGCGCAGACCTTTGCCCGGGCGTTGAATTGCGCCTGTCCCGAGGCCAGCGAGCGCCCCTGCGATGCCTGTCGCTCTTGCCACCTGGTGAGCGAAGGCAATCACCCTGACGTGCAGGTCATTGAGCCGGACGGCGTTTATCTCAAGATCGGTCAGATTCGCACCTTGCAGCATCAGGTGGCGCTCTCGCCAGTGGAAGGCCGCTGGAAGGTCTACATCTTGCGGGAGATGGAGCGTGCCACGGCCGAGGCGTCCAATGCGCTGTTAAAGACCCTGGAGGAACCACCCTCGCACGTGGTGCTGATCCTCACCGCCAGCGAAGCGGCGGCCTTACTGCCTACCATCGTCTCCCGCTGCCAACCGATTCCGCTGCGTCCCTTGAACCGGCGGGTGGTGGAGCAGGCATTGGTGGATCGCTGGCAGGTGCCGCTGGAGCAGGCTTCGCTGCTGGCCAACTTATCGGGGGGACGGTTGGGGTGGGCAGTGGGGGCCAGCCGGAAACCTTCGGTGCTGGAGCGCCGGTCGCAGCGGTTGGACGAGTTGCAAGAATTGGTGAGGCAGGGGCGCGCGGAGCGCTTCGCTTATGCCGAAAGGTTGGGCCGCAATCCGGCCATCTTGCAAGAGGTGATGGCCCTCTGGCTGACATGGTGGCGCGACCTGCTCCTCGTCACCCACGGCAGCGCGGCCGCGCTTACCCATCAGGATCGCAACACAGAACTACACCAGTTGGCCGAAAAGCTGCAACCGGAACAGGCTTGCCGGGCGGTGGACGCGATCCGCGCTGCTATCAGGGGCCTGGATAGCCACGCCAATCCGCGTCTTACCGCCGAGGTGTTGATGCTTAGTCTACCAACCCTCTGATGCCAAGCCTCCCAAGGATATAAGGATGTTATCATGCCCAACGTAACGGGAGTTCGATTTCGCCGGACCGGTAAGGTCTATCATTTCGCTACCGGGGATTTAACCGATCTCCAGGTCGGAAATTGGGTCATTGTAGAGACGGCACGGGGCATAGAGGCCGGGTGGGTAGCTGTCCCGCCTCGAGGAGTCGTCAGCCAAGACCTCTCGGCGCCACTGAAAGCCGTTCTCCGCCGGGCCACGGCATGGGATATGACACAACTGGAATTCTACCGCCAGCAGGAAGCCAAAGCTCTGGCTCAGTGCCGTCAAAAGGCGGCCGAGTCCAAGCTGCCCATGAAGGTTATCAAGGCCGAGTACAACTTTGACGGCTCGCACATCACCTTTCACTTTATCTCGGAGAAGCGGGTGGACTTTCGCAACCTGGTGCGAGAGTTGGCCAGTACCTTCACAGCACGCATCGAATTGCGGCAGGTCGGCGTCCGTGACGAGGTCAAGCTGATGGAAGGACTGGGTAGTTGTGGCCGGATCGCCTGCTGCGTGACCCATCTCACCGAGTTCACGCCCATTTCTATCAAGATGGCCAAGCAGCAGGATCTACCCCTCAGCCCTATGGAGATCTCGGGGGTGTGCGGGCGGTTGCTTTGTTGTCTCAGCTACGAAAACGACTATTACGTCCAGGCCAAGGCCAGATTACCCAAACCAAGAGATAGAGTTCAGACGCACTTTGGGCGGGGGAAGGTCACAGCGGTGAATGTCATTAAAGAGACGTTGACGGTAGAATTGGAGAACGGTGCACACGTCGAGGTTCTGGCCAGCGAACTGGTCAAGCCGCAGAAGGTCAGGGCCAGACGCGGACACCGCAAGAAGTGAGGTCTGCGTTCAAGGTATCTCGGTCTGCGGTTCAAGAACAAGCCGGTTCGCGGGCAAGGAAGCACCGGTACTATCAATCGCTTCCAGGCGGTCGTCTGTGGCCGGGTCGTAAACGCCAACGGCCAGACGGTATTGTCCCGCCGGGACATCCGCCAGCGGCAGGGGGATGGCGTCGCTCACTGCCTCGCCCTCGGCCCACCAACGGGTGGGGTAGGTATTGCGCCGTGGCATGGCGTCGTCTTGGGTCACGATGACCTCTGTCGCCGGGTCAAAGAGATGGACAAAGACTTTGTAGTCCGTGGTCATGGTCCGCATTGCCTGCCAGTGGAGGGTGAGCGTCATCAAGCCGGGGGACTGGGCCAGGTCATAGCCCAGCAGCCGCATCTGCCCCCCGAACTCGGCGCCGACTTGTGTCTCCATCGACGGGACGTCGAAGCTGCGGGGACGTTCTTTCACCGGCACGTAAACCACGCCCACTGGGGCCAGCGCCGGCGAGGCACGGTTGTAGAGAACGACCTCTAGTGTTTGCGCCTGGTCAACGGTCTTGCCCGTGGACAGGGTCACCGTGTGACGGTCGGTCACCAGTTCGCCGGTCTGCCACAGACTGGTGGGGTAAAGGCCCTGATGCGGCTGAGTGTCATCGAACTCGCTCAGGTGTACACCTTTGGCGTCATAGATTCGCAGCGAGAGGTCATAGTTGGTCGCTACCTGACCAGTGCAACGCCAGGTGAGCGTCACGGCCAGGCAGTCTTTGCTGGTGGGGGCGACCTGCGCGTCTACCAACGCGATGTGCGGCCCGAATCGGCCCAAGGTCGGTTCGTCGCCCGTGGCCGGCCGGTAGGCCGTGACCCGCAGCGGGCGGAGGTAGGTGTTGCCCAAGGACTTGTTCTGCTCCGTCGTGGGCGTGAGCGGCCCCTCCGGCCCGATGACCCGGACGCGCAGGAAATAGATCCCTCGCACTGCGTCGTCGGGGACGGCGATCTCGTGTTGGGTCGTGCCGCCACCGGGTGGGATCGCCGCCGTCGAGGTCGCCAGCACTGGGGGATCTTTCAACCCTTCGTGCACGGCAAAAACCAGGGCCACTTGCGCCGTCAGCTCTTTCTCACGGCTGCCGGTCCACGCGATGTGGAGCGTCACCGCCTCGCCCGCCATCGCGTGGTCGGTGCCCAGGGTATAGCGTAACAATCGCACCGCGCCAAAATCCACGCCCTCTGGGTTGTGGTGAAGGTAGGGCTGCCGGAGAAAGTCCATCGTCAGGTCCGACGGGTCTGGAGGGGCAACAGACAGGCCGATGAGACGAAGCAGTAGACCCAACGCCAGAGCTGCGACGATGGCTCCCCCGCCAGTCCAGAGATGGCGCCGTGTCAGTCCTCGCCAGGGACGTGCCACAGCTCCCAGGGCCAGCAGGATGACGATGCCCGCCGCCGTCGCAAGGTTGGCCTTCTGCCGGGAGGAGGAATCGCCGAATTGGAGGAGAACCTCGTGGCTGCCCGGCTCCAGGGCCAGGCTGATGTAGCCCAATCCGGGCCAGGATTCGATTTCGACTGGCCGGCCGTCTACCTGGGCCTGCCAGCCGGGGAAGTAGAACGTGTGAAAGACCAGCCGCGCGGTTCCCGAGGTGACGTCAAGCTGCCATCGTTCCCGGTGAGGACGCTGTTCCAAAAGCATCACGCCGCCCAGCCTGCCCTCCAGCAGCAGCGGCGGGGGCTTTGAGGGGACGGTCAATAGTGCTGCGGAGGTGTAAGGCCGGGGCACGGCGTGGCGAGGCAAGTACTCCGCGCGGATGGTGGTACCGATGTTAGCAGTAAAGTACTCGTAGAGAGCCAGTCGCTTCGGGGTGACGTCGGCTTCTGTGATGTGTAGGGCCTCTGGACGCAGGCCGGTCAGCGCAGCGACGGCCAGCACCAGCCCGGCCAGCGCGGCGACCAATCGCGGGCGAGGCAGCGTGGTTGCCAGATAGCCGATGATCAGGCTCCCGGCAAAAGCCTGCACCGAGAGGAACCGCCACGGGAACTGGACGAAAGGCAGCAGCGGCAGATGATCCCACAGCGGGCGGGAGAGGGGCGTGATCATTAGCGTGGCAATGACCAACGTCAGCAGGGCCAACAGGCCAGGTGCGACGACACGGCGACGGCGCAGCCAGTGCCAGAGAAACGCAGCAGTGCCTCCCAGCGTCAGCGCCGCCTGAGCCAGCCCCATAGCAAAGGGCGTGGGCTCAGCGTCAGGATCGTAGTCGAACCACGCCGTCGGCTGCACCAGGTCACGGCTGCGGAAGTGATTGCTGTAGTGAAAATAGCCGGTGGTCTGCTCGCCCAGTTGCACCTCGTCGCGCTCGCCCAGTGCCGGCAACCAGTACCACGCGCTGAGGAGCAGCCCCAGGGCCAGGGCCAACAAAGTCAAACCAATGGTCCTGGCCTTTTGTCCGGGTACAGGCAAGTATAAACTTGTTCTCAGCCGGTCCGTGACCGGCGATCGGGGCACGAACCCTCCCTGAGCAAATTGGGTTTCTTGTCTCTGCGTGGAGTGACCAAAGATGATCAGCAGCGCGTAGAGCAGCACGAACGGGCTAAAAATCATCGCCGAGAGGTTGTGCGTCACGACCAGGGCAGCGTAGACCAGGGCCAGCGTGCCAACGCGGCCGGCGGACGGTCGCTCCAACAGGCGATGCAGGCTCAGGAGGATGAGCGGATACCAGACGAAGGCGTAGAACTCGGAGAGAGAGTCACCCCGCACGTAGACGTTGACCAGGTGAAACGGCGCAAAGGTGTAGGCAATGGCAGCCAACGCCGCCGCCGGGGGACTGCTCAGCCAACGGCGAGCCAGGGCGTACATGCCGGCTGCCGCCGCCAGGAAGCCGATGAGTTGTGTCAGTCTGATAGACCAGAGGACGCCAAAGCCCCACAGGTGCAGCGCGGCGGCCACGTAATACGGCAGGGCGGCGTAGAAGGAGAAGAAGGGATAGCCCAGGCCATAGGCCGCGTAGCCCATCCAGCGCACCGGGAGCTGACCTGCACGCAGGCCTTGTGCCATTTCGTAGGTCCGGATCAACAGGAAGGGACTGTCGCCGCCACCCCGTGTGCTGACCAGGCCAGGAGTAGCCAGGAGAGGGATCGCCGCCAAGACGGCAGAAAAGAGCGCCAAGAAGAGCCAGATACGGCCCTTCGAGGCGCTCTTTAGAGTCTCATTTTTAGGATGGATCCGCTGACCTCCAGAGTCACTCATTCATTCAGCTTCACTTATTGCCCACGACGCAGCAGGTTAAAGCTGACAAAGATGCCGGCCGCCAGGGCCAGGACGATGATGCCGCTGGCGCTGTAGACCGCTTTGCCCACGGACGGTAGCACGGAGGACCGGGTTGGGGTAGGCTCCGGAGACGGCGCTGATGCAAGGACGGTGGGCCTGGACGTCCGGCGGTTGCCGAATTCCAGGTTAAACACACTGCCGGAACTTAATGCGATACCCCAGGTATCATAAGTGGTGGAATCGTAGCCCGGTGAGTTCAACTCGTTCACAAAGTAGTGGCCAGGCAGCAGCCCGTCAAAACAGTAGGGCTGATTGAGGACGTTGGTGGTGTGAGCGCCGACGATGTGCGATGGGTCGGAGACAGTGAGCACGGCGTTGGCCAGCAGTGCCTCGCCCAGATCGCGCAAGCCGTTGGCGTTCCGGTCGTTGTAGGTCAGAACGCAGATGCGACCTACCTCCGGCGTCGGCGTGAAGGTCGGCGTGGGCGTCACGGTGGGAGTAGGCGTGTATACCGGTGTCGGCGTGACCGTTGGTGTATCGGTGGGAATCGGTGTGTTGGTAGGAATCGGCGTGGGGGTGGGGGGCACCACCGCTTCGGTGACGCTGGCCACCTGCACGTTGACCTGGAGTTGGGAGACCGGCACCCAGCCGGCCTTGCCGTCGCTCATCGCAACGGTCAACCAATCGCCGGCCGGGTTTCGACCGGTCACATCCATGAAGGTGCCCTCGGAAATCTGAGTCACGAGGTCGTAGGCTTCGCCCGGCCCAGCGTACACGTTGACCGTTGCGGCGCTCGCTACCGCGTCCGGCACTGGTGTGGGAGTGGGCGTCGCCGTGGGTACGGGTGTGTTGGTGGGGCGCGGCGTGGCCGTGGGTGGACGCGGCGTAGCCGTGGGCGGCGTCTGCACCGTCAAAGAAGCATCGTCCCAGTAAGCATCATTGTGCTTCATGCGATATTCTGGCTCACCTTTCAAAAAGACGGTGACAGTGCCCGACTGTGCCGCAGCCGTTACCTGCAAGAACACCCACTGGTTGCAGGCCATCACCGACTGCGACCAGACTATGTTGGCCGAGTCGCCGTTCCGGCCACCGGTAGGGTCAATGCCAACCCACACCCTGTAGTTGCCAAATTCACCACACTCGTCGGGATTGTCCTGCCCGCTGCTCCACACCTGTGCCCAGGCAGAAAAGACGAGCGTGGAACCGCTGGTGAGGCCGCTGACCTGCTGATATACTCCAGCGCGGTGATGGGCGTAGGTGTTGAATTGCTTCTGCGCAAAGGTGCCCGAGTGAACGCGCCGCATGCCATAGATAGCCGCGTTCTCTGGTTTGAATTCGGGCCGGAAAAAATAGCCCTGGCTGGTCTGCTCTGTAGAGCCGCCGATCCACCAGGGCTCCCAGTGGACGGCGATCTCCACCTCACCACAACCTCGCTGGGTGAAACCTTCCTCAAAGCCAGGATTCTTCAAGCGGTTGCCCCCCTGAGCTGGCGGGATGGCCTGGGCTGGCGTCACAGGGATGCTGATCAACAGCAAGACTGCAACGATCAGCACATTTGCCATACGCTTTTTTTGCATGGTACCTTCCTCCTCATTCGGACTGGATAACTCGCCTCTGATTTCAAAGCAATTTCGATGCCTCGTTGTCAGAGGCGAAGGTGTAGACAGGATTGGTCAGTTCAACGGGATGTAATCGACATGGGGCTGGCCGTTCTCGTCGAGCACGGACAGCCTTTTCAGGCTTGGCCGTTCGTACAGGCCGGCGATCACTTGTTGACCAGGTTTGTCTTCTTGATAAGGTTCATCCAGTTCAAGCAAGTGTTCGTCCACGATGACGTCGCCCGGTCGCCACCAGTGGGTAGGCAAGTAACGGGTGCCCGGCCGTGCGTCGTCCTGGGCAACCAATCGCCCGTATTGCAGTAGTTGAACGAAGGCGGTATAGTCGGCCGGAATCGGTTCCGTGGCGCGCCAGCGCAACGTCACGCGCAGGTGCCGGTTGTCCACGGCCTCCAGTCGGTAATCTAGCAACTCTGGCCCGCCCTCCAGGCGAGCCAGGACGCTTTGGACCTTCGCCGGGCTGGCCCGCATCGTCAGATAGAGCGGGTAGGCGGTCTCTTCCAAGTCGCCGCGTTCCAGAGCGCCTTCGCCCACCCGGATCTCGCGGTTGGGTTCCAACAGGTTCAGCCAGAGGCGATAAGGCTCGTAGGGCCACAACACGAGCAGGACCTCCCCGGCCCTCTCGGCATCTGCGGCATATAGGCTTTCGCCGCTCAGCCGATGCAAGGCTGGCGATTCTGGCACCAGGAATCGCGCCGAGGGCCAATCGCGCCACAGGCGGTCGTCCAGGTAAACGCGACGCTCGCTATAGGGCGTGCTGTCCTTCACTGCCAAACCCTCTCCCTGCCAGCCGATGCCGAGGAAGCGGTTGATCTCCACCGCCATCTCGGTCGCTGCGGTCTCAAAATAGTAGCGCAGTTCCGGGTCGGTGCCGTACCGGAAAAAGTAATCCCGCACGGTCAGGCCCAGGCTGGTCAACAGGGCCAGGGCCACCAGGCTGCTCGCTAACGCTCGCGACGTGTGCTTCTCCAGCCATTGCCACACTGCCTCCAGGCCAAGGGCCGGTATCAGAAAGAGCAAAGGCTGCAAGCCCACGGCTCGCAAAAAGTGCGGCGCGTCTTCGGCGATGATCGTTGGCAGGATCATCACCGCCAGCCAGACGAGGATCAGCGCCCGGTCAGGCCGGCGTCGCTCCCGGATAGCCCGGACCAGTCCCAGGATAAAGGCTACCGCCATCAGCGGGTCAAAGACCGGTCTCAACGGCACGTTGTGGCGCGGAATGAAATCGCCTCGGATGAAAAACATGCCCAGGGCGCGCCCAGCGTGCCGGAGCAGCGTGCCCCAGAAATCGCCCTTGTTTATGGTCGGGTTAAAGATCGAGACCTGCCAGGCGCGTCCCACAAAAACGTCCCAGTGCCTGACCCCATAAATCAAGAGCGGGAAGAACACCAGGACGGCGGCTAACAAGAATAGCAAGGCGTTTGTTTTGCGAATGACCACAGTTCGCCCTGCGTCATTCTCGTTGTTAGGATTGAAATCGAGGTTGAAGAAATAGTAGATGATTCCGAAACCAAGGAGCGCAATGAACGAAAATCGTGCCGCCAGATACGTGTAAGACGCTGCGCCGAAACACAGGCCGGCGAGTAAAAATTGCCATCGCTGGCCCGTTTGCCGCCCTCGCCAGAGCAACCATAAAGCCAGTGTCATCACCAGTGGCAACGAGATGGCCCTCAGCCCGATGCGGCTCAAGGCCAGGTGCCACACCGTCGTAGTGGTGAGCGTCGCCGCCAACAGCGCCGAGCGCCGGCTACTCATCTCGCGGGCCATCAAGTAGACAGCGGGCACGGTCAAAATGCCCACCACGGCCGCCGCGATCCGTACGGCCCCCGGACTGCGACCCAGCAGGGCCACAGAGAGTGCGACGCCGTAGACGAAGGATGGCTCGCGACCGTTGTTGGCTATAAAGTAGATGGGCCTGTTGCCCTCCAGAACCGAGAGGGCATCCAGGCCGTTGAAAGCTTCATCGTGGTAGAGGCCTGGCGGGATTGCGGTCAGCATCCCCAGCCGCAGGACGGCGGCCAGGATGATCAAACCTGCCACCGGGCCCCATCTTATCCCTCGCTGCACCCTTGTCCAGAGGTCAAGGAGCCTTGGCCCCCGACCGCTATCCCCTCGTGGCTTGCTCACGGAGCAGAATTATAGCACAAGATACCGGTTTGTCAACTTGAGGCAAGTTGTGGTAGAATGGGTGCAGGAAGGGGTATCCATGACTCGCAGCGCGTTTTTGCAGAAACAGAGCATTTGGAAAAGAGCAATTACCGATTGCTCTCGGAAAAGAAGAGGTTTCATCCGTTCGGTGCTGGCAATGGGCCTGGGCGTGGTGTTCCTGCGCGCTCTCTGGGCTCTGCCTCTTACCCCGCAGCCTGCCTCTTCTCTCCGCCTGGTGGAGGCAGCCCCTGAGCCTGTTGCCAACTCTTATCATATCCTGCCACGACTGTCCGGCAGCCATCCGATGACGTGGATGACGCCAGCGGAAGAGGCGCTCTGGGCAGCCGTCGGCGGACTGGAGGCAGCGTATCTCATGAATCCGCAACCTTGCGCCAACTCGGCATCGGAAAACGCGATGGCGATGGAGGACTGGATGGAAGCAGCGCTGGCCGAGGAAGCGGCGGCCGCCGCCCCCGGTGCCTCGACGCCAGGGGAGAAGGCCAGCAGCAATGACACATTGACGTACACGATCTATCTGCCCCTGGCGACCAGGACCTGGGCCATGCCGGAGGCGAGGGCGCTGTGGGTGACGCGCTATGATTACTGCGATCCTTCGGGCAACTGCGGTCCCGCCAGAACCCAGACCATTATCAGCAAAGCGGCTCACGCCAACTTTAACATCGTCCTTTTCCAGGTGCGGGCCAACGGCGACGCCTACTATCGCTCCAACTACGAACCGTGGTCGGAACGCATCTCGGGCACGCTGGGCATGGATCCCGGCTGGGATCCGCTGGCAACGGCCATCACGGCGGCCCACCAGGCCGGGCTGGAGCTCCATGCTTACATTAACGTCTATCCGACCTGGATCAACGCGACGCCGCCCATCTCCGGCACCACGCCGCCTCACATGTATCATACGTTCACCGAGACGTATGGCAGCGATTGGTTGCAATGGGACGCTAACGGGCCAATGCAACTGGAGAAAGGAAAATACCTGTGGGCCAGTCCTGGTCACCCGGCCGTGGCGAATCACATCATTACCATGTGCCAGGACATCGTGGACAATTATGCGATAGACGGCCTGCACCTGGACAACGTGCGCTACGCCGGACCGCAGTACTCTCAGGACCCGATGAGCCTCTCGCGCTACGCGGCGGTGTCGAGCACGATGGCTTATACCGACTGGCAGCGGTTACAGGTGACAGAATTGGTCTCGCGGATTTACACCGAAGTGCTGACCGGTGATGTGAAGCTATCGGCGGCAGTGTGGCCCTATTACGATAGCGGATACCATAACTATTACCAGGACTCGCTGGGCTGGTTGGGTACCAGCGCAATCGACGCCATCGCGCCGATGCTCTACGCGGGGGCCGTGCTAACCGACAATATGGCCTACGAGGAGCAACTTGACGGGTTCGTCTCGGGCGCGGCGGGGCGACAGGTATGGGCAGGTATCACCGGCCGGTACGATTCTTTCCAGCCTATCGCCGACCGCATCCAGATCGCTCGCTGGAACGGCGCGGCGGGTCAGGCTATCTTTAGCTACCGATGGGTGGACGAAGGGGACTATTGGGACGATTTCCGCAACGGCCCTTACGCTGCACAGGTGCCGGTGCCAGAGATGCTTTGGAAATAGCGTTGACCCTCCTATCTTTGCAGCAGCGCCTCCGCCGCCGTGTAAGGATCCAATTCTCGTGCCACGATGCGATTCACCAGGTGTGCCAAATCGTTGGGCGGCACGCGGGCCATGA
>CAYNKW010000111.1:0-12245 GCA_964397845.1 uncultured Anaerolineae bacterium
CGGTTTTTACCTGAAATACTCTGTCAACCTTATTTCTCCGACAGACTGCTAGCCGTTTTACTTCGGCCTCACGTACCTCTTCAGGTATCGCTGTTACACCCACTCTTGCCGAAAGCGCAGCGTAGCGCTGCAACATATCCTCAATGAGACCCTTCCCTGAGTGCTCGGACAATCTTCATATCGTCGTCATTATGAGGACGAGCCTGATGGTTATAGAGTACCTTCCCCTGGCCCTTCACAAAGTCCACATAGGGATTCCTTGCCGTATCCCCTCCATCAGGCATCGCGGCGATCTGCTCCCCTTCCCCCTGGGCCAGCAGTGGCAGATCATCTATACCTTTGGCAAGGGAGAGGGGCAGGCTGGTATCACCCCATATCTCATCCCTGATTCGCTCCAGCGCCTCCTTCACCTCTGGAAGAGAGGTTCCTCTGAAAGCCAGAAAGAATAGCCGTCTTTTCCTCTGGGGAACACCGTACCGGGAAGCATCGAGAGAAATCGTGGACTGCGAAGGACCAGCACGCGCTCTGGTTCGGCCTCCACGCGCCGCAACAAGACTGGCCGACGACCAAAGCGCTGCCGTATACGGTTGTTGTTCCATCAAGGCGATTTCTTCCATCCACGACGACCCACTATGGATTCATCCTTGGTGCCGCCGAAATCCAGGGCCAGCAAAAGCCGGTCCCGCTTCGCAGTCACTCCATCCCCTGGCGTATGGCGACAAAGACAGCGTGGAGAACCACCCATTGGCCATCCTCGGCGTGCTGCATACCGTCGGGCTGCCGGGAATCAGCGGGCACGATCACGCACACGTCCACCTTCTCTTTGAGCTTGCCGCCCTCAAAGCCCGTGATGCCGATGGTCTCGAGGCCACGCTCCCGCGCCACGTCCATAGCTCGCAGCACATTGGGCGAGTTGCCACTGGAACTGATGGCTATGGCCACGTCGCCCGCTTCGGCCAGCGAAGCCAGTGGCTCGGCAAAGACCGTCTCGTAACCAAAGTCGTTGGCGTAGGCCGTCAACAGCGGGACGTTGTCGTTCAGCGAGATCACCTTGAAGCGTCTCTTTCCTTCTCGCACCGTCCCCTTGCCCAGATCACAGGCAAAGTGCGAGGCCATAGCTGCGCTGCCTCCGTTGCCCATGACAAAGATCTGCTTTCCCTCGATTCGGGCCTGGGTCAGGATGCCAACCGTACGGGCGATCTCGGCCTGGGGCAGGTTCTGCAAAATCCGGCATATCTCATCGAGATATTTTTGGACGTATTCCACGTTTATTTCCTTTTCAATGGTATAGAAAACCATGTCGCTCCCTGCCGGTCACAGACCGGCAGGGAGGGTCACAGACCCTCCCTGAGCAGGTTGGCTTCTTGGTTCATTTGGATGAGACTATCATGCCCGCAAATTATACCATAGACACCCCATAAAAGAAATGGGACATCCAAAGATGCCCCGTCGTTTCAAATTCAGGTTCCTTCTCGGTTTCAAGTCACCGTTCATCCCTTTAGTGACCCGGCCATTAGCCCCCGCATGAAGAAGCGCCCCAGGAAAATGTATACCAGCAGGGTGGGTAATGCGGCTATCAAGGCCCCGGCCATCTGAACGTTCCACTCGACGATGTAGCTGCCCGCCAGGTTATTCAGACCGACGGTGATGGGCTGGGTTGCAGGATTGCTGGTGATCGTAACGGCGAACAGGAAATCGTTCCAGATGGAGGTGAATTGCCAGATCATCACCACCACAAAGCCCGGCAGGGACAGCGGAAACAACACGTGTCGGTAAATACCAAAGATGTTTGCCCCATCAATGCGGGCCGCTTCGACCAACTCTGTGGGCACGTTGGCATAGTAGTTGCGGAAGATCAGTGTGGTGATAGGGATGCTATAGATCACGTGGGTTAGAATCAGGCCAGGAATGGAGCCGTAGAACCGTACGCCAAAGATGTTTATCTTCTGAAGGGTCTGCACCAGCGGGATAAGGATGCTCTGATAGGGGATAAACATGCCAAACAAAAGCAGCGGAAAGAGCACGTTTGAACCCCGGAACTTCCACTTGGCGAGGATGTAGCCATTGATCGAGCCCCACATGGCTGAAATGATAGTGGCCGGAATGGTGAGGTAGACGCTGTTCATAAAGTTTACGTTAAGCCCACGGAAACCTTCTGCTTTGTTGCCAAACCAGGCCTTGGCATAGCTGTCAAAGTGCAACCCCTTCGGCAGGTCCCACATACGGTACAGATTCACCTCGGCAAAACTCTTCATACCGGTGACGATCAGGACATACACCGGGATTAGAAAAGAGATCGCAAAGGCAATCAGGACAGCATAGAGTGCTACGCGCTGCCAACGTATCGGCGTCATGCTTCCAGGTGTTTTGCGTGCGTGGGTGGTCATAGTTCAGACTCCGTGCGGGTGCTGTGCACCAGGTATGGAACGATGAGAACGGCGACCACTACCAGCAGGATAATGGCAATCGCTGCTCCGCGGGCGAAATGGTTACCTCTAAAAGTGGTATCCCACATGAAGAAGGCCGGTACGTCGGTAGCAAAGCCGATGCCGGGGCCGGTCATGGACACGATGAGGTCGTAGATCTTGAGCGAGATGTGTCCCAGAACGATGACGGCGCTGAGGGTGATCGGTTGTAAGAGGGGCAGGAAAATGTGCCAGACGATCTGCAACTCCGAGGCGCCATCCACCCGCGCTGCCTCGCGCAGTTCGTCGGGTATAGCGCGCAGGCCAGCCAGGTACATGGCCATGGTGTAGCCGGACATCTGCCAGGTGGCAGCAACGGCCACAGCCATGATCCCGATTTTGGGATCGGTGTACCATCCCGTCTTGAGGAAACCCAGCCCGACCATGTCGAATAGCAGGTTGACTCCCGTGCTACCCATCTCGGGGCTGCCGGGATTGAGCAACCAGCGCCAGACCACACCGGTGACGATGAAGGAAATAGACATGGGAAACAGATAGATGCTGCGAAAGATCGCTTCGCCCCTGATGCGCTGGTCCAGCAAGAGGGCCAGCAGGAAGCCAATGACCAGACAGGAAATCAAGAACAGTACCGTGAACACGACGGTGTTGCGCAGGTCAATGCGAAAACGTTGGTGGGCAAACAGCTTCTGATAGTTATTCAGCCCGACCAGGGTAAAGTCGGGGAAGAGTTTGTCCCACTTGGTCAGCGATGCGTAGGCGGTCCAGCCGATAAAGCCGTACACAAAGACAGCCGTAGCAAGCACCGCTGGCGAGAGCAAAAGGATTGAGGCAACTCGCTCCCAATTCAAGCGTCGCATGGGTCTCTCCCAAATAAGGTTGATAACAAGGAACGAGGCAGCCCAGAGGACTGAGCTGCCTCGCGGGTTGGCGATGCTTACTGGCAAACACCAGCGTCCACACAGACTTGCTGCAGAGCCGCCTGCGTGCCGGCCACGTCACCGCTGGCCACAAACAGCGTGATCGTGTCCTTGTAGTCGGTGACCCAGGACTCTACCGCTGCTGCGCCGTGCATCACGCTGGGCACGATGGCATCCTGGCCCCAGTCAACCGCAGCCGACTGCAAGTACTCGTTGAACAACGTCGGGTCGCAGTCAGTGCGGGCGCAGATGGAGCCTTTCTGCGGGTTGAAGGCTTCCTGGCCCTCCAGAGAACCGCAGACCTTGAGCCAGTTGCGGGCGTTCTCGGCGTTAGGGGCGTCTTTCGGCATAGCAAAGCTGTCGCTCAGGGCGACAAAGATGTCCTGAGTGCCCGGTGGCGGCGCCCAGCCATAGCCAGTGTAGCCCTTGGACTGGAACCAGCCGTTGGTCCAGTCACCCATAATCATCATGCCGCCTGTGCCTGCGATCAGGTACTCGCCGGCGCCGTCCCAGGTGAGGGCCGGGTGGTCGTCATTGGCATAGCTGATCATCCTCTTAAAGTTCTCCAACGCCTGAGTGACACCCGCGTCGGTCCACGGGGTGGCGCCGGTCCACAGACCCCTGTACTTCTCAGCGCCTAATGTGCCGGCCAGCACGTCCTCGAAGATGTGGGGGGCTTCCCAACCATCCTTGGTGCCCATCACGTAAGGCGCGATGCCTGCGGCCTTTAGCGCCTCGGCGGCGGCAAAGAACTCGTCAAAGGTGGTCGGTGCGGTCAGGCCGTTCGCTTCAAAGACTGCCTTGTCGTACCACAGCACGTTGGAGCGGTGGATGTTGACCGGGACCCCCCAGTAATGGTCTTTGTACTTGAGGAGGGTCAGCAGATCCGGCGGGAAGGCCGTCTCTAGCCCCTCGGAGGCATAGATGGCGTCTATAGGCTCCAGGTACTGTTCGGGGCTATAGGTCTCTACCTCCAGGCCAGCGTGCAACTGGAAGGTGTCGGGCGGATCGCCGCCGATGAGACGGGTGGCCAGCACGGCCTTAAAGTTGGTGCCCGCGCCGCCGGCCACTGCGGCGTTGACGATCTCGACGTCGGGGTACTTGGTCTCGTAAATGCCAAACATCCCGTTCAGGCCCTCGGCCTCGCCGCCGGCCGTCCACCAGCTACCCACCACCAACTGTCCGGCAGCGCCACTGGCGTAGAGCATTTCCGGCTTGTCGGGGTCGTAGGTGGCCAGGAAGGCGTCCGCATCCTCGGTAGTCGGGATACAGATCGTCCAGCCGACTTCTATCAGGTCGGCGTTGATGATTTTGTCGGGAAACTTGTCCGGCTCGGCCTCGGCTGCTTTGTTGTGCCAGGCCATGATGGCCGGCCAGGAATAGGGGTTGCCAAAGTACTTGTCGGCGTACTTTGACAGCCAGTCGTCCTTTACGACCACGACCTCCTCCTGGCAGGTCACGGGTTCCTGGGCACTCGCTGACACAGGCACGAGGGCCAACAGCAGGATGACGAACAGGGTGAGATTGAGCAGTTTCTTCACGAGGAATCCTCCTTTGCTGTAAGAAAAGCTGTTCCATATTGAACCACATGGATCAACTGAGCGTTTACGTGCGATATCTCACCTCCTTTCTTCTCATTACAGATGGGCTTTCTCCCTACTTTGACCTGACACAACGGAAGCCGAGTTCGTCAATAGCTGTCTTGTCGGGGTCTGCACAGTTGCGAGTGAACGTGGTAGCCTGCGGTTCGTTGTCAAACCAGCCGCCACCCCGGATCACACGGCATTTTTCTCCATAGTAGGCATCACCCGTAGTGTTGCCTGGATAGGGCTGGTACCAATCGGCCGTCCACTCCCCGACGTTGCCCACCATATCCTCGACACCGTAGGGGCTGGCACCAGCCCCAAAGCTGCCGACGACGGCCGTGCCGCGCAGACCGGTGGCTTTGACGTTCGCTTTGCTCGGATCCCACTCGTTGCCCCAGGGGAAGCGCAAGCCCTCTGTCCCCCGGGCCGCCTTCTCCCACTCTGCTTCGGTGGGCAGGCGTTTGTCGAGCCAGGCGCAATAGGCAGTTGCGTCGTTCCACGTTACTCTCACCACCGGGTGATTCTCTTTGCCCTCGCTGAACGAATCGCGCCAACTCTTTTTCCCGCCCTTCTCCGCGTCGGTCACGTAGCCGGTGGTTCCGACAAAGGCGGCAAAGTCAGCGTTCGTCACCTCGAACTTGTCAATCTCAAAGGCAGGGAGATCTATTACGTGAGCCGGGGCGTCTTCAGGGTCGTCGGTATCGCTGCCCACAACAAAGGGGCCGGCCAGGATGTCGTTCATGATATCGGTGGCGGGTGGGAGTGGAGGAACCGTGGGTGAAGGCGTGGGGATCGTAGGTGAAGGCGTGGGGATTTTTGTTGCTTCAACTGTTACTCCTGCTGTTGTGGGGACTGGTGTGGGTGTGGGCAGGGGGGTAGGTGTGGGCAGAGGGGTAGCTGTGGACATAGGAGTAGGGGTGGGTGGCGGGGGCACCGGCGTGTCAGTGGGTACCACCTTAGCTTGGGTGGGTTCCGGCAGGGGGGTCTTGAATTCCACCGTCACCTGGGCCGTCTTATCATCTTCGGGCCCTTTGGCCGGACCGCACGCCGATAGAAGCAACCCCAGAATAGCAAGGAGAATCACCAGTCTTTTCATTATCGTCCCTCCCGGATATGGAATTCTTCAAAATCATTATACTGTATGGTACAGGGAAAGTCAAATAGTTCGGAGGCAGTCTTTCGCCAGCGCGGCGGCGCCCCACAGCGGTGCGTCGTCGCCCAGGGTGGCGGACAGCAGGTCAAAATGAACTTCCGGCAGGGCCGTCTCGCGGGCGACGCGGCGCACCACCTCCCACCAGCGCCGGCCGGCTTTGGTCACGCCGCCGCCCAGCACGAATCGCCCCGGGTTCACCAGGTTGGCCGCGTTGCCGATGCCCATACCCAGCGCCCAGGCCCCGACTTCCAGCGCCTCCCAGGCAAGGTCGTCCCCCTGGGCTGCTGCCTGGGCGACCAGTTTGGCCGTGATCGCCTCCAGAGCCTGCCCTGAGTGAACCGAAGGGTCGCCCCTGGCCAGGGCACGCAACACGTGTCCTCGATCCGGCTGCGCTTGCAGCCATTCGCGGGCCCGTTGCGCGATGTACCGCCCCGAGGCCAGCCGCTCCACGCAGCCCCGCTTGCCGCACAGGCAGACCGGGCCGTTCGGGTCCACCACCGTGTGCCCGATCTCACCGGCCATGCCCCCGTCACCACGCCAGGGTTGCCCGTTCAGGATCCAGCCGCCGCCGACGCCGGTGCTAACGGTGATGTACATCATGCTGTCGCAGCCCTGCCCGGCGCCGAAGCGATGCTCACCCAGAGCGGCGACGTTGGCATCGTTGTCCACGCTGGTTGGCGCGCCGAATTCCGCCTCCAGCATCTCGCGCAAGGGGATGTTCTCCCAGCCAGGGACGTGATGCGAAAGGCGCACCGTCCCGCTGGAAAAGTCCACCGGCCCGCCAAAGCTCACACCGACGGCGGCCGGCCGTGCCCCGGCCAGCAGGTCGTGGGCCAGGGCGTGCACGGCTTCGAGGTCGTAGCGCGCGTCAGCATCCGGCGGTGAAAAGACACGCCGGTGGGCGCGCCACTGGCGCTCGCTGCAAGCTATCACGGCAGCAGTGTGCTTGGTGCCGCCAAAGTCGAGAGCCAGGAGTAGTGGGGGCATATTACGCCATCGTCAGGGCCATGATGGCCTTTTGCACGTGGAGGCGGTTTTCCGCGATGTCATAGATGGCCGAGCGCGGCCCGCTGGCTACCTCGTCGGTGACTTCGCTGCCCCGGTCTACGGGCATGGGGTGGGTAAAGATGGCGTCCTCGGTGCGGGCCATCCGTTCGGCGGTGGTCGTCCAGCCAGGGATTTTGAGAGCTTTTTCGATCTCGGCCTGCTTCTGAAGCACGCCGTCCTGGTAGGCCTGGGGCGAGACCCAGTTGCGGCTGTAGACGATGTGCGCGCCGTCGTAGCCCTCGTCGGGGTGGTTGATGGTGTGAAAGGTTGTGCCCTGAGCAGCGCAGTTCTGCTTTGTCCATTCGTATACTTCCGCGTCGAGGTCGTAGCCGTCGGGCCGGGCAACGGTGACGTTCATGCCAAAGCGGCTGGCGACGAGGAGTGCCTCCTGCACACTGCACCACGAGCGGGCCAGGGCGCCGCTGGCCCAGGTGAGCAAAAAGTTCTTGTCTTTCAGGTTCTCATAGCTGGACCGGCCGGAGCCTTTGCCGTACCACTCGGCCCAGCCCATGACGTCGGCCAATCCCTGGCAGGGATGGAAGCGGTCGTCGGCCATGTTGATGATGGGAATGTCGGCCCAGTGGGCATATTCGCGCAGCAGTTCGTCGCCCGCGCCATAGTAGGGCACTCTGTCTTCCAGGATGCGGATGCCCAGACCGGCAGCGTAACGGGACATCACTTTGGCCGCGTCTTCTACCGTTTCGCCGGCCGTGGTGGCTGTCTTGAGACGCATGGCACGGGGCTCCAGGAATTGCGCGTGTCCGCCCAACTCGGTCGCTGCGCACTCGAAGGACTGGCGCGTGCGGACCGAGGGGTTGTAGAAGAACATGAGGAAGGTCTTGTGTTGCAGTAGCTTTGTCCAGCGCGGGCTGAAGCGGTCGCGCTTCATCCGGGCAGCCAGTTCCAGCGCGGCCATCAGTTCGTCTTCTGTCCAGTCCTGGGTGCAGATAAAGTCTTTGCCATGCAGATCCATGGTTTTCCTCTCATTTCTCCTTATGCCTCGTTAGACAGCAGTAGTGCTTCAGCGTAGGTACTGAGATGTAAGCGAAATCCCTGGGCGAGGAAAGGGTTACTCACCCTCGACCTCCTGACACAGTTCCTCGGGAGTGATCTGGGAAACTGGAATATCATAGTCAGCGCACAAATCCATGAACATCACCCGTGGCACGCCAGCGAGTTCGGCGGCAGCGCCGGACGATAGCTTGCCCAGACGGAACATCATGAGTGCTGCATAAAGACGCAAGTCGCGGGCCAACTCCTCTGGGGTGCGGTTGAGCATCTGCCTGGCATTTGTGGAGATTCGTATGGTTAGGGTCTCCTCCATTGCTATCAGGCCTCCTTTACAAAGATTCGTAGAACCACTGTTGTTCTATTATACCCTAATTTGCCCGAAAGCGCATCTGGATTCCCCCTGTTTCTAGTCTTCAGCGTGATACGCTCACGAGTTTGAATAGGGATCAAGTTGTGCCCCGCCGGGGCGTGTATCGCCAGCAGAAAGCGGCGGCGGGACAGTGGCCGGGGCAGCCTTTGGCCGGGGGGCGTGGCGGAAAAAGGCCCCGGCGAATGGCGGACACATAAGTCTGAGCATAGGTGACGGCAGCCTGGATCGCGCCTTCGACACCGCCGGGGAATTTCTCCAATTTGAAGCTACTGGCTTTGGCCGAACCGACGTGCCAGTAAAAACCGCCGGATACCTGACCCATGCCCACCGCGTCACGGACGGCCAGGGCGTAGAGGGGGAGTTGGACGCGCTGCCCTGCGGCGATCTCTTTGGCTGGAATGGGGGTGGAACCGGCTTTGTAGTCCACCACCCGCACGCCGCCGTCAGCGTCACGGTCGAGGCGGTCTATGAAGCCGCGCAGGCGCAGTTCGTCGCCGTCGCCGGCCCTGATGACGAGAGGTGGACAGCCTCTCATGCCAAAGGGCTGTTCCTGGGCCAGCGGTTCGTAGCCCTGGGAAGCTTCGAGTAGGGCGGCGATGGTGTCGGCCAGGATGCGAGTGAGTTCGGCTTTCTGGTGCTCCCACAGCGCCGTGGGCCGGAAGCCATATCGCTCCGGTGCAGCGTCGAAAACCTCCTGGGCGATGGTTTCCAGCACGGCAAGGGGATCGGCGGGAGAGCGGCAGTAGACTTTTTCCAGTACCTCATGGTACATTGAGCCGAGGGTCAGCACGTCAAAGCCCTCTTGTGGCGGGGTGCGTGGCTCCAGGGCCAGGTCGTGCAGAAACAGGAAATGCAAGGGGCAGGTTGCATAAGCCTCCAGGCGGCTGGCGCTCCAGACGTGGGGTGGGCCGTAGCGGCGGGCCAGGTGCGGGGCCAGCGCGGCCAGATCGCCTTCGTGGGGGGTGGCTGGTGTGTCAGACTGGCGGGCGCGCAGGACGGCCGCGCCGTCGTTGGCGCGCTGCCAGGCGCGGGCCATGCTATCCCCTGTGCTCCTCAGGGCGACGGCCGTGGCGGGATGGGCCGCTGCTCCGGCGACTAGTTCCGGCACGGAAGCTGCGTCGCAGGGCAGGAACGGGTCTTGCGGACGTACGCGCAGTGTGGGGGTTTCTACCAAGCGACGCACTTCCTGCCAGTAGGGGGAGGCTTCCCACTTTTGGCCGTCGTCGGCCAGGTAGGGACGGGTAAGGAGCAGCTTTTCGCGGGCCAGGGTGACGGCCTGGTAAAAGATAGTTGCTTCGTCACCCCGCAGTTGTGGCTCCAGGTGCAAGCCAAGCTGGCGGAGGGCCTGCCGGTCGGAATCGCGGAGGAAGGGGTCTTCGCGCTCGGGGCGGGGAAATTCACCTTCGGCCAGGCCCAGCAGGGCGACGGCACGGAAGGAGAGGCCACGGGCGCGGAGAACCGGTGCAACGAGAACGGAAGCGGTGTTTTCAGGCGAGGGCAGACGAAAAGTCGCCGCTTCGACAGCGCCCCAAAGTTCCTGGTAGAACCGTTCGTAGGGCACGGGAGCCGGCGCTGCGTCCTCCGCCAGCGTCGCTTCGGCCAACGCCAGCCCCCGGAGCACGTCTTTGAAGGCGCGCAGCGCAGCTACGTCACGGTCGGCAGTGGCGGGGTTTTCCGCGGCTCGGGCCACCACGCGCAGGCTGTCGCCTGCCTCCTCCTCGGCCGGCCGGGAGCGGCGCGGCAGGGTGGGGTCGTCGCCGACGAGGTTTTCGACAAAGATGACATAATCTCGAGCAGTTGCCGCCGGGGGAGGGATGACGCGAGCGACAAAGGCGTCGAACCGAGCGCATAGATGGGTCGCCTCGTCGGCTACTGGAACGTCCGCCGGGGGCATGTCTTCGTCCGCTACAGCTTCGCTCTGCTCAGACGTGGCCCGCGCCAGCCGGGCCAGGGCCTCTCGCCACTGGACCAGCCGGCCAATGACCTTTCCGGCCCGAGCGGCGGCATCCAGGCGGGCGGCGTCGGCAGGGGCGATGTCTTGCGTTGTCCAGTCAAAGTAGGGGCTGCGCCAGGCGTCGAGCACCAGGCGGCGGGACCATTTTTGTGTTGGCAGAGACAGCAGCGCCATGAGGGCAGCCACCGCCGGGTTGGTCGCCAGGTCGGTACCGGTGTCCACGTGCATCGGCAGGCCGAATTCGAAAGCGACCTCTTTGAGAAAAGGGCGGTAAGGGCGCAGGTCACGGACCAGGACGGCAGTTTCGTCGGGCGCGAGGCCGCCGCGCACCAGGCAAGCTTTGACCCAGCGGAGGGCGGCGCGGACCTCTCCGGCGCGGTTTTGGGCTTCGATGCACGTCACAGCATCGTTGGCCGGTTGTTGCGCCGGGGCAGGCTCAAATAGGCTGGCTTCCAGGTGGGCCAGCGCAGGTTGCAGATTGGCAAATTGCAGATTGACGAGGGATTCCGGTTCGGCGTTCAGGGCAGCGGTGACGGCTTCTGTGGCGCGAGCGAAGCGGCGATGGGCCAGGCGGGTCTGGGTTGGGTCGCCGGTGAGAAGAACCAGCGTCTCGGCGGCGCGATCGGCCAGGAGCTCGAGGACGGCGAGTTGGGTGGGGTTGAACTCGTCAAAACCGTCCACGGTGAGCAGGCGCAGGTCGCCCGCCAGGTGGGGGTGTTCTTCCAGGGCGATGGCCGCCAGCCAGCCCTGGCCCTCGGCGTCCACCCAGCCGGTGTCTACCAGCCAGGTCTGATAGGCGGCGTAGATGGCGGCCAGGTCGTGGAGGTGGGGGGCGTCTCTGTCCAACGCCTCGACGGCGATGATCAGATCCTGGGGTTCAATGCGCGCCTGTTTCAGTTCCTGGATCAGGGTGCGGAGGGCGCGGATGAAGCCGGGCTTGTCGCGCAGGGACGCAAAGTGGCGCAGGCAACCTTCGGTGGCCAGGCGGTCTACGATAGCGCGCAGCAAGCGGTGCTGCACCGGGCCGAGGAGGCGGGGGGCCGGTTTCCCGGCACGGGCCAGGAGGTTGGCGTAAACGGTGTAAAAGGTGCCGATCTGGACGCCCATAGCACCGCCGTGCGCAGCCAGGCGGCGGCGGAAGGCGCCGGCCTGGGGCTGGTTAGGCAGGATGACCCAGATGGGCGACAAGGGATCGGTTTGCCGGACGGTATGGATGCGATCCAGGGCGTAGGCGGTTTTGCCACAGCCGGCCGGGGCGAGAAGCACGCGAGTGGGCATGAGCTACGGCTTTTCTCTTGCTACTTGCGGCTGAGAGGGGGCAACGATGATGGCGATCCGGCCTTCCACGCCTCCATCACCGTTCCGGCAAAGATGATCGGCGCACCGGGCGCCCAGTCCTTGAACTTGGACCTGGACTCGTGCTCGAACTGGCACAGCCCCGGCAGCAAGCCCATACACAGCTTGTTCGCCTGCGTGTTCATACCAAACCATAGTAGCAGCATCGCTTCAAGTCTTGCATTCCTCTCGTTCTTGCACGGTGCTTATCAAAGTCAAACATTTTCAATTGGACTGTGTTCGTTCTGGTTAACTCAATCGCTGGCGGACGAAGCTGAGTATCTGACGCAGGGCAACTTCTGGCACGGAACTCAAATGGCTTTCGATGATCGTGTTCTCATCGCCGCCGTGAAAATGGGCTGGAAATGTGCCAAATGGTTTATCCCTTCTTTGCCACTTGGCGCAAGTGGGCGATGTGGGACTCTTTGTTTTTCCAGACAATGTAG
>CAYNKW010000112.1:0-12230 GCA_964397845.1 uncultured Anaerolineae bacterium
ATGCGCCCGTCCAGCACCATCTCGAGAGTGGGAGGATAGTACTTGGGCAGGCAGCCCCAGGTGCCGATGATCTCGGCGTCAAAGGCCATCAACCGCGAGAGGGAGTATTCGTTGACGTTGGTGGAGAAGCCGACCCAGATCAACCTGCCGATGAAGGAAAGCAAGGCGAGGGCGATCTCCTGGCCGGCCTTGGAGCCGGTCACCTCAAAGATCTTCCAGCCATAGTTGTGCGGCAGCCCACGCTCCTTGCACAGGGTGCGGAATTCGCTCCGTACCTCCCTGGCGCTCTTGTCTGTCGAGTTGATGACGTAATCGGCTCCGTACTTTAGTGCCCGCTCCAGCTTCTGGGGGTTGCGGGCGATGCCTACCACAGCCTTCGCACCGAACGCCTTGGCCATCTGGGTCATGTACACTCCAACGCCGCCGGTGACGCCGGTGATGGCAACCAGGTCTCCTTCCTGGAGCCCCGCCCGCATGGCCGCCTGGTAAGGCGTGGTCACCGCGTCGGCGATGACCGCCAGCCACTCCAGCGGCACATCCCCTCGCTCCTCCCCGTGGACGACGCACAGGTCAGCGGTGGGTACGGGAATGTGACTGGAGAACCCACCATAGATGCCGAAACTGTTGCCCGGCATCTTTTGCGCCAGACAGCGGTTGCCCCGGCCCGCCGCACAGATAGGACAATTGTTGCAAGGCATCACCGCCGGGATGATGACCTCCTTGCCGATCCAGCTCTCCTCCCCGGCCACGACGCGACCACTGATCTCATGTCCCAGGGTCAGTGGGGGCTTGCTCACCGTGGGCACCCCGTAGTAAAAGTAGCCCAGGTCGGTGTGACAGACACCGCAGCCGGCGATCTCGACCAGCACCTCACCGGCTTGCAGTTCCGGCATCGGGATGCTCGTCTGCTCCAACTTTCCGGGTGTCTTTTCGCCCGTCTCCTTGTCCCGCCTCCACGGTTGCACCATCTGCCAGGTCTGAATTACATCAGGTACGCTTGTCACTCTTGCCTCCTTTTTCAGTAGTCAGACGTCAGCAGCCAGATAGCGTCCGCCAACTGACCACCGACTATTGACTACCGATTACTGATTGATAGTCCCCCCGTTGAGTGCCCTTGGTCCTTTGTCCCTGGGCCAAAGGACCAGGGGCTTGGGCCTGAGCCCTGGGTCCTTGAGCCCCAGGATCAAGAAGACCAAGGGGACCAAGGGCACTTTAGGGGGAGACCACCTACTGATTACTCCTTTGGTTTAGCCAGGACCTCGGCGAAGAAATCTTTGTCCACCAGGCGTCCTTCGGCGATCAACTGGCGATACTTGATAAAGTCAATGGTGTTTTGGCCGGTGATCTTTTTGGTGTTGAAGGCATGGAAGCCGAGGAAGGCCTCGCTGGACATATTGGCCGCCAGCCAGTGGCGGTAATAGTCCTTGCTCGCATCCCAGAAGAACTTTTTCTTGGCCCGGATGCCGTCAATGGACATCTGCAGGCAATGGGGGAACAGGTTGGTGAACGTCCACAGCATGTCGTCCACGGCCTTATCCAGGAGCTCAAAGTCAGTGGTCGCTTGCTTGATGAACGCGCGCGCCTCCTTGTACTCCTCGCCAGTCTTGGACTCGCCGTAGACGATCTCGCCGTCCTCGACGTACTCGTCGGTGATCACCAGGGGGTTGCGGACCCACTCGCCATCTTGCTTGATCACGGGGACGACCTTGCTGACGTACCCCTTGCGGAACATCTTGTAGGCACTCCACAGCTCGCAGGAGATGCAGTTCCACATGGCATCCTCAATACCCAGAAACCAGGGCAAAAAGTCGGAGGAGCCACCTACCGGCGCCGAACCGTGCCGCGGGCCGGCCTGACCAAAGACGGCCAGGTCGGAGGCGACGGCCAGGTCGCAGGCTCCGCCGATCTCCTGCCCGCCGGCCACCCGCATGCCGTTGACCCGGCAGATAACCGGCTTCTTGGTGTTGAGGATGCTGTCCACCATGGCGTTAAAGAGGTCCATGTAAAGGGCGTACTCGGTGGGCCGCCCACTGTAGTACTCGGCGTACTCTTTGGTGTTGCCGCCGGTGCACCAGGCCCGGTCGCCCACACCGGTAAAGACGATCGCCACGACGCTGCGGTCCATCGAGCCGCGTTTCATGCCGGCGATGACCCCCTTCACCATCTGGGTGGTGTAGGAGTTGTACTGCCGCGGGTTGTTCAACCACACCCAGGCCGAGTACAACCCTTCGACGGGATTGCCCTCTGGATCAACGATGGGTTTCTTCTCGTACACCACGCACGGGGGTTGTTCCATGGCGCCAAAGAACTCGTCCCCGCCTACATCGTGATCCTTCAATTCGTGATCTCTTGGTAACCACTCAAGTGCCATTCTGTTACTCCTTTCTTGAGAGTTATGAACGTATACCTTAATCACTGCTCACTGTTAACGGCTGACTACCGACCACTGACCACTGATCTAGAACTTGTAGGACAGAACGTACACCCCTCCGTCTTCCAGAGTGCTTTCGATGGTGAGGCCGGATTTGTGGACCAGATCGAGCACGCGCGTGTTCTCCCGCAGCACATGGGCCGTGAACCCGGCGATCCCCTGGCTCTTGGCGACTTCAATCAGGTACTTCTGGAGCCAGGTTCCTATTCCCCTTCCCTGCCAGTCGTCACGGACAAGAAATGCCGCCTCCGCCATGTTGGTTCCCGGCTCCGCGACGTACCTGCCCACGGCGATGATCTCCTCCTGCTCCTCTTCCTCCACCACACCCACGATAGCCAGCTCTTTCCGGTAGTCAATCGTCGTGAAGCGCTGAACCTGAGCGTGGGACATGATCCTCGCCCTAGAGAAGAAACGATAGTAGATGCTCTCCTCCGAGAGGGAGTAAAACAGGTCCTGCATCAGCGGTTCGTCGGTGGGTTTGATGGGCCGGAAGAAAATCTCCACCCCCTCGAACGTGGCCCAAGTTTCCAGCTCCCTGGGATACACGCCCAGCGGGGGCAGTTGGTCAACGAAGGCATAGTGACGCAGCTTGGCTTGTGCCAACAACTCTTCGCGGAATCTGGGATGGGCAATGTGGATGAGCGCCAGCGCCCGCTCGCGGATGTTCCGGCCATATAGATCGGCGATGCCGTACTCTGTGACTACGTAGCGCACGTCCCCCCGGGTGGTCACCACGCCGGCCCCTTCGGACAGATGGGAGACGATGCGCGAGGTCTCTCCGTCATCCACCGTAGAAGAAAGCACGATAATCGGCTTGCCCCCCTTCGACCGGGCAGCTCCACGGATAAAGTCAACCTGCCCCCCGATGCCACTGTAGAAAAGGTAGCCCAGCGAATCGGAGCACACCTGGCCCGTCAGGTCAACCTCGAGGGCGGCGTTGACGGCTACCATTCGGTCGTTCTGAGCAATGATGAAGGGATCATTGACATAGTCCGAAGGACGGAACTCGAAGAAGGGATTTCGGTTAACAAAATCGTAGAGCCGCTGCGTCCCCAGGCAAAAGCTGCACACCACCTTCCCCGGATGGAGGGTCTTCCGGGCGTTGGTGATCACCCCGGCCTCGATGACGTCCACGACCCGGTCGGTCAGCATCTCGGTGTGGATGCCCAAGTCCTTCTTGTCCCGTAAACAGGCCAGGCAATCCAGCAACGCCGCCGGTATGGCTCCGATACCCAGTTGTAGCGTTGCGCCATCCTCGATCAGCCCGGCGACGTTCTCCGCAATCTCTTGGGCGACCTGGTCAGGCTCCGGATAGCGAAACTCGGGGACCGCCCTCTCGTGCTTCACCAGAGCATCTATCCGATCCACGTGGATTAAACTATCGCCCAACGTCCAGGGCATGCGCGGGTTCACCTCGGCGATGACGATGTCTGCACTCTCGGCAGCGGGCTTCACAATGTCCACCGAGACCCCAAAGCTGCAGAACCCGTGCGCATCGGGTGGGGTCACCTGGATGAGCGCCACGTCGAGGTGAAAGCGTCTGCTCTTGAAGAGGGCCGGGATCTCGGACAGAAAGATGGGCGTATAGTCCGCCCGCCCTTCGGCGACGGCCTGCCGCACGTTCGACCCGACGAAAAAGGCATTGTGCCGGAAACGGTGCCGGAACCTGCGCTCGACGTAGGGGGCCGCGCCCAAGGTCATGAGATGGACGATCTCCGTATCCACAAAGTCGTCCGCCTGCCTCGCCATCTCCTCTATCAAGAGTTGGGGACTGGCGGCCCCGGAACCGATAAATATGTGACCCCCGCGCTTGATCGCCCTCAGGGCTTCTTGGGCCGTTTTCAGTTTCTCAGCGTACCGTTCCTGCCATGGGACTAACTGCATCTGGCCCTCTTTACTCGACTCCTACGGTTGGGCTGTCTCTCCCTCGAACCGGGCAACCGCCTCTCGCAACCCGTCGGGCACGCGGACAGGTTGCTCCGTCCTGGCGTCCACCGTGACGGCAACGATTCTACCCGTGGCAATCGACTCATTGGCCGGTTGTTTGTAGATGGCGAACTCGAAGGTAAAGCTGGTGTTGCCGATGTGGCCGATGCGGGTATGCACGTGCAACAGGTCATCAAAGTAGGCCCGCCCCTTGTACTGGCAGTTTGCCTCGACGTAGAACATGTCCACGCCTGAGGTTACCATATCCGGGTAGTTGTACCCAATGGCCCGCGTGTACTCGATCAGACTGACGTCAAAGTAGGTCAGGTAATTACCAAAGAAAACGTGGCGCTGGGCATCCGTCTCGACGTAACGCACGCGGAGGGGATAATAGAACTTGTACTTCTGGCCCACTATTTCCCCTTCTACCATCATCACCAGCGAGGTGACCAACTGCTGCGTCTTGTCCAGGGCGATCGTTATCTTGCGCTCGTAATACGCGGGGCGCCGCTGGCCGAACATCTTGGCATCAATTTAGTATACATCGGATCGGTTTCCCAGACAAACTAACAAGCAGTCTCGTTGGTGGACAGTTGTTCGGTCAAGTCCTGGTGCAGATTCATCGTACCGGCGATATGGAAAACCTCTTTCTCCTCATTCAGCAATTGGTAGACACCTTATCCTGCTTTCCTTTTTCTTTATCTTTTCTGACGATCGTTCTTTTTTCTTCAGGAATAGGAGGCGGAACAGACTCGCCGGTAATCTTTGTCACCGCGCCAAATTTAGGCGGGCACGCTTCAAAACAGGTTCCGCATTTTATGCATTTTTCCTGGTCAATGACATGGATCTGGTTCTTGGCACTTATAATCGCTTCCACAGGGCATCTCTTAGCACAAATCATACAGGCCTGGCACTTTTCCGGGTCGATATAGTACGAGACGACTTTGCGAAATAACTGGTCTATCTCTTCACTGGTGAAAAGTTTGTCATATTCTTCTGTGCTCTCAAGACGCGACGCCAGCTTCTCTTGTTTCACCAGCTTAATGTAGGGGACTAGCTTAGTAACTTCTTCAAGTTTAGACTTTAATTCATTTTGGTCTATTCCTTCGCTTGTGCCAAGTGGTCCTAACTTTTTCATCTTGCTGCTAAACTCATTCATAATTCTGCCGAAACGGATTCCTTCGCCGGCATCGCACCAGTCAATTATCAACCTTTCGGGGTTTATTCCTATGTGCTCCATTATTCTTCTACATAGATGCACCATGCCGAGTGCGTGGTAATTTCCATGAACCATATAATTACATTCGCCAGGATGGCAACCGCCGATAAACAGCCCGTCTGCTCCATTTGAGAAGGCCCGGAGCACAAATGACAGGTCGACTCTGCCGGTGCACATCACGCGGATAAGCCTAGATTCGGTTGTATATTGCAGTCTGGAAACTCCAGACATGTCAGCAGCGCCATAAGCTCACCAATGGCATACAAAACCTAGAATTCTTGGTTTAAATTCAAGTCCTGTACTCATTCGTTCTCACCTCCTTTATTCGTAGACTTGTTTGCAATTACGACAATGCGCGTGGAGCAGTTGCAATCGCGCAAGATTGTCCGGTCGGCTGCAACCCGTGTTAGCGCACTTTGTTATTAAAAACGTTTTTTCTGTGATATGCCAGATACTTGCGATGCTGTTCATCTATTCTGGAAATTTTCATATCAGAATGAATGCCAAGTTTAAGTCTATCGTCCTCGGTCAAAAGATCACTGATTATGATTTTGCCATCAGCGGCAAAGCTAACCATCCCATTGTCAAAAGCAACATCAAGATTTGGGATCAGCAATAGCCCATTGTACACATCTAATCGCTCTTCATTACTGGAGTTTCGCCAAGGTTTGATATGTGAAGCCCGCAGCAATCCTATTCTCTGGCAATTTGTAACAGCACAACCGTTCCAATAATTTATCACCTCGGTCCGGAATTTCCCTTGACCTATCCGGCTTTGAACAATCGTCTCACGTTCAGTCTCAGGCAAATTTTGATATGTGGAGTGATATTCTTCTATTTCGCTAATTGGATTGTATTGAGATGGCATTGAATCTTCATAGATAGGTTCCGGGGTATATTGATTCAACGCCTGGCGCAAATATGCCAATACTTGAGGCATATGCTTATGTTGACTATCTTCACGTAATTGTGAGAACTTTTTTGCTACTTTGTCAATATATGCAAAATGTAATCGGCGTATGATGGGCCAAATCTGCAAATGGTCTTCAGAGGGGGTATAGTACCCATTTTTCGACGGAACTCGAGTATACTTAGACCAGCGGCCAGTATCCCAATGCCAATCTTCAGAGAGGTTCAGCAACTCTAATTCCTCTCTAGATTTTTGCAAAAGCTGTTCATCAAGAGCTATCCACACGCCTTGTTTATGAATGGTCAATACTATCAAGCTGCCGACTAGAAGCCGTAGTCGGTCACCATCAGTACTGTAATACACCCCCCATTTATTAGCACCATATATGTTGGCTTCAGTTAGTGATTCCAGAAACACCGATAAATAAAGTTTTCTGACCTTTGCATCAGGCAGAAGTGAAGCTATCGCACTTTCAATTTCGTGGATGTCACTACTCATTTTCATCTTCTCTCTTGCTTTTACGTGCTAACCAAGATTTAGAGCATAGGAGAGATTACCGCTTTTCTTCTCTCACTCTTCGCCCTTCCCACTCCCTAGTCTCAAGTCTGACGTCTATCGATGGCGTCAGCCGCCGCCGGGTTTGCTCCTGATACTGCTGTTGCCCGAACCAAGTTGGCTCAAAACACGCCGCTTCCCCTCGCCGCAGGCGGTCGGTTGTACGCGGGGTCGGGCCGCCTCTTCATAAATCCTTATAGTAGCGTACTAATGGCAGGGCAGTGTAACCCGCTTTCTCATACGATCTTCTCGCAGGAGCGTGACCTTCATCTCCACCTGTACCTACCACAGCCAATTTCATTCCGCCATCCTTTAGCTTTTGAAGCGCAAAAGTGTTCAATTCTGTGCCAATCCCGTGGTTTTGGTGCTCAGGATGGACTGCGATCAATCGGATTTCTCCTGTTTTGCTTTTCTCATTTAGTTCATACGCCACAAAGCCCACCACATTTCCATCTACTATGGCAACCCAGGTATTCACTTTCTCATCAGTACAGCCTTTTTCCACTACTTCCTTTTGGCTTTTGCGCCAATCAGGATAAATTGCGATTGGATAGAGTTTGGGGCCCAGTATTTCTTGCCATGCAGTAAACACTGGCTCCCACGCTAGCAAGGAAAACTCGACGATTACTTCAAGATCTCCTTCGGAATATGGTCGAATATGTAAAGTCACAGTTTTCCTCTTCTAACCTCGCGGCTCGGCTTCGTTATGGTCGGCGAGGGGGTCACCCCCCTCGCCGCCACTACCGAACCCCGCGTGATAGTTTCCCATCACGGGGCTCTTCAGTCACACGAGCCTTTGTCACAGGTACTCCTTGGGAGCGGTTACTCGCCCCTGGAGCTTGGCACATGCGCAGTCAGGGTTGGACTTGCGTCCGGTCTTCAGTACGCTAGGACACCCTGTATCCATTAGCGCCCGCCTAAGACCCAGACTCTTTCTGCCCCCATGCCTTCTCGCGTGCCGGCCCCACGTCAGCATATCCTTGGCATTACCCAAGGCATTGGCTTCTTGGGGCATCCCTCCCACCAGGGCATACGGCCTGGCCGCCTGCTCCCATCGCTGAGAGAGCCGTTGGTGGGTTACTCCTTTTAGTATAACGATAGTGGACAAGAATGCACCGATGGGGTAGACTAGGATGTGGTGTGATCAGCCACCATCCTGTCCACACCCATCGGCCACTCACTTGGGGATAGAGGACCGTCGTCACCCAGCGCTGCGAGCGCCAGCTCAGGACTGTCCCCCCAAGTTCGCCGGGTCGCACTGTCGAAAGCGTGTTGCGCCGTGAGCGCCATAAAAGGGACACAGTAACCCGCGTCCGGCTGATGGGCATCGAGCTTCATCAGGAGGTATCCCATGAAACTGTTAATCGGACTTGATTGGAGCAAAGACCATCATCATGTGTGCTTCATGGCACCCAACGGCAGTCTGCAAGCCAGCTTTGAGATCCCTCACACCGTCACTGGCTTTGCCCGCTTGGATGCAGAGCGGGCCAAGTTCGGCGTCTCGGCCTCGGAGTGCCTGGTGGCCCTGGAAACGGCTCACAACCTGGTGGTGGACTTTCTGTGGGCCCGTCAGTACCGGGTGTATGTCATTGCCCCTACGGTGGTCAAGGGTTCCCGTGGGCGTTACGGGGTCAGCGGGGCTTACACCGACGCCTCCTCGGCCCTTCTGCTAGCTGACTTGTTGCGTACCGATCTGGCTCGCTTCATCCCCTGGCGTCCTGACGGGGCATTAGTCCGTCAAATGCGGGCCAAGTTGAGCCTCATCGAGGCCCTGCGCAAGGACATCAATCGCTGGTCCAATCGCTTGTTGGCCGTGTTGCTGCGCGTCTATCCTCATCCGGTCGGCCTGTTCAGCAAGCTCACCACCCAGATCGGCTTGCAGTTCCTCATGGTCTGTCCCACCCCTCACGCCGCTCAAGCATTGAACTACCACGACTTTGAGGACTTTGGCCGTCAGCATGGCTACCCGGCCGCCAAGTTGCCTGGACTCTATGCTCATCTGCAGTCACCCAGGCCGGAATCCGACCCGACAGCTCTGTTGGCCTACCAGGACGAGATTCCTTTCCTGGCGCGTACCCTTTTGCCCTTGGTGCAGCATCGTCTTCAACTCATCCGTGAGGTGAAAAGCTTGTTTGAGCAGCACCCAGACCGTTTCATCTTTGAGTCACTGCCTGGAGCCGGAGACCTGCTGGCCCCCGGCCTGTTGGTCAAATTCGGCGACCACCGTGAGCGCTTTCCCAGCGCCGCCATCCCCCAGGCCTTGGCTGGTACGTGCCCCTACACCAAGTGGAGTGGCAAGAAACGACTCGTCCTCTTCCGCAAGGCCTGTGACCGGGACTTCCGGCGCATCGCTCAGCAGTTGGCCGTCGAATCGGTCAAACAGTCCGTCTGGGCAGCCACCTATTGGCAAGAAGTCTATGCCCGCTGCCACAGAAAGAGCCAGGCCTATCGCTGTCTGGCCAACCGCTGGTTAGCCATCCTGTGGAAGATGTGGCAGACGCAAAAATCCTATGACGAGGAATATCACCTGCAGCAGCGGCGCTTGCGCCGTCAGCCTCGTCCCAAGTAACCCTAGCCGTAAGATCTGATCGCACTTGATGGACGAGAGAAATGGCTGATCACCCCAGATTCCGTGATGTGCGTCAGAACGAAGCAGTTATGTTAATCTGCTCCGTCGTTTTCGCCTGCCTATCGGCCGTCGCCAGACTTGACAAAGCGTGTCCGTTCCGTGTGTCCATTTTCCGTGACTTTAGGTCGGCACTGTACGCCGCGCCCCTCGTATCGTGTGAATACCACGTATGCGCATACTACGTGGCCGAATGGAGACGTTTCCCTTTTGGGCCTGCCTGTGTCTGTTCTACAGACTTCAGCCGTTTGGCAGGTTCTAACTCACGACGCTTACGTGCCTTCGTCGAAAATCCTGACCTTGGTCACCTGTTCGAGGCGTCACCACTTTCGGCTAGCAGTTTATCCCCTTTCATCCCTTGCACACCGACGTTTGATAGCCATTCTCCCGCCGTAGGGTAGCACTCTCTCCCCTCCACTTGGGGGATAGGAGTTGGTGTGCGTCTCCGCTCACCGCACCTAGTTGGACACACAGTTGTATAAGGTTAACTGCAAACCTTACCCACTCATCCCCCGCACGCCAGGCGATCATTATCGCATTGTGCGGTTTCGAGTGAACGGATCGCAGATGCGCGGTTTAGGCACAATTTGGACTTGATAACAACCTACAAAATACCCAATCTTGAGATTAGATGTTCTCTGATGGCCTGCTCTCTTTCCAGTACAAAGTGATCAAAATCATCCTGTTTCATATACTCGTATGCGGCACTCGTGATAAAATGTCCAGCCAGGATTTCTTTTACAGTTGCCTCGTTACCGTGCTTTCTCAGCATATCTTCCAGATACTCGGATGGCCTCAAGTTCGATATTTTCTTGTTTGTTTCATCCAGTAGCAAAGTTCGATTAGCTATAGAATCTTTACAACTGCTAAAGGTAGTGCTTTTTACAGGATCCAATCCCTTAACGCCACTGGGAAATATGTGATGGTCATTTATGTTTTCGTTTGAGTAATCTGCTGTTCCAACTATTTGTCCTTTATAGAAGTCTTTAACATTGTTCAGTGCCAGAATACATAGGACTGCGTTATATCGAGCAGAGCCTTTTTTCGTGGTTTTGAGATCCATCTCGCCGAAAAACTCGGTGGTAACTCTGTTGATGCGCTCAATAGCCTTTCTGGTCACCATCCACTCTTTCCAATCACGAAAGTCTTTCGCCATCACTGTGTCAGATGAACCACTATAATCTTCAGAAAACACTGCCGACCAATACCATTTCTGTAGATTGCTCACAAAATCGTGAGTATCAGGGTCTCCGTCGTATTCCCACAGCATAGCTGCCAGTACAGGAATAATGGTCGTGTTTGGTACAAAGTCCCGCTTTATGGCACCGAAATCTATAAAACCAGTATTCATTATCCTTCTTCTGGCTTTCTCTGCATACTCGCAGGCAGTCCACCAAAGATTCTTAAACTCAGAGTCATCTTGAACTAGGACTTCCTCGTATTTCTGACCCTGCTCGTTCTTCCGAATAGTCACCTGTCCGGGTATCAAATTGAAGAGATATTTCGCTGAACAGTAATTCTGCTTATGTAACGAGATGATTTTTAGTAAATACTCGTTCATCCCAGAATCAATGCTTTTCAAAACCTCATTATCCAAATTCTCCCAAAGGTTCTTGCGGAGTCTAATGTCTTTGGGATACAAGAAGGCATTCATTAAATCAAACGTTGACAGTTTCATACCCTTTGAGTTCACTCGTGCGAAGATGTTGCAAATGTCATGCAAATCCCTTTTGCTACCTAGCGGATAGAACACAAAAGAATAATTCAGAATACTACTCAAGACTTTATAAACTTTCAAAGTAGTCATGCCTGCTGGCAAGCTTCCCCGGTTGAGTTTTAGGTACTTGGCTAGCCATTCGTTGAACTCGACGGAGTCTATGTAGTCTTGTTTGGGATCATCAGGGTCTCTAGCTGAAAGGATTGCAAGTGGCACAACGCCCGTCTTCGCCCAATCTTCTTTGCTTGCCTTAAGTTGTTTCCAGGACTGGTGATTTGAGAAGAAAAACTTGTAGGTAATTGATTCTTCGTATTCTTCATTCAAAACCTTGTTCAAGTCTATGAAGAACGAATAATATGAATGCCTGTTTGGGAACAATTTCTTCGGATTGTAGATTGCATAGTAAAGTGAAGCCAGTCGTTGTTGTCCATCTAGTATCGCTACATTGGGAGTGTTTCTTCGTTTGGCTCCCCAAACTGGATCCCATTCTTCGTTTTGAGCCTGTTTTGTATCAAGCTCCCAAAATAGCAATAGACCCGTAAAGTAGTTTTGCAGTATCGACTCGATCAGTTCATTGACCATCCGTGGCTTCCATTCAAAGCCTCTTTGAAAGTAAGGGATGACAAATGAGCCATCATCTACTTTCTTCAGCAGGTCTTTTACTTTCTCAGTGCCTGGATTCTCAGCCATATATCCTCTTTCCTATACCAAACTCTAGTTGTTTGCGTAGATTGTGGCTAACCAAGATTTAGAAGCATAGGAGAGATTGCTGCTTTTCTTCTCTCACTCTTCGCCCTTCCCACTCCCTGGTCTCAAGTCTGACGTCTATAGTCTCACTGTCTGAAT
>CAYNKW010000113.1:0-5498 GCA_964397845.1 uncultured Anaerolineae bacterium
ATAGTGTTCCGCTTTCCCCTCCGGGCTGATTTCGTCCCTCGTTCGACTAACCTTCATCTGACCGGGATTGGACCGACGGCGGGCCCAACTCGGCCTCCGTGCCGAGAAGGATGGCGGCATGAGATGTGCCCAACGCCTTGCCCAATTCCATTACCGCTGTCTGCAAGATGGTATCCAGATCGGTCGTTCGGCGAATCCTGTCCGCGATCCGGCGAATGAGCTGCTCGCGGCGGGCACGATATTGAGTTTGCTCAAAGAGGCGGGCGTTTTCGATGGCCAAGGCCAACTGCTCGGCCAAAGACCCGGCCAAGGTCTGATCGCCCTCCGACCACTCGCCGCCGTCGTCCGCACGGTACAGATCTATGGTGCCAATAGTCTGCCCCCGCAACTTGATGGGCACAGCCAGGCGCTGCTGCTCTTCATCCTCAGCGCCATCCGGGGCTGCCAGAGCGGCCGCCTCTTGTTGAGGAGACCACGCCCCCGAAATCGGTATCGTTCCCTCGGGCCCATCCCAAAATCCCAGTAACTGAGCGGCCGATGGCCTTCTGAGGAATGCCCCCCATTCCCGTTGCAGGTAACGCCGGTAAGCGGTCTCGGCCTCGGCCAAAGCCTGCTGGGTCTGCTCGAACAGACGGGCGTTTTCAATGGTGCCGGCCAACTGGTCGGCCATGGTCTGCAGGACAGAGATGTCCTCCCCGGAGAAAGCGCCCGCCCGAGAGTCCTGGATGGTCATGGCGCCGATGACCCGGCTCCGGCTGAACAGCGGCAGCGCTATTTCGGAGCGGGTCTCTGGCAACAGCGGGTTAACGTAGCGCACCACTTCCTCACTCACGTCCTGGGCAACGCGGGCCTGGGCATGGGCCGTGCACCAGCCGATCATGGACTTGCTGCCCACAGCCAGCTTGTGTCCTTGGGCCAGCATTTGGCGGCCTGCCTCGCCGCTGCCTGCCCGCAGCACGGCGTCCTGGTCACCCTCGTCCACCAGAAAGAGGCCAACGTAATACACGTCAAAGCGGTCGCGGATGAGATTCACCGACGTGTTCAGCAATTCGTCCACCTCGAGGATGGAACTGGCAGCGCGGGAGATCTCAAAAGCAGTCTGAAGTTGGAGGGCACGTCTCTCCAGCTCAGCCAGCAACCGTTCGCGCTCGGCCTCCACCCGCTTACGTCCGGTGGTGTCGCGGATAATACCCCGGAAGCCGATGGGCTCACCTGTGGCACCCCTTATCAGAGATACAGACGCATCAGCGAACCTCCTGCTGCCGTCTTTTCTGAAAAACTCCCAATTGAATGTTTCAATCGGTTTCCCTGTCCGGTAGACCTGACTAAAGGCTTGATTCACCGCCTTGGCATTCTGGCCATCCATATACTGCCGGTTGTTCATACCCATCAATTCATCTTTGGGATATCCAAGAAGCCTGCACATCGAATCATTGAAAAAGGTAAAATTGCCCGCAATATCAACCTCGTAATAGCCGTCTTCGATGTTCTCGAGAATCGTTCGATATTTCTCTTCGCTCTCCCGCAGCTCCTCTTCAGCCCGCCTGCGCTCTGTGACCTCTTTCTGAGCCTGGTCATACAGCCGGGCGTTCGCGACGGCATTAGCTACCTGGGCAGCCATCGTCTGCAAGATCGAGACGTCTCCTTCACTGAAGGCAGTCTCGCGTTCACTCTGCACGCTGATAGCACCGATGACCTTTCCACGAGCAATCAGCGGCAGCGCCATCTCGGAGCGAGTTTCCGGCAGTAGCAGGTTCTCAAAACACACGGCTTCTACACCCACGTCCAGCGCGATGCGCGCCCGGCCCTCTGCAATGCAGCCACCGATCATCGAAGTGCCACCGACCTCCAGCTTGTGGCCAGCATCCAACATCGCCTGGCCTGCTTCGCCGGTGCCCGCCAGCAGAACGGCCCACCGGCCCGGTTCGCCCGTCCACTCGCCGCTTTCATCCACCAGGAAGAGCCCCACGTAGTAATACTCGAACCGCTGCCGGATCAACTCCACCACCTGCTGCTCCAACTCGAGTGGGTCAAGTAGACTACCCGTCGCCTCTGAGACCTGGGCTGCCGTCTCTAACTGCACGCTGCGATAGGCCAACGCCCGCGTGCGTTCGGTCACGCGCTGCTCCAGGCCGCCGATCAGCTCACGCAACTGCGCTGTCATGCTGTTAAAGGCCCGCCCCAGCACGCCGATCTCATCCGCCTGCTGCACAGGGACACTGCGCTGCAGGTCTCCCGCCGCGATCCTCGTGGCCGCATCCGTCAGTTCGACGATGGGACCTACAATACGACGGGTGAGAAACAGGGCCACTCCTGAGGCAAGGGCCGCCGCCACGACGGTCACAACCACCATCGCGACCACCTGCCGAAGTGCGGCCCCCACCGCCTCGGACCGGCTCTGCTCGACGAGCAAGGCCACGCCCATCTTGGGCAGCCAGCGGTAGGCGCCAAAGACTTCTTCGCCTCTGCAGTTGATGTATTGCCCCATCCCCGCCTCACCGCTCAGTGCGGCTCGGATGCCAATGCTATCCAAGGCACCCTCGAGAACAGAACTCGGATCTTGACTGCCTGCGACGTAGAGACCCTCTGCGCTCACCAAATAGGTCTCGCCTGTCCTGCCCAGCCCGGCTTTTGCTTGAATCAACAAGCCCAGGTCGGCCAGGTTGGCCCGCCCGACGATAACGGCCAACACTTCCTTGTCGGATCCCTCCATAGGCCAGGCGATCAGCATCGAGGGTGCGTTGAGCACCGGATCGTAGGCGGGTGGCTGCAAGTAAGGTCCCTTTCGTCCCTCGCCAAAGTACACCGCTTCAGGATAGGCTTCTCCCTCTCGCCTTACCGACGTAGAGAACACAATCTCGCCGGTCTCAGGGTCCATCATGAAAAGCTCTGCGAACGCCACCTTCTTGCGCCGGAAAGCGCCCAGGCGCACAATAAGATCAGAATGGGCCATCAGGCGCTCGATACTCCCCTCCGGGCTGCCGAGTATCGTCTGCAGGGGCTGCTGCAGCGCAATCTCTGCAACAAGGATATCCAGGTCTCTCTCTCTTTCCCTGACCCAACGCTCGATCTCCCGCTGCTTAAGATCGGCTACAGACGATAGTGAGTCGCGTCCCACTCGCAGCAAAGCTTGGTAGGTGAGCGACGCACCGACCACGGCAAAGATCGACGACAGCAAGATAACCAGCGTCACAAAGGCAACGAGCAACCGCGCGCGGATGGTGCCCACGCGGAAAGCGCGGACAATCTGCCAGAGGATAGCCAGGGCCAACGAGGCGGCTATGCCCGGTATAAAGATGCGTAACACCATTGACTGCCCAACATCGTAGCGCGGCAACGGCTCGAACCGATTGACTAAAAAGGTGTAGGTCACAAACAGGCCAGTCGTGACCAACCAGGCACCCCATTTGCGGGGCAGAACCACACTGCCGGCGATGATGATCAGCAAGATACCACCTGCTGTGAGATACAAGGTCGCGCCGGCCAGGAACAACTCGGCGGCGGCGTAGCCAACCAGCAGGGCGAAAAGTATCCAGTATCCGGCAGCATCGAGTTTCCCACGGCGGACCAACCCATAGGCCATAATCAGGGACACAAACGTCAGCGCAAGTCCCCCCGCTCCGGACAATGCTTGCCAGGCGCCAACTTGCACATAGAGCAGCACGTAAAAAATGATGGCGACAATAGCAACAGCAAGCAAGATAAGCACGACACGCTCCATGAATGTCGCGCGACGTTCTTTGTCAGAGCGTTCAGCCAGGGGTTGTCCGTTCTTCAATCCTTCGACAGGCCCCTGGTCCCCTTGGTCCTTCGGCCCAAGGACGAAGGGCTTTGGCCCAGGGACAAAGGGCTCGGCATGACGCAGAGTCAGGGCGCCGCTCTGCTCTGTCCCGTCAAGGGAGTGTGGGGTGGGCACGGTCACTTTTTCTTCCTCAGTCATAGCTGCCTCCGTATTGCGGGATCGTACCTGGCAAGGAAACCCACTCGCCTACCGTGACCTGGGTTCGTCCTCTTCAATGAGGCCCAGCCTGATCGTGGCACGGCTGGCTCCCAGCGCGCGGCGTATCTCCTGCACCGCCGAGCGCAGCAACGATTCCATGTCACCGCTGGCGCGTACCCGCTCGGTGGTTTCCCGGAGGATGCGTTCGCGCTGAGCTCTCATCTGCGTCTCCTCAAATAGGCGTGTGTTCTCCAGCGCCAGTGCCAACTGGGCGGAGACCGCTTCGATCAGAGCGATCTCTTCTCCGCTCCACCGCCAGCCGTCGGGCGGAGCCTCGATGGCCAGGGCGCCGATGGTCTGGCCGCGCAGGCTGATGGGCAGGGCGATGGTCTGCCCACCCCCTTCGCCTTCGCTGCCCACCACCACTTCCTTCCGCGCCAGGGCCTGGTCAACCTCAGGAAGGTGAAGGTCTGGCTGGGGCGTAACCCGGGCCTGATCATACAGGTAGGCCGGTTGAGTCGTGTACGCACCTTCGCCCAGGTAGCTTTCCCAGGATTCGCGGAGGTATCGCTGGTGGACGGCCTGCACCTGTTCCAGAGCAACCTGGGCCTGCTCAAACGAACGGGCGTTCTGGATGGCAACAGCAGCCTGGTTGGCGATGGCGGCCAGCAGATCGCGGTCTCGTTCGTCGTACAGCCGTGGGATAGTATAGCTCTGAACGGCGATCACGCCGATCACCTGTTGGCCTACCATCAGCGGCACGCCCAGCCACGATAGGGCCTCCGTCCCGATCATTTCGATGCCCAACTCTTCCAGCCGCGCCGCGACGTTCTCCCCAATGAGCAACGGCTCGCGGGTTCGGATCACCTGCTCCGTCAACCCCTTTCCGGCCCGACGTCGCCCTGCCCGTCGGATTTCTTCCCCCTCGGCGTATAATGGAAAGCTCACCTCGTCCTGCTCCGCATCGTACAGAGCGACGTAAAAGTTGGTCGTGGCGATCAGACGAGAGACATGGTGATAGATATTCTCGATCACCGCGTCCACGTCCAGCATCATGGTCAAGGCACGACTCATTTCGTTGAGCACGGCCATCTCCTCGGCGCGGGACTGAGATTCTCGAAGCAGTCGTTGGTTCTCGATGTAGCTGCTCACGCGCCGGACAATGTCCCCCAGCAGGGCGCTCTCCTCTTCGATAAAGTCGCGCTCCTCGGTGTACGAGATGTACACCCGGCCCACCTGCTCGCGGCTGACGCGCAGGCTCTGCACTATCTGACACGGCAGACTCACCGCCTCGGCCACGCCATAGACCCGACCTTCGAACTCGATGGCTGCCAGGCATACGTCCGGGTACCGCATAGCTGGCGGAATGCGCTGAGCTACCCATTGCAGGAACTCGGCTATCGGTGGCGCCTCGCTTATATTGCGCCCGATGTCATTGAGACAGTCAAGTTCCCTGACTCGCTCGCCCATCTGGACAGTGGCTTGCTGCGCACGCTCAAACAGGCGGGCATTCTGGATGGCGATGGCCGCCGGGCTGGCGATGGCCGTCAGCAGGTCA
>CAYNKW010000113.1:5598-7184 GCA_964397845.1 uncultured Anaerolineae bacterium
TCGTCCTTGTCCTGGTCATAGAGGGCGATGTAAAAGTTAGTCGTGTCCACCAGGCGGCTGGCCCCCCGGTAGGCTTCGTCCATCACCTGCTCCACGTTGAGGCGGGCGGTGAGGGCCTGGCCCAGTTCGTTCAACACGGCCTGCTCCTCGGCGCGGGTGCGGGTCTCTTCGAACAGGCGGCTGTTCTCCAGGGCCACAGCCACCTGGTCGGCGATGGTGAAGAGCAGTTGTTCGTCCTCCTCATCCCAGGCATGTAAGCGGTGCGACTGCACATTGATGACCCCGATCACCCGCTTGCCGACCAGTATCGGCGCCCCCAGCCAGGATGCGAAGAGCTTGCCCGTCCCCAACAGCACCGGCGTCACCGGCAGGCTGTCCTGCTCCCGTTCGAGATCTCGAATGATCAGAGGTTTCTTCTCCGTGACGACGAGGGAGGTCAATCCACTCAGCGGGATCCGCCCCAGGGACTCGCGGACCCCTTCTTCCACCACAAAGCGGAAGTCCATTTCGTCCGTCTCTTCATCGTAGAAGGAGATGAAGAAAGCATCGACCTGGAAGACGGGGGCGATCTCGCGGTACACCGTCTCCATCAGGTCATCCAGGTGAAGGGTGGCGCCGGCAGCACCGGCCGTGCGGTTGACGACGGCCAGCCGCTCGGCCCGGCTGCGGGCCTCTTGGAACAAGCGGCGGCTTTCGATATAGCCGCTCACGCGCCGCACAATGTCCCCCATCAAGGCGCTCTCCTCTTCAAGAAAGTCGCGCTCCTCGGTGTACGAGATGTACAACCGGCCCACCGACTTGCGGCCAATGAGCAGACTCTGCACTACCTGACATGGCAGACTTGTTGCCTCGGCCACGCCATAGACCTGACCTTCGAACTCAATGGCCACCACACATACGTCCGGATACTGCATGGCTGCCGGAATGCGCTGAACCACCCACGTCAGAAGCTCAGGTAGCGACGGGTTCTCGTCCACCTTTCGGCCAATGTCGTTCAGGCAGCCCAATTCTCGCACGCGCTTGTCTGTCTCGGCACGCACTCGTTCGGTCATTTCGAACTGCCGGGCGTTGGCGATGGCGTTGGCAACCTGATCGGCCATGGTCTGCAAGGCAGCGATGTCCTCCTCGGAGAAGGCAGCCGTTTTTGTGGATTGCACCGTCAGTGCGCCAAGAACCTCGCCGCGAGAGGTGAGCGGCAACGCCATCTCAGAACGGGTATCGGTCAGAAGGGGATTTTCAAAGCGAACGGCCTCATGGCCCACATCCAGGGCAATGTGTGCCTGTCTGTGAGCGACGCACTGGCCGATCATGGATTCGCCGCCGATCTCCAATTTGTGACCAGACTCCAACATGGCCTGGCCGGCCTCGCCGCTGCCGGCGCGGAGGAAAGCAAACTCATCGCCCTCGTCCATCAGGAAAAGACCGACATAGTAAAAGTCAAAGTGGTCGCGGATCAGGTTTACCGATTCCTTTACCAATTCGTCCACCTTGAGGATGGAGCTGGCAGCGTGAGAGACCTCGGCGGCGGTCTGGAGCTGGGTGCTGCGGCGCTCAAGAGCGATCAACAGCCGTTCGCGCTCGGCCTC
>CAYNKW010000113.1:7284-12086 GCA_964397845.1 uncultured Anaerolineae bacterium
GGAGCTGGGTGCTGCGGCGCTCAAGAGCGATCAACAGCCGTTCGCGCTCGGCCTCTGCCTGCTTGGGCTTGGTTTCTGCTGCTTCCAATTCGGCAATCCGCTGGCGCAGCTTCTGCAACTCCTCAGTCAGTTGCTCCTTGGTCTTTGTTTCATTGCTCATTTCGATCATTGTGTTTCCCCCAGACTACTCAACATCTCTCTCCGTACCCGCCTGAGCGTCTGTCGCCAGGCGGACGTAGACCCTCGGCGCACCCAGTGCCCGCCCCAACTCTTGAACAGTGGTCTGCAGCATGGCGTCCACGTCCATGGCGTCGCGGATACGCTCCGTGATCTGGCGGGTGAGGGCTTCACGGCGGGCGCGGGCCTGAGTCTGCTCAAAGAGCCGGGCGCCTTCCAGGGCCTGGGCCAACTGCTCGGCCACTGCTTCTGCCAGGGCGATTTCTTCTTCTGACCAGTGCCGATCTTGCTCCGTCTCTTGTAGATCGAGAACGCCAATGATCTGGTCGTACAGCTTGATAGGCACGGCCAGGGCGGCACCCTGATCGCCGGTGTCTCCCGAAAGGACCACCGTAGTGCCTCTCGCCATCGCTGCATCCCCGGCGGGCAAAGGTTGACCGGCCAGGTTTTCCTGGCCCCTGAGCAAGTATTCATAAGCCAGGTCAGGAGTCCGTTGCGCGTAGTGCATCCACTCTTGCCCCAGGTATTGCTGGTGGACAGCCTCGGCTTTGGCCAGGGCGGCCCGCATCTGGGCGAAAAAGTGAGCGTTCTCCAGAGCGATGGAAACCTGGTCAGCCAGCGTCTGGAGGACGGCCACGTCCTGGTCGTCAAAAGCGCTTGGCTCGGTGCTCTGCACATCCAGCACGCCAATGATCTCGTCGCCGTGGCGCAGAGGGAGCGCCATTTCGGAGCGCGTTTCGGGCAGGTCGGGGTTGTCAAAGTACACCACGTCGCCGCCCACGTCCAGGGCGATACGTGGCTCTCCCTTACCGGTTACGTAGCCGACGATGCTTTGCTCGCCCATCGGCAGGCGGTGCCCCCGGGCCAGCATCCGCTGGCCGCCCTCGCTGTTGGCCGCACGGAGCACCGCGCAGCGCTCGGCTTTGTCAACGAGAAAGATGCCAACGTGATAAAAGCCAAAGTAGCGGCTGAGGAGTCGCGTAACCTGGGGCAAAAGCTCGTTGGGATCGCGCGTCTGGACGATGGTCTGGCTGACCTCGGCCGTAGCCTGGAGGTATGCCGATCGGCGGCGGACGGCCTCATTGGCGGCCTGGAGTTCGCGGTTGATCTCCTCCTGGCGACGGCGAGCTTCTTCTTGAAGGCCAAGGGCTTCTTCCAATTCCACCTCCCGATTCTGGAGGTCAACCAGGGCATTTTCCAGCTCCTCGCCACGGGCGGCCAGGAGTGCCGCTGAGGATTCCAACTCGTGGGTACGCTCAGTGACGCGCTCTTCCAGCGACTCGCGAATCTCTTGAAGCTCGCGATTGCTGCGCCGGGCACGCTCGAACGCCTCGTTGATGCTGCGGACAGCAACGTACAGCAGCATCGATGCTCCAATAAGGGCTGCACTATGGCCTATCCATACGAGGACTGGCCTGTGGGGGGTGATGGCGGGGGGCAAGAAGCCGCTGTTTTCAGCGTAGACCATTCCCAACCCGGACACAACGCTCAACCCGGCAAAGCCAATCCCGGCACGCCCGCCCAAAAGCAAGCCGGAGATGAGGATGGCTAGAATATAGGTACTGAAGGCACCGGAACGCACTCCACCATCGAAGAAAGTCATAAGAGTAATAGCCAACCACCCCGCAGACACTAGTAATGTGCTGGCGAGTTGAACGCGACCACGGCGCATCAGGAATAGCACACTGGACACCAGAAGAACCACTATGACTATATTCACCAGGGAAGGCCCCAGGTTATAGGATGTAATCAGTACGGGGATGGCAGTCAGCAACAGGAGCCCCAAGGTGACCAGCAAGATAGTATTGAGCACGCTGGCGATGCGCGTCTTGTCTTCGTCTTCAAAAACTGGCGGGGCCAAAAGTTGTCTAAGCCGGTTCATGAGAGCGCCTCCTCTGGTGAAAGAGCTTGAGTTGATGCCTCTTGAGGGCGCAACCGCACCACGGAACGGGTGACGCCCAACGCCACGGCCAACTCTTCGCTGGTCACCCGCAGAATGTCTTGCACGTTGGACGCGGCCCTCATGCGGGTGGTGATCTGACCGACCAGTTGCTCGCGTTGAGCCCGAGCTTGCGTTTGCTCAAAGAGCCGGGCGACTTCCAGGGTCTGGGCCATCTGAACCGCCACCGCCTGAACCAGGGCGATCTCGTGCTCCGTCCAGGTGCGCGCTTTGTCTGCCTCGTGCAGATCGATCACGCCGATGACCTGGCCGCGCAGTTTGATGGGCACCGAGAGGGCGGCCCGCGCTACTGTGCCATCGCCCTCCTTGATGGTCACATCAGACATGACGGCCGACTCGCCACGCGCCACGGCCTGCTGCGTAGTAGGTACCTCTACGTCCAGGGCCGAAGGCACCCCTTCCAGGGTGTACTCGAACCGCAAGTCGGGCCGCTGTTGCAGGAATCCCTGCCACGACTGCTGCAAGTAGTGTCGCTGCGCCTCGTCGGCCTCAGCCAGCGATTCCAGGGACTGCTGTAACAGGCGGGCGTTCTCAATGGCAATGGCCACCTGGTCGGCCAGAACGCTCAGCATAGCCACATCCTGGCTGTCAAAGGCCTGGGCCTCGACGCTCTGCAAATCCAGGGCGCCAATGGTCTGGCCGCCGATCTGCAAGGGCAGGATCATTTCGGAACGGGTGTCCGGCAGGTCAGGGTGAGCCAGGTGCACGGCATCGGCACCCGGCTCGACTGGGCGTTCGACTGAGCGCTCACGCCGAAGGCTCGCCGAAGTCACGTCCAGGGCGACTCGTGGTTCACCGGCCGCCGTGACGTAACCAACGATGCCCTGGCCGCCCACGGCCAGTTTGTGATTACGAGCCAGCATCCGCTGGCCGCCTTCGCTGTTGGCCGCGCGAAGCACGGCGTAGCGACCCGCCTGGTCTATCATAAAGATACCGACGTGGTAGTAGCCAAAGTGATGGCTGATGAGTTCTGTCACCTCGAGCAGGAGTCGCTCCGGGGCACGCACCTGAGCAATAGCCCGACCTACCTCGGTGACGGCCTGGAATTGGGTGGCGCGGCGGCGGGTGCGCTCGTTGGCCTCCTCGAGCTGGCGGTTGATCGTCTCCTGGCGGCGGCGAGCCTCTTCCAACTCGGTGTTGGAGATCTCCAACTCGCGGGTGCGTTCGGCCACCCGCTGTTCCAGGCTACCGACCAAGTCGCGCAACTGCTCGGTCATAGTGTTGAAGGAACGAGCCAATATGCCCACTTCTCCCGTGGCCCTGATATCTATGGCATGATCCAGACGTCCCTCGGCAAACGACCTGACGGCGTCGGCAAGCCCGGCGATCGGTCCAGAAATCCCTTTGGACAGAACCAGTGCGCTCGCGATAGCAGGGATCGTGATGGCAACTGCCGCCAGCAGGTTGTTGAGCAAGACGGAACGGGCCGCCTCATTGACGCCCTCAGACGACAGCGCCAGCAAAACCCACCACCTCTCTTGCCCTACCTCGATCTGCTCGACGATCAGCGTGCCCGTTCTGCCTGTTCGCGGGTCAACATAGTCTTCGATCAGGGAAGTCTCTGCTTTCAGAACCTCCGGCGCGATGGACTCCCCGTAGTACTCCCTGTCGTCGGCGAGATAGACCGTTCCATCAGGCATGACGACCTTGCAGAACATGACATCCTCAGCGCTGGCGACGTTCTGGATCGCGCTCTCGACGGAGAGCCAGTTCAGAGATCGGAACGCTTCTCCGGTGCTCAATGCGATCTGTCTCGCCATGCGCCTGCCCTCGCCGATCAACTTGTCGCTCAAGACCCGGGTTTGTCCGGTGACAGCCAGAGCAGTACTGATCGCGACGGCCAGGCCGACAAGCAAGATGCTGCTCATCACCAACCTTCTGTAGAGAGTCATCGTCCCTCCTACCGTTTCAGCCTCCGGAGCTCCACCCTTCGAGGTGGGACTCCGGGACGCGAGGCAGTTGCCAAAGCCCTACCCGCTACGGGGTGGCATTTCGATCGGCTCGCCGGGCGTGAGTTCGAACACCGCTGTATAGGGTGCATACTGTTCGACCCAGTGGAAAAAATCCTCGGCCGTCTGGACAAGAACAGGGAACGTGCCATAGTGTTCCGGGATGGCATATCTAGGGCGGATCATCTGGCAAGCATAAGCCGCCTCCTTTGGCCCCATGGTGAATACCCCTCCGATGGGCAAGATAGCCAGGTCGGGTGCATAGAAATTGCCAATAGTCAGCTCCATGTCAGCCATCAACCCCGTGTCACCCGAATGGTAGACCTTGAATCCGTTCTCGAACTCAATGACGTAACCACAGGGTTCGCCCACGTACTTGTTCAACCCTTCAAAGCCGGTCAGTTGGGCGCCAGAAGAGTGATCGGCGCCCACCATCGTAATGTTGAGCCCATCGATCAAGCTGGTCGCTCCCTTGTTAGCCAGTTCGAAGGTGAGAGTGTTAGCCTTGGGGATTTCGGCCTTGATAAAGAACTCTAACTCCCACGGCGCAATGATCTTGGGATTGAATTGCTCGACGAGGCCCTTGGCGTCAGGAAGCATAAAGTGATCTACGTGACCGTGCGTGAACAGAACCAGGTCCACCTTGGAGAATCCCTCCATCGTCCTGTACCTGGCCGGGCATTTCGGATTGGTGCTTAGCCAGGGGTCCAGAAGGA
>CAYNKW010000114.1:0-7637 GCA_964397845.1 uncultured Anaerolineae bacterium
CCGCCGTGCAGTTCCACCATGCCCTTGGCAATGGGCAGGCCCAGGCCCATGCCTTCGGAGTGGCGAGTCAGGCTGCATTCTACCTGATAGAAACGATCAAACACCTTGCCCAACTTGTCGGCCGGAATACCGACGCCTGTATCGCGCACGGACACCCACACTTCAGAGTCGCGTACCTCGACGGCGACCAGCACCCTCCCGCCAGCGTTGGTAAACTTGATGGCGTTTGAGAGCAAGTTGGCCAGCAGCAGATAGATCTTTTGTCGGTCGGCCACGATCTTGACCGAGTGAGCCGGTTGGCGCACACCCAGCCTCAACCTCTTGGCCTCAGCCATGGCAGAGAATTCCTGCATTGCGTCGTCGATCAGTTGAGGCAAGGAGAATTCTTCCACCTCCAGTTGCGTCCTGGCCTCGCCGGTGTCCAGGTAGCGCAGGTTCACCATGTCGTCAATGAGAACCCGCAAACGCATGGCGCTCTGAAGAACGATCTCTAACTGCTCGCTGGCTTCGCCGCGCACGTCATCCTTGAGAAAAGAGGCATAGCCCAGGACGACGTTGAGAGGCGTCCGCAATTCGTGAGAGGCAATGGCCACAAAGTTGGATTTGAGTTGATCTAGTTCGGCCAGGTCATCGTAAGCACGTTGCAATTCGGAAAGCAGCCGAGCATTTTGAATGGCGATGGCAGCCTGAGCAGCCAGGGCCGTTAGCGTCCGCAAATCCTGATCGCTAAACTCCTCTTCCACCGAACGATTCATCACCTCGATCACGCCGATGGTCTCTCCCCGAAAGTTCAGCGGCGCGCCCATCAACGAGCGGGTCAAATAGCCCGTCTTTTTGTCCACCACCCGATAATGGCGCGGGTCGTCCTGAGGGTTGCGGATGATGAGCGGCTCATTGTGGGTAAAAATCCAGCCACCGATGCTTCCTTCCAACGGCACTGTCACGCGCTTTACTTCGTCTTTCTTGGGTCCGGTGACGGTGTGAAAATACAACTCGCCAGTGTTCTTGTCCAGCAACATGATGGAGGCCGCTTCCGTCCGTGTGAGTTCATTAGCGGCCCCGGTGATAATGTCCACGAGTTGGTGCTCGTCCAGGGTCGAGGTAATGATCTGGCTAACCTTCACCATGCGCTCGAGAACGGCGACGCGCTCCTCCAGGTAGGCGAGGCGCTCCTCAATAGTCCACGGTTCACCCATAGAGGGTTACTCCTTCAGTTGCGCCTTTATCTCTCCCAGTGCTTTGACGCCCACCCCTCGGATAGACAAGAGTCCGGCGTCCCCTTCGGCCAACCGCTCCAGAATTTGTTCGACGGTGGTGATATCAGCGCCGTGCAAAACCCGCAGCACCCGCGTCGACAGTTCCAGGGTTTCGATGGGCACGACGGGCGCCGGTCCTGAGGGTGGGCCCGCAATGGAGACCGCTGGCACGCTACTCAGACGGAGCCGCGCCTCGTGGTACACCTGGCCCATCAGCCGCGCCTGCACCAGCGACAGGTAAAACGCGATCGGCATCATGAGCAGGTAAGCGAAAAAAGAACCACAACAGGGTATCGCGTTCAACTGTCCGACGAGAGTGCCCAGCAACAGACCCATGGCCAAAAGAACCGCCCAGGCGATCACCAGCCCGCCCAGATTGGCCCGCATGGCCCGCCACACTGCCCCGAACTCAAAAGCCGCGCCAAAGCGACCAGTCTCCAGGTAGCGACTGATGGCCACGTAAAGCAAGAGCCCAATGAAGAAACTGATCGCCAGGGCCACGACGGCCATCAAGCCACCGATGACGACGAGAAACAGCGTGACCACGCCCGGCACGGCGACCGACACATCAGCACCCTCCACCCCCTCCGAGACCCAGACCAGTACCAGAACTCCGCCGACAGCGACGGCGATGACGATCGCCCACACAACCAGGAGAGGTAACGAGTAGAGAAAAGCAATAGCATAGTACACCAACCCTCGGATGCCCATCTCTTCCCAATCGTCCCACCTCGGCAGGCGAGGCGGCAGACCAGCGACGGCATCGCGCCAGACGCGCAAAGCGTAGCCCTGGGGGATGATCAGTGGGACAAAAAGCAGGAAGGGTGAGATCAGGTAGAACAGACTGCCCACGAGGAATTTGCTGCCCCAATCCTCATCCTCGAAGGGAAATGTAAAAGTTCTCTGGTCAATCATTCTGGCCTCCTTTCACGCAATACATCCCTTTTGATTTCACTCGCTTCCGTCACTCAAAGTCACCTTCCCAACCCGAGTTCCAGTCTCGTGAACTCATACATCAATACGCACAGTTTCAGTACGGACCCGGCTCATCGCTTCGGCAGGGGTGACCTCTTTGTCGGAGAAGCGCAGGTAGAGATACTTGAACACATCGCGGATCAGAGCCGTGACTGGCACGGCCAGCAACATGCCCCACAACCCGGCGGCCTCGTTGCCTACCACCAGGACGACCATCACGAGCGCCGGGTGAAGCCGGACGCTGCGGCCCGAGATGCGCGGCACCAGCAACAGGTTTTCGATCTGCTGGATGACAAAAAACACCACGACAGCCCCGCCAGCGGTGGGCCAGGAATCCAACGCCGCCACGATAACGCCGGGTACGGCACCCAGCAACGGCCCGATGAAAGGGATGAGCTCAAAGACCCCGGCTACCAATCCCAGCACCAGCGCGTAAGGCACGCCGATCAGCATCAAGCCCACGGTGGCCATGGCGCCGACAAACAGGCAGAGCAACAACTGTCCCCGGATGTAGGCGCCAAAGATGTCGTCGGTAATGCGGAGCAGATTGCGTACGTCTGCTTCCCAGCGTTCGGGGATGAGCGTCAACAACCCGGCAGAGACCTTGGTCTGATCATTGAGAATATAGAACAGCCAGAAGGGAACGACAATGAAACCCAGCACAAAGCTGATGGTGGACGTCACGGCGCCAATGGTGCGACTCAGCGCACTCTGCACCAGACCGGCAATCCTGGCCGAGATTTGCGAGATATTCTCTTCCAGGGCCTGCCGGAGTCTATCGGGGACGTCACGGTAGTAACGGATCATCAGATCCTGGACGAGATCGTAGGCGGTCTGGGCCAACTCCTCGCGGGCTGCCCACAGCTCCTTGACCTGTTCTCCGACGAGAGGCACAACGAAGGCAACGACGCCTATCAGGATGGCGATGCCAACGAGGTAGACCAGGAGGATGGCCAGCGGACGGACCAGCTTGCGCTGCCGAAGCTTGTGGGGCATGTGGCGCTCGAGAAAGTTAACCACAGGGAGCACCAGATAGGCGACGACGAGGCCCAAGACGTAAGGAAACAGCGCCGTCCGCGCCACGTAGAGCATGGCACCGACGATGAGAACCAGAACACCGATGAGGATAAGGCGATTGCGACGCGCAGGAGACATTTACCCTCCTCTCTTGCGGGCCCGTTCCTGCAGGCCAATAACTTTGTAAATCTGCTCCGGCTGGGTGCGGCCCTTTACCCGCACCGGTGCCAGCTTGTTGACCTCGGTGGCATCTTTGACCAGTTGATAGGTGCTTTCGCTGATGATGATCTGGTTTGGCTCAGCCAGGCCACACAGCCGGGAGCCCAGATTCATGGCATCGCCGATGGCGGTATAGTCGACCCGCTTTTCGCAGCCGATGTTGCCCACCACCATCTCGCCCGAGTTGATGCCAATGCCGATGGGCGCAGCTTCGCGGCCCTCGGCGGCCAACTTGTCCAGCAGAGACTGGTGGGCAGCCTGCATCTCCAGGGCGGTCTCGACGGCTCGCAGGGCATGGTCGGCCAGGGGCAAAGGCGCGCCGAACAGAGCCACCACCTCGTCGGCGACGAACTTGTCCAGCGTGCCTTGATGGGCCAGCACCAAGTCGGTCATGGCGCCCAGGTGGCGGTTGAGCGTTTCCACCATGACTACCGGGTCGGTCCGCTCGGCAATGGAGGTGAAGCCACGCATATCGGAGTAAAGCACCGTGATGGGCATCCTTTCCACCGCCAAAAAGTCACGGTCGGTGCGGTTGAGCATCTCCTCCATGACGGCTTCGCCCACGTAGCGCTCGAAGGCGGTGCGGATGCGCCGTTTGTCCAGGCTCTCGAAAATAGCAGTGTCCACCTGGCTGGTGATGGCCTTCAGCAGCCGCTTGTCGTCCCCGGTAAAGCCACCAGGACCGTGCCGGTTGACGGCCCCGAACACGCCGATGATCCGCTCGCGTAGCACCAGGGGCACACAGAGAATGGAACGAATCTGGACCGTCAGACCCTCGCGACTGACCAAATCGCCCACATGCAACGCCTCGTTGGCCACCTGTTCGATTTCCTCGTACTGATCGGCGGCCACCAGAATGTCGTCCTCGGTAGAGGCTTTGAGTTCCAAATGCTGGCCGCTCTCGTCGAAGAGCATGACAAAACCAGTCTCGGCATCCATCACCCGGCAAAGCTCATTGAGCACAGCGTTGAGCATGGTGTTAAAGTCCTGCACCTGATCGCGGATGCTGTCCACGCGGTAGACAGTCTCCAGTTCTTTGTTCCGCAGTTGGAGGCGACGATAGGTGCGGGCATGCACCACCGCCGAATCGGTCTGGCTGACTACGGCTTCCAGCAAGACAACGTCGTCCGGGCCAAACGAGCGGCCGGCGTTGAGCAACAAGAGCGCGCCCAGTGCCTCGTCGCCCACGCGCAGGGGCGCGCCTAACCCGTGGCGCAGGCCATAGCTAACCAACGATTCGTCCTGCTGAAGCTCAAGGATACCTGGCCCATCCATGTTCATAACGCGAGCCAGCGCGGCGTGAAGGGTCTCTCCGTCCAGCCGTCCCAAAATGCCACTCCGGTCGTCAATGGCGCGCAATTCAATCTCACCGCTCTCTTCGCTCATCAGACTCATCAGGCAAAGGTCGGCCTGCAGGGCACCTGTCACGGTGTTGGCGATGGCGGAGAGGAGTTGCTGCACATCGTTGGTCTCGTCGCGGATGCGATCCACCTGGTAGATGGCTTCCAACTGGCGGCGGCGTTGCACCAGACGATGAAGCGTGCGAGCATGGACAATCGCCGAGTCCATCTGAGAGACGACGGCGCGTACCAGTTCGACGTCGTTGGGATGGTAAGGGCCTTCGCGGTTGACCAGCAGGCAGACTCCCAGTTTCCGATCTTTGATGCTCAACGGCGCGACCAGCGCATGATCCAGGCCCGGTTCGCCCTCCGCCTCCAGCAGCGCCATCTCTCCTATCTGGTCAAAAGTCATCGCCGCTTGCAAAGCAGCCTGGAGACGAGTCCCCTTCAGGCGAGGCAAGAGTCCCATTCGGTCGTCTACGGCTTTCAATTCGACCCGGCCAGTCGCTTCGTCCACCAGCCCCAACAGACAACATTCAGCACCGACGGCGTTGGCAACAACGTTGGTCATGGCCGAGAGCATCTCGCCGACGTCGGTCGTTTGATCGCGGATGCGGTCTACCTGGTAGATCGCTTCCAGGCGGCGATTGCGCTCCTCCAGATCACAAAGCACGCGGGCTTGCGCTGCCGCCGAGTCGGCCTGGCTGGCAGCAGCGGCAAAGAGTTGGCGGGCCGCCTGGTCAAAGGGACGATCACAGTTGGCCAGCAACAACGTACCCAGGGTCTCATGGCCAACGATCAGGGGACAGGCCAGCAGGTGCCGGGGGCCAGCAGCGCCCCAGCCAGCGTCAGCAGCCAGGGGCGTCACGCCATCCAGTTCCAGGGCAGCCTCCAGCACTTGTCGAACGGCATCATCGTCCAGTGTTGCAAAGAGGTTGGCTCTATCTTCTACAGCGCTCAAATCCAATTGGCCCGTGACCTGATCCACCAGGCCCAACAGACAGAGGTCGGCCTCCAATTGTTGCCCCACGGTGTGGGCAATCTCTGTCAGCATAACCTGAGGGTCAGCACCGAGGTCTCGGATGCGATCGATGGCCAAAATGATCTCTAGCTCGCGCTCTTTTTGGGCCAATTGCTGGCGCAGTGTGGTCGATTCATCCTGTGGCATCGTTTCACCTCTTCTCCATTCTCCCCCCTCAACTCATTATATCATTCCAGCCGACATTCTGTCAACAGGAACTCTGAGTTTTTGCCGAAAGCTGTTAGCTCGACCCAACAATCTTTGTTCGAAAGATGCTCAGTACCTTCTCGACATTGTGGCGGTCACGTTCTGTCATCGGAGATTGAATGCCCAATTGTTGACAAACAGAGGGTTCGGGAATTGTTATAGCGAGGAGCGAATGTATCAATCGTACTCCCCAACATCCACAACCTCATACCCCACCCGCCGGAACGCTGCCCGCTCTTCTTCGGAGCGCAGGCGACCGTCCCGCGTGCGCCAGGGGATCGTCGCGTCCAGACCCATCTTGGCCGTGCGCGTCTTTTGGCCCGGCACGTACAGTGCCGACGGGTCCAGTGAGCTGCTCGGCTGATCCTCAAACACCATCAAGTTGCGGTCTGACTGAAAACGGGTGGCCACCGCCCACTCCACATCGTGGGGGTCGAACAAATCTACGTCCTCGTCCACCACCACCACGTGCTTGAGCGAACCGTGGCCCCGAAAAGCGGCTTCGACCGCCCGGCGGCCGTCGTCGGCGTCGCGCTTGCGAATCTGGACCACGGCGTGCAGCCAGGACATGCCCCCTGGCGTGATGTACACGTTGCGGCAATCGCACACCTCATTCACCGCCGCATAGATACCTGGCTCGCGGGGTATGCCCATCAGGGCTTTGTGCTCCAACTTGCCCGGCAGTAGTGCCTGGTAGATCGGACCGCGCCGGTGGGTGATGCAGTCAATCTCGACGATTGGTTGCCGTCGCACGATGTCCCACGTCTCGGTCAGATCGAGGAACGGCCCTTCGTCGGTGACCTGCCGCGTGATGCGCCCCTCTAAAACGATCTCTGCTTCGGCGGGCACTTCCAGGTCTTTGGTGACACATTTGACCAGGGGGGTGGCGCACAAGGCGTTGGCGATGCTCAACTCGTCTACGCCTTTGGGCGGCGCCATGGCGGCGGCCAGCAGCACCGACATGGATACGCCCAGGCAAATCGCCACTTCCAGGTCGCCTTCCACTTTGCCTATCGCCGTGTGCGTACCGCGCCCCTCGACGATGCGTACGGCAAAGCGCCGCTCGCCCAGTTGCATCAGCCGGTGATAGCAGATGTTGCGGCCCAACTCGGGGTCCTTGACCACCGCCACCCCGGCCGTGACGTATGGCCCGCCGTCGGCCCCCAGGTGGGTTAGAATCGGGATGCGGTTCAGGTCCACATCGTGCTCGACAACCTCCTGGCACGGAGCAGTTTCCACGGCCTCCGGCGGCACAGGATTCGAATAGGCCTTGGCCAACGCAAAGAGCAGCCGTTCCTGCGGCACTCCCAGACCCAGGGCCAAGTACTCCCGCCGCGAGCAGATGCCCGAGGCCACGCGGTAATCTGACCCTTTCACGTTTTCAAACAGCACCGGCCGCCCATCCAGCGCATTGATCAGCCGCGCCATCTCCAGATATGGATCCACCTCCCTGGACATCGTCACCAGATGACCTGCTTCCTCTGCTTCCGTCAAAAACTCCCGCAAGCTCATCCCAGCCTCCTACGTGAGACGGGATGCCATCCCGTCCTACTCGCCTCCCAGCTTCCTACGTGAGACGGGATGCCATCCCGTCCTACTCGC
>CAYNKW010000114.1:7737-11847 GCA_964397845.1 uncultured Anaerolineae bacterium
CGATCCCCAACACGTCCAGGATCTTGCCCACAAAGAAATTCGTCACGTCGTCAATCGTCTGGGGTGCCGCGTAATAGCCCACCATCGGCGGCAGGATGATCCCCCCCGCCAGGCGAACCTTGCGCATGTTCTCGATAGCCATCAGCGAAAGGGGCGTCTCGCGGGGCACCAGCACCAGGGGACGGCTGGTGCGCAGCATGATCTCGGCTGCCCGCACGATGAGGTTGTCGGCAAAACCGTTGGCAACGGCCGCCAGCGTCTTCATGGAACAAGGCGCGATCACCATGGCATCAGTCAGGAACGACGAACTGGCCAGCCGCGCGCCGATCTGGTGAGCCTCGTAGCAGCAGCTCGCCGGCAGTTCCACCCGGCCCAGTTCGTGGGCCATCACCGCCTTGCCGCCAGGGGACAGGATCAGGTGCACCTCGTGATCCGTCAAATTCTCCAGCAGCCGCACGCCAATCGCCGCCCCCGACGCTCCTGTAATGGCCACCACAATCCGCTTCCGCAATTCGCTATTCGCAATTTGCAATTCGCTATCTAACCTCCGTCACAATGACATTCTTTGCGCCCGCCATGCGCAACATCATGCTCACCTGACCCACCGTCTCCGGCGTCATTACAGCGATCATGTTGCCACCGCGACCGGCGCCGGACAGCTTGGCCCCCAGAGCACCTCCCTGCCTGGCGGCCTCAATAAGCCCCTCCAATTCCGGCGAAGAGACGCCAATGAGGCGCAACAGTTCCTGGTTGGCGTCCATCAAGCGACCCATCGCTTCCACATCGCCGGTCTCGATGGCCCCCCGGCCCATGTGGGCCAGTGTGCCAATCTCGTCGAATATCTCATCGTAGCGTTCCTGATCCCGTTCCCAGGCAGCCCGCACGTCTTCCACGGCGACCCGCGTCGGGCTGGCGACGCCGGTATCGCCGATGACCAACTGAAATGGCTCGCCCACCCAAAAGATGTCCATCACCTTATCCCTGACAAAGTAGACGGGCTTCTCGAAAGCAATGACCGTGTTATCAATGCCACTGGGCGTGCCATGATGGATCTTTTCCGTCTCAAAGACCAGGTCAGAGACGGCACGCGAGGTGAGCCACCGACCCCTATGCTGGGCCAGAGCGCGCACGATGGCGGTGGAGACCGCTGCTCCACTGCCCAGGCCCCGGGCGACGGGGATCGTTGAGGACACAGTGATCTTGAGATCCACCCGCACCCCCATCCCCAGGCGGGACAACGTGGCCGATACGATCACGCGCAGTGGGTCATCACGGGGCGCATCGAACAGACTAAAGGTACGGTTCAGGTCCTCGGCGACGATCGTGACACCCGAGCCCGGCAGCGCATCCTCCACCACCGCCATTGCCTGCACGTCCCGCACCGGCGCAGCCACCGCTGGCCGGCCGTAGACGACAGCATGTTCGCCCAAAAGGATCACCTTGCCTGGGGCGTGAGCTACGGTCACACTTCCCTCCCTTCGTACTTTTTTGCACCATCTCCGCTCCACCATCCGTATTTTACTCCCAAAACTGAGCAGGGGCAAGCGGACGCGGGCAGCCTGACACCGACAACGGCCGGAGCGCAAGCCAAAGCCCCGCTCACTTGAAAACAACAAGAGAGGGCCAGTAGTCTTGAACTACTGGCCCTCAGAAGGGAATTGAGAAACCGGGGCTCTGAAGGCGTTCTCAGGCTGCCACTTTCACCCGCTTGGGCTGCTCCATCATGACCATGACGTCCACCCCGGTGGCATCCAGGTACTCCAACAACTCCTTCTTGGCCATTTCAAACTCTTCGATCAGTTGGCCGTCGGTTTCCTTGAAAGAATTAACGGCTCTCCGGGCGCAAGCACAGCAGCCCAACGAAGACTTGTAACTGCCCAGGTCACAATTCAGGCACTTGTTCAGCTTGATCATCATCAGCGAAAAAGCCAGCGAGTCTATGTGCATCTCTGGCAAGGATGCGACCTTTTTCACCAGCGCCTGCCACCTGGGCCCGCGCAGGTATTTGAGAGCCGTCACACACCGATGCGGAAACAGAATTTCACTCCGAGGATACATCCCTTTCACCTCATTATGCAAAGTTAGCATTTGTCCAAAAACAACTTCATCTCTGGCGCCATTCTTCGCACTGTCCTGGACCCTTTGTCCCTGGGCCAAAGGACCAGGGGCTGGACAGTACAGGGCTTAACCGGTGCCACAAAGTACAAAGTTATTAATGGACAAGTACATTAGTTGCAAGATACTACTATGTTATCACAAAATGCACGCCGTTGTCAATAGTCAGTTCCGACCAGAGCGACGATTTTAAGGTTACGCGGGGATCAGTAGAGGAGGATCACCACCAACACTCCCCACAACGTCACGTCCAGCAAGAACGGCCGGTCGCTCAGCAAAATCTCCTCCGGCGCGCCCCCTTCCCCTCGCACGTGAATGAGATACAGGTAGCGAAAGATGGCATACAGCACAAACGGCACCGTTAACATCATGCTGTGATTCGACGGCAGCCCTTCGGCGGAAAAGGTGTAAATGGCGTATGCCATCACCGTACTGGCCGTCACCACCCCCATCATCTCATCGAGAAAAGGCAGGCTGTAGTCATCAAGAACCCGGCGATGATTGTTAGCGTCGACGGTCAGCAAAGCCAGCTCGTGACGTCGCTTGCCGAAACCCAGAAAGAGCGCCAGCAGCGTCATACAGACGTATATCCAGGGCGAAAAACGCTCCGTGGGGATGACGGCCACACCTGCACCCACCCGCAAGACGAAACCACCCGCAACGCTCAACACGTCAATAATTACGACGTCCTTCAGCCAGAAAGTATAAAGCACGTTGTTGACCAGGTATGCCAGAGCAATGAGGCCGAACCCTACGTCCAGGGCAAACGCCAGCGGCAACAGCACGACGAGGATGCTCGCCGCCGCGCCCATCGCCACCGAAGGCTTCAAGCGGCCCGATGCCAACGGGCGGTTCCGCTTGACGGGATGCTGGCGGTCTTTTTCGATGTCTCCCACATCGTTGATAATATAGACCACGCTGGAGAGCAGACAAAACATGGCAAAAGCCGCCAGTGTTCTGAAGAGATGATCCAGCACAAACAGCTTCTTATCGAACACCAACGCGCCAAAGATAAAAATGTTCTTGCTCCACTGCTTGAAACGCATGGTTTGCAGCAAAGCTTTGATCATCGTCTGGTTCAACCTCCTGACCCGGCGCCAAGGCTTCCCCCGGCAGCCAATGCAAAATCGCGAACGACTTCCTTCGCGATTCAACGTACATGATACCAGAGATCGTCATTTTGGGCAAATCCGAACCAATCTTGACAATCTAGCTTTCTGGAATTATACTATGAGTATGACCGAAAAGAAACGATTGGATGTGCTGCTGGTCGAACGAGGGTTGGCCGAGAGCCGGACCAGGGCCCAACGGCTGATCATGGCCGGGGAAGTTTACTCCGGTGACAGGGTACTCGACAAACCGGGCATGAGAGTACCCGTCACGGCCGAGATCGCGGTTCGAGACAAGCTGCCCTTTGTCAGTCGCGGCGGGCTGAAATTGCAAGCAGCACTGGCTGCCTTCGACGTGCCCCTGGCGGGCATTGTCGCTGCCGACGTGGGAGCGTCCACTGGAGGCTTCACCGACTGCCTGCTCCAACACGGCGTCACCAGGGTCTACGCCATTGACGTGGGCCACGGTCAACTGGCCTGGAAACTCCGCACTGACCCTCGCGTCGTCGTCATGGAGCGCACCAATGCCCGCTACCTGACGGCGCTGCCAGAACCGATAGACCTGGCAACGATAGACGTCTCGTTCATATCGCTGCGCCTGGTACTGCCAGCCACAATAGGTTGGCTCAAACCTGATGGGCGGATCATCCCTCTCATCAAACCGCAGTTCGAGGTGGAACGCCAGCAGGTTGGCAAAGGCGGCGTCGTGCGGGATAAAGCCCTACACCGGCAGGCTCTTCGCAGCGTGCTGAGATGGGCAGCCGACCACGGCCTGCACCTGCAAGGGCTCATCCAGTCGCCCATCACTGGCCCGGCCGGTAACGTCGAATTCCTGGCCCACCTGATCAAGGAGCCCGGCCAGGCGCTAGAGATCGAGACCTCCATT
>CAYNKW010000115.1:0-11770 GCA_964397845.1 uncultured Anaerolineae bacterium
CACGAACTGGGTCACATCGCCCACTGGGACTTTGTGGTGATGACCGTGGCGGCTGCCATCCCGCTCATCCTATACGTACTCTACATTGCCACCCGGCCGGGGCGCGGGCAGCGACGGCGGGGCAAGGGCGGCAGCTACGCGGCACTCATCGCCCTCGTCTCCTACGTGGCCTACATCATCAGCCACTACATCGTGCTGCTGCTGTCCCGCGTGCGTGAGTACTATGCCGACCAGTTCGCCGGTGAAGTGACCGGCAACCCCGATTCGCTGGCGACGGCGTTGGTCAAAGTGGCTTACGGCCTGGCCGCCGCGCCCCAGGGCAAGAAAAAGGACGACGCCCGCATGGTCGCGGCGCGGGCCTTTGGCATCTTTGACCCCAAAGTGGCGCAGAGTCTGGCCCTGGCAGGCGCCGGCAGCGGCGCGGTCACTGCCGAAGCGATGGAAAGCGCCATGAAGTGGGACCTGTGGAACCCGTGGGCCATGTTCTTCGAGCTGAGATCCTCCCACCCCCTGCCGGCCAAACGCATTCGCGCCCTGGAGCGCCAGACTGAAGCTTTTGGCCGGGTTTCTCGCTTTTCCTTCCGCGCCGAACAGCCGGAGAGTTATTGGGACGAGTTCGTCGCCGACGTTTTTGCCAACTATTTGCCCGGCCTGGCTTTCCTGGCGGGGCTTGTGCTGGCTGTGGCCTCTTCACTGGCCCTCGAATTCAGTGCCGGCGCGGTGGGCATTGTCCTGCTGCTTGTCAGCGCCGCCTGGTGGCTGAAGCGTTGGTTCTCTTACAACCACGATTTCCGCGAGCGGCGCACGGTGCGATCCCTCATCGGCAAAGTCAAAGTCTCGGCCGTGCGCTCCATCCCCGGCACCATTGAGGGCCAGATCATCGGCCGGGGCGTGCCGGGCCTGTTCTACAGCGAAGACCTGGTGCTGCAAGATGACTCCGGCTTTATCGTCGTGGACTATCGCCAGCCGCTCCGCTTCCTGGAGTTCCTCTTTGGCTGGGTAAAGGCCGGGCAGCTCATCGGCCAGCGGGGCAAGGTCATGGGCTGGTACCGCCGCTCGCCCAATCCCTACTTTGAGATGCGCAAGTTGGTGCTGGAAAACGGCGAGACGGTGACCAGCTATTCCTACCCGGTGACGCAGTTCTTCGTCTACGCGGGTATGGCGCTGGGTGCGATCCTGCTGGCGCTGCAGGCTTTTTTGCTTGTCCAGATCTAGTTACCCACGGCAGACGACAAAGCCTGGAAGCGATAGGTGCTTCCAGGCTTTTCTTCTCCCAACTTTGAACTTTTGCTCACTTCTGGTATAATATCTTCCACCACCCATCAATTGGAAAGGAGTTGATCGTATGCCAAGTCTGATATTGCCTTTCGCGATCGTTGTCATCGCTATCGTCTCCTACTTCTTTTTCCGCAGCGCGCTGTTCATCGTGCCCCAGAGCCAGGCAGTGGTCATCGAGCGCCTGGGCAAGTTCAGCCGCGTTGCCTACAGCGGCCTCAACATCCTGATCCCCGGTCTCGAGTCTCAGCGGCGCATCCATTACCGCGTGACGCAGTATGACCGGGGGGGGCAGGAAATCGGCACGCAACTCATGGCCACCCCCTGGATCGACATGCGGGAAAAAATACTCGACTTTCCCTCGCAGGGCGTGATCACCAAAGACAACGTGGTGATGAGCATTGACGCCGTGCTCTACTATCGCATCAACGACCCTGTCAAAGTGGTCTACGAAGTGGCCAACTTTGCCGAAGCCATCGAAAAGCTGACCCAGACGACGTTGCGAAACGTCGTGGGCGAGCTGACGCTGGATGAGACGCTGGCCTCGCGGGAAGTCATCAACGCCCGGCTGCGCGCCACCTTGGACGAGGTCGCCGAGCGATGGGGCGTGCAAGTCACTCGCGTGGAGCTGCAAGACATCTCGCCACCGGGAGAAATCCGCGAGACGATGGAACTGCAAATGACCGCCGAGCGGAAAAAGCGCGCCGCCATCCTCACCGCCGAGGGAGAGAAGGAGGCAGCTATCCTGCAAGCGGAAGGTGTCGCCGAGTCTCGGGTTCGTGAGGCAGAAGGTCTGGCCGAAGCACGGATCAAGATCGCCCAGGCCGAGGCCGAGGCTCTGGAGCGCATCCGGCAGGCGCTGGGGGGTGATCGGGCTGCTGGCTATCTCATTGCCATGAAATACCTGGAATCGCTGGAAAAAATCGCCGACGGCCAGGCCACCAAAGTCTTCCTGCCCTTCGAGGCCAGCGGCGTGCTCGGCTCGCTGGGCAGCATGAGCGAAGTCTTGGGTGAGATTGGCCGGCGGCCGGCGGAGTAGGATAGCACGATTGACAAAGCCTCTCGCCTGTTGTATAATCGCAGCCAATCCCATACAGTTTGAACGCTTCACGGGGGAGAGACTCTCCCAGGGCAATTAGAGCACAAGTGGAGGGCACCGAAGGGGCAAGCCGACGTGGGTGTCTGGCCGCCGCGCGAAACTCTCAGGTAAATGGACCCCCTGAAGTTATTTCCTGGAAAGACGCCAGAGCAAATAGGGCGCCACCGACGGGGCAACTCTCGCTGAAAAGACTATCGCTGGCGGGAGGAATCTCTCAGGTACGAAAGACAGGGGGAGCAGACGGCCTTTAATGCTGTCCGCTCTCTCTGCATTTAGCCAACCAGTCAAAAGGAGGTCACCATGAAAGTCGTTCCGAACTGTCGCTATACCAAATCCCACGAGTGGATCCGCGTCGAAGGCGACGAAGGGATCACCGGCATCACTGATTACGCCCAGGGCGAACTCTCGGACGTCGTCTACGTCGAATTGCCTGAAACGGGCGATAGCTTTGAGAAGGGCGAAATGTACGCCACCGTAGAGTCGGTCAAAGCCGCAGTCGACTGCTACCTGCCGGTCGGTGGCGAGATCCTGGCCGTTAACGAGGTGCTAGAGGACTCCCCTGAACTCGTCAACAGCGATCCTTACGGCGAAGGCTGGTTTGCCCGCATCGGGATCGCTGACCCTGCCGAATTGGACGGCCTGATGGACGCCGCTGCCTACAAAGCCTTCTGCGAGGAGGAGGGAGGCCACTGATGGGTTACGTCCCCCACACTGCGGCCGACCAGGAAGCGATGCTGGCCGCCATCGGGGTGAGCTCGGTAGAAGACCTGTTCCGCGACGTGCCAAAGCTGCACCGCTACCCGGAATTCTCGCTCCCGGCGCCGCTCTCTGAAATGGAGGCCCTGGCCGAACTGCGCGACATGAGCGAGCAGAACGCCGACCTGGATCACTACCTCTGCTTCTTGGGTGCGGGGGCCTACAACCACTTTGTGCCCAGCATCGTGGATCACGTCATCAGTCGCTCCGAATTCTATACCGCCTACACTCCTTACCAGCCGGAGATCAGCCAAGGCACGTTGCAGACCATCTTTGAATACCAGAGCATGATCTGTGCCCTTACCGGCATGGACGCGGTCAATGCCTCCCACTACGACGGCGCTACCGCCCTGGCCGAGGCGGTCGTCATGGCTCTCAACGTGGGCCGCTACAGGAAAAAGAAAGTCGTGCTCTCGCCCAACATTCACCCGGAGTACCGGGAGGTCGTTCGCACCTACACCCAAGGCATGGGACTGACAATCGCCGGCGACGAGGACCGTTCGGCTGAGCCCTTCGGTGGGGCTCAGGACAGGCGCTCACGACGAAGCCCCGCTAACGACGTCCAGGCTCTCCAGGATTTGATTGACCAGGACACTTGCTGTGTCGCCGTCCAGAACCCCGACTTTTTCGGGCGGCTGAGCGCGCCAGCCGAGATGCAGGCCCTGGCCGATGCTGCCCATGCCGTCGAGGCGCTCTTTGTCGTCGTCGCCGATCCTATCTCGCTGGGGCTGTTCAAGCCACCAGGCGACTATGGCGCTGACGCCGTACTGGGGGAGGGACAGCCGCTAGGCAATGCCCTCAACTTTGGGGGGCCGTATCTGGGCTACTTTGCTTGTAAGGACAGATACAAGCGCAAGATGTCGGGCCGCCTGGTAGGCGAGACGGTGGACAGCCGGGGTCAGCGCGCCTACGTGATGACGCTCGTCACCCGCGAGCAGCACATCCGCCGGGCCGGGGCCACCTCTAATATTTGCACCAACCAGGCGTTGTGTGCCCTGGCGGCTGGCGTTTACCTGGCGGTCATGGGCAAGCGCGGCCTGCGCCAGGTGGCCGAACTCTGCTACCATAAAGCCCACTATGCTGCTCAACGCATTGCCGCGCTACCTGGCTTTGAACTGGCCGACGACGGGTTGTTCTTCAAAGAGTTCGCCGTCCGCTGCCCGCTCCCGGTACAGACTCTCAACGACGAACTGCTGGAAGAGTGGGGCATCATCGGTGGCCTAGATCTGGGCCGCTCTTATCCCGACCGCCAAGGCCAGATGCTCCTCTGCGTCACCGAGATGAACACCAAAGAGGAGATAGATTACCTGGTCGAAGCGCTGGAAGAAATTGTTAGAGAGTGGGAAGAGCGACAGGAGGAGAACGATGGCTAGAAAACCAGCCTGCTCAGGGAGGGTCTGCGACCCGACCGCCGGTCACAGACCGGCTGAGAGCAAGGAGGAGAACGGTGGCTAGAAAAGTGGAAAGCCTAGTCTTTGAATTATCCTCCCCCGGTCGCATGGCGGTCAGCCTGCCGGCCTGCGACGTGCCAGAAGCCGAGTTGCCCCAGGACTTGCTGCGCGACGACCTGCCGCTGCCGGAGGTGAGCGAGGTGGACTTGATCCGCCACTACACCCGGCTGTCGCAACTCAACTGGGGCGTGGACAAGGGTATGTATCCGTTGGGCAGTTGTACCATGAAATATAACCCCAAAGTCAACGAAGTCGCCGCCCGACTGCCCGGTTTCACCCGCACGCACCCCTACCAGGATCACTGCACCGTCCAGGGCAACCTGCAGCTCATGTATCGCCTGCAAGAGTATCTGAAAGGGATCAGTGGCTTTGCCGCCGTCACTCTACAGCCCTCGGCCGGGGCACACGGCGAGTTCACCGGCATCCTGGTGATGCGCGCCTACCACCTGGCCAACGGCGAGACGCAACGCACCAGGATCCTCATCCCAGACTCGGCGCATGGCACCAACCCGGCCAGCACCACCATGAGCGGCCTGCAAGTCGTCGAAATCCCCTCCGACGAGCGGGGCAACGTGGGCCTGGCTGCGCTGAAAGCCCAATGCGATGACACCGTCGTCGGCCTGATGCTAACTAACCCCAACACCCTGGGCCTTTTTGAAGAGCACCTGCTGGCCGTCACCGACCTGATCCACGAGTGCGGTGGCCTGGTCTACGGCGACGGAGCAAACCTCAACGCCACACTGGGTATTGCCAGGCCGGCTGCCCTCGGCTTTGACGTGATGCACTTTAACTTGCACAAGACGTTCTCCACGCCCCACGGTGGTGGCGGCCCTGGCTCCGGGCCGGTAGGCGTCACCCGACAACTGGCCAAATTCCTGCCCGGCCCCATCGTCGTCGAAGAGGTGAACAGCGAGTGCGCCTGCGGTCATGGTCACCCCGGCCATGATGATGAACCTTGCTATCACCTGGTCATGCCGGAGGCCAGCGTGGGCCGCATCAAGGCTTTCTACGGCAACTTTGGCGTTCTGGTCAAGGCCTATACCTACATCCGCATGTTGGGTTCCGAAGGTCTGCGAGAAGCCGCCGAAGGCGCCGTGCTTAACGCCAACTATCTCCAGGCGCGTCTAAAAGACGTCTATCCCATCCCCTACGGCGACCGAAGCTGTATGCACGAGTTCGTCGCCCAGGGCGAGATCGAGGGTGCGCCGGACGTTCACGCTCTGGACATCGCCAAGCGCCTGATGGACCTGGGCCACGCCCACCCGCCGACCATCTACTTCCCCTTGATCGTGCCGCAGGCCTTGATGATCGAGCCCACCGAGACAGAGAGCAAAGAGACGCTCGATCAATTCGTGGCCGATCTGATCCACATTGCCGAGGAAGCACGGACGAACCCCGAACTGCTCTATGAAGCACCCCACAACACTCCGGTCGGTCGCCTGGACGAGGTGCGCGCCGCGCGCCAGCCAGTTCTTCGATGGTCTCCGCCGACATCGTGAGAGCCGCCGGTATATCGTTTTCCTGCAAGACAACGACGTCTTGCAAACGAGGGCGAGACAATGGAGTCTCGCCCTCGCTAAGTGAAACTTACGAAGTCTACTGGACTTCGGAAGTCCTGGTTCTGACGACTGAAATCTCTACGACGTTGCACAGATCTTGGTCATATTTTTGGGGTGTTGCACCACTTCGCTCAGCAACGCCAGGTGCGTGCCATTGGGCAGCAAAGCGATAGGCACCTCCTGATCCGCCAGCTTGAGCCTTCTCCGCTCGCATCCCTCGCCCCCTCTCCTGCAATAGCGGGCGATCCAGAATTTGTCCATCCAAACCGTATGAAAGAGAGCAAAGATGGGGCACGTCACCAGGAATTCGCACTCTTGAGCCATTGTGATCCACAACCCCTTTCTCTAAAACAACTGGGTGTCGTGGTCCATAGGACAATACGCCCCCTGCTCCCCGTATGTATCGGCGTGGTGACCACGCTAGAACAGGATCGCTCCCCGCTCGGCCAGGATCAACAGCGCCATCAAAAAGATCACAAACAGCGAAAAAACACTCGTCCCCGCATTCTCGACCTCCAGGGGTGGAAGAGCAACGATTGTAACGCCAATGACTGAGAAACCTACCTCATTATCTTATCATCTTTTCGCCAAAGGATGGGTAAAGCAGGCGTAAATTTCACGTCAACTTTGGGTAAACGAAGCGCTCTGCCGCTCCCCCAATTTTTGGTGTGTGTGGGCTGGCCGCACGATCACAAACAAAAAGCGGCCAGTGTGTTTGGACGCAAACTGATTTTGGCCGCAAATTTTGTTTGGACAGTATTTAGTTTGAACTAATTTTACAAAGTTGTGTGGTTTGTCAATGGTTTTTCGAGCTTCGTTTGTACGGTATTCCATAGACGTTGCATTTCTTCACATGATTCCAGAAGAGTCTCCAGTGTCCCTTCTGCTGCTACCCTGCCATCTTTGAGGACAATGATATGATCGGCGTGGCGCAAAGCAGGGCGGCGGTGCGAGACCACCAAACAGGTGGTATCCTGACACTCAAAAACACGCTCCCAAAGTACCTGTTCTGTCTCCACGTCAAGTGCACTGGAAAGATCGTCAAAGACCAGCAGCTCGGGATCGCGCACAAACGTGCGTGCCGCAGCCGTACGTTGAATCTGCCCACCAGAGAGTTTGATGCCCTTGGCGCCGACCACTGTATCCAAGCCGTGTTCCAAGTCTTTCAGATCCTGCTCCATCACCGCCAGCCAGATGGCGGCCTGGAAGTTCACTTTTTCCTCCGGCAAGCCCATCAGGATATTGTCTGCCAGCGATTCGCTGAAGAGCAACGACACTTGGGGGGTATAAGCGCTGCGCGGCGGCACGAAAAAAGAGACTGGATCATTGATGAGTTTGCCGTTCCAGCGGATTTCGCCCGCGCTCTTGGGCAACAGGCCCAGCAGTGTTCGTAGAAATGTCGTCTTGCCGGACCCGACGTGGCCCGTAATGACGGTGAACGAGCCACGCTCCAGGCAGAAGTTGATATTCTCAATGCCTTTTTCTGAGCCGGGATATTTGTAGGTCAAACCGACCGCTTCGAGCTTCTCCAAGCGATGCGCGTCTGTCTTGGGAACGTAGGGCACGTCGGGCAGCGCGCCGCGCATGTAGACTGGTCCGTGCTTGACCAGCGTCTCCGGCGGAGCGCCTTGCAATAGCTCGACCAGACGTTCCAAAGAGACTTCCATCTGTTTGTACCACGCCCAGGTGGTACCGATGATCTCTGTGAATTCGGCGACAAATCCGAGATAATAGACAAAGAGCGCCAAATCGCCTACCGTGAACGCACCCGTTCGCATCGACTGACCAGTGAGCAGCAGGATCAGGCCCGTGCCCAGGTTGATGGCGTTCCAAACCACTGACCGGAGCAGTTCACTGAAGAGGCGATCTCGTAGGGCTGCCTTGCGCCGCGTCTCGTTGAGTGCGTGAAAGCGCTCGATCATACGCGATTCCGCAGTGGCTACTTTGATTGCTTGGGCCACACCAAACATTTCGCCGATAAAGTCGGTCACACTCCCGATCGCTTCGCGCCTGGCTTGGCGATATTCCTGGAGGCCTCTCATCGCTCGGTTAGTGGCGACGACCACGATCACCAGGGGGAGAAAAACCAGGAGGGTGATGGAAACGTTGACACGTAGCATGATCACGATGGCTACGACCGCGAATAGCGCAAATCCGATCACGTCAGACAACTCGGTCAGAAAATCGGCGATCTCGTCCACGTCCCCGCGAAAGCGACTGACGACTTCGCCTGGAGAATAAGGAACCGCGCGTGCGCTAGGCCGGCTCAGGATATGGTCAAAAAGGCTCCTGCGCAGCAGAGCGGCAATCGTGTGGCGAAAGGCAAAAAAGGTGCCGATGCTGGCAAATGCGACCGCTCCGCGCGCTATCGCCGTGGCCACCAGCAGCGCGATGAGGCTCCAGGGACCCACTTGAACCTGGGCCTGCCCCGTCAAGGTGTTAAAGAACGCCTGCATGATGAGGCCCGTCGCCTGAGGAAACACGCCGTAGACCAGTGTCTGCAAGAAACCCACAGTCAAGTAGAGCCCTGGACGAAAGCGTAAAAGCTGCCACATCTGTCGCCAGGCCTTCGGTTTTGGCCTTTCCGTGAGCGTCTCTACTTGTGGCTGTGCAGCGTTCATGCCAACACCTCCTCCAGTCCGGTCTGCACCAGGCCGTAAAAACGCGAGGTGGGGTCACCGGCCAGTTCTGGTCGCATACCGTATTCGCTGATGCATCCATTTTCCAGGATCATGATCGCGTCCGCGCGTTGAACCGTGGCCAAGCGGTGCGCGATGATAATAGCGGTGCGACGCGAAGCGTGCACCAGTCTATACACCGCGCGTCCGATCAGGCGCTCCGTAGCCGGATCCAGGCGCGAGGAGGCTTCGTCCAGGATCACCAGCCCTGGGTCTTTGAGAAAGATGCGCGCAAAGGCCAACAACTGTGCCTCACCGGCCGAAAGGCCTCCACCTCCCGACCCCAATTTGGTGTCTAGTCCCTCAGGCAGGGATTGATACCACTCCCACAGCCCCAATTCCTGGATCACTTCTAGGATGTGCTCATCCGAGATGCTGCGATCAAAGAAGGTCAGGTTGTCGCGCACGGTAGCGTGAAACAATTGGACGTTTTGCGTGACCATGCCGATCCGCTGGCGTAGATGTGCCAGGGGCAACTGGCTGATGTCCGTCATCGTGGCGTCGTTCCCAAGGCAGATGATGCCACTATCCGGATCGTACAGGCGAAAGAGCAGCCGGGTGAGGGATGTTTTTCCGCTCCCCGTACGTCCTAGTAGGCCCAACACCATGCCTGATTGTAAGTGAAACGACAGGTTGTGGAGCACCGTTCCGTTTTCTTTCGATTGGCTGATCTGTGCCGACTCGTCGTCACGTTGATCCATTTCGTAGCTAAAAGAGACATCCTGGAATACGACTGCCAGCGCGCCTCCTGGCAATACCACTCCTGCCTCAATTTGCCGACTCGCGTCTTGGATCCTGCTCTGCGTGTGAAAGAGTTCTTGGATGCGCGTAATGCTGCCCCCGGCTTGTTGCAAATCTTCAATTTGGCGGACGATGCCGTTGATCGGTCGCTCCAACATCGTAGTGTAGTGAAAGATGATGTAAACGGTGCCAATCGTGATCGTTCCTGCCTGGAATAGGTATGCGCCTGCTGCAAAGGCTATCGCAGAACCCAGTGCGAAAGACGTGTACATCACGACAATGATGATATTCCACATCAATGCGGCCTTGAGGGCTTTTTGCATCAACGTGCGCATCAACCGGTAAAAATGGCGCATCACGTAGGCTTTGGCCCCGCTAGAGCGGATGTCTTCGATGCCCGACAGTCTTTCTTCTACAAAGCCGAACAGTTCGGCGCTGGCCTGGCGCCCTGCCGTCCAGTGGGGTACAGCAATATTCCGAAAGCGTCCCAAGATGAACAAAGTGATCAGAGAAAAACCGGTTAACGGCAGACCTGCCCACCAGCTTTCTCGAAAGAGCAGGACCAGTACGCCGACGAGCAAGATAACATTGCCCAATATCTGGATCACAAATTGAGAGAAAAAACCAGACAACGCGGTCACGTCGCCGTCAATACGCTCAATCATCTCACCGGGTGTGTGGGCATTGTGGAACGACACATCCAGCCGCAAGCAGTGATCGGCCAAATCAGCGCGTAAGGCATTGGTGGCCGTCAGGCTCACGTTTTCGCTGACGTAGGTCGCCAAGACGGATACTATCTGCTGAACCAACGCCACGCCGATAAACGCAAGTGCAGCTCTGAGCAAAGTCTCTGATGCACCACCCGATTGGGCGGTGTCGATAAAGGAGCGCATAATCTGCGGGTTAACCAGTTGCGTACCAATACTGCTGAAGAGCAGCATGGTGAGCAGGGTCACCATAGGCCATTGGGGCTCGAGGTAATTGACGAGCAGGTTCCAGTATTGCTTGAGTGGAATCTTCATTTGGCTCATGAAAGGGTCTCCGATTGACACTCCGTGATTAGTGTCCGCAGCGCCTCTATGAAATCGTTGGCCACCTGTTGAATCGTAGTGCGCTTATGCACAGCCTTGCTGTACGACCACCTTGCGGAAAGACGACCTCCCACGACTAGTACGCCGCAATCTAGTAGATTATAGTGAGGATTCCGTGGGTCGCTGACTTCTCCTGTATGCTCCCGTGCTCTTCGAAACACAGCAGACTCGCTGTACACCTGGGTCGGTTGCTGGCCCAGGTAGTTTAGCTCCACCCTTCTAAGGTCAAGAGGAAATGCCCTTAGTTTATTTGCAGCTTCGGCATCTTCGCTGCAGTGGAGTAGCAAATAGTACCCGAAGCCCCGATTCGGAATGCAACGAAGTTGGTTCCTAATTGACCTCAGGACATCTCCCGGATTGCTAGCCTCTTCCCATTCTAACATCAGAAGACGATGCTGAACCAGGCAGCCTATGGTACGCGACAGATCTATATCTTCAGTGTCGAGTATCACATTACTCCGCCCAGAGTCCACCATCCTGACCGCCACCCAACGACTGCCGGTCCACCGACTCAAAGCCTGTACCAGGGCCATTAACAACGTGTCTTCGACCTGGGTACTGTAGACCCTCGGAACTTTCCGCAGCAGAACGTTGGTTTCCTCAACGCTCAATGACGTCGTCAAAGAGCGGTTTGATGCGCTTATGTAGTCCTCGCCTACCGGATAGTCCAGCGGCAATGGGGGAACCTGCGCCCAGGGAAGAGTGAGCCAATAGTCCAGTTCCTGGTGCAGTTCTGCCGATTGTGCATAGGTATCTAATCGTTCAGCCCATTGTTTGACTGAGGTTGTTTTGGGAGGCAGTTGAATCTGCTCACCCTGACCGATTTGCTTGTAGGCCATCTGGAGATCCTCTAACAGGATCGGGAGTGAGAGGGCATCCGATACCATATGGTGCACAGTGACTAACAAACGCTGTGGCCTATGCACACCGGGGTTGAACAGGACTACCCTTAGGAGAGGACCCTTTGATAGGTTCAGACTAAGATGCAGTTCGTTCACGGCCAATTCAATAGCTGCTCTGTGCTCTACAGCTGGCAGGCCGGAGAAATCAACGCAAGTGAAAGGTATGTAGTGGTCCCCCGAAATTGGACAACCATGAAAGTTCAAGTACAATCAGTCCA
>CAYNKW010000116.1:0-10148 GCA_964397845.1 uncultured Anaerolineae bacterium
GGCAGCGCGTCGAGGAGTTGCTGGTAAGCAGGTATCCGCTTGGCGATGGCGAGCAATCCGGAGAGGTTCATACCCCCTCCGATTCGTCAGAGCACAATGTTTGAGTCCTCCCATTTGGGTGACTGGTTAAAAACGTCCATTGCTGCGTGGATGCCGTGGGCCAGCCAGTGCTCGATAGCTTCCACGGCGCGATCCAGCGTAGCGTCCATTTCGATCCACTCGTCGGAGGTGAAATCCTGCAACACAAAGTCCATCGGATCGTCATGAACCGGCCGGCCGATGCCAACCCGTAGGCGAGGGAAGGCCTGCGTGCCCAGGCGCTCAATGATGGATCCGAGCCCTTTGTGGCCGCCAGAGCCACCGCTGGGGCGCAGCCGGAGGCGGGCCAAGGGCAGATCCAGGTCATCGTAGATCACCAGCACGCGCTGGGGCGGGATTTTGAAGAACCGCACCAGCGCGGCCACTGCTTCGCCGCTGAGGTTCATGTACGTCTGCGGCTTGGCCAGGATGGCACGCTGGCCGGCGATGGCCCCTTCGGCAATTTTGGCCTTGGCCTTCTGACGCCCGAAGGTCAACTCGTGCCGTCGCGCCAGGCGATCCACGGTCAGAAAGCCAGCATTGTGGCGGTTACGGGCGTATTTACGGCCGGGGTTGCCCAGGCCGACGATGAGAGTGAATCGAGTGTTGTGTCCGCACATTGGTAGTTGATGAATTGGCAGATGAGTAGACTGACAGTCGCTCATCATACTACAGGCGGGGAGGATTGTCAAATAACCGAACGGTCTCTAGAATCTTCATAGCAACCCAAAGCGGGAGGATGGGGAAACCCTTGCGAAGGTTAGGTGATAGACTTGTAGACAAACGCGCCTTCGATTACCAGCAAGCGTCCCATTGAGAGTGCTTTTTGTAACCTTCGCAAGGGTGACGGTGCGTATCCCCCTACTTTGATGTGCTATGGAATTTTTGACACCGGTAAAATAGTGTGTTATACTCTGCCCATCACATGCCCTATAGCGAAATCCTCAAGACCACACGACGACAGGGGCCTGTCGCCACCCGGGTGCAGGCTCTTCTGTGTAGAGAACAAAGCCTGGCGAAGGTTCCAAATCTTTGCCAGGCCCCCCAGTATTATGACGAGACTTTGACACGAAAAAATCGAGATTTGAGGACTGAGACAAGCCTACGTGCCGAACGGAGTCGCACCTGGGGGTGCTGACCCCTCAAAAGACTTCCGAAGTCTTATTTGAAAGGTATTGGTACTAAGAGAAGGGCAAAACCATGTGTGGACGCTTTACCCTGATCACGCCAGCCGAGGCGCTGGCTGAGCAATTCCAACTTTTCGAGATACCTTCTTTGGTGCCGCGTTACAACATCGCCCCCACTCAGCCGGTGGCGGCGGTGCGGCGAGTTCCGGGGGATGGACAGCGAGAACTGGTGCTGCTGCGCTGGGGTCTCGTTCCCTTCTGGGCCAAAGACCCCGGCATTGGCGCACGGATGATCAACGCGCGGTCAGAGACCGTCGCCGAGAAGCCGGCCTTCCGGGCCGCCTTCCGGCGACGGCGTTGCCTGGTGCTGGCCGACGGCTTCTATGAGTGGCGGCGTCTGGAGCGCGGCAAGCAGCCGTTTTACGTCCGGTTGCGCGACGAGAGGCCCTTCGCCTTTGCCGGCCTGTGGGAGCATTGGGAAGGATCGGACGAGGCAGCGATTGATTCCTGTACCCTGATGACCACCGAACCCAACGATCTGATCCGCCCGGTGCACAGCCGGATGCCGGTGATCCTGGCCCCCAAGGACTATGACCTGTGGCTCGACCCCGGCGTTCAAAAGGCAGATTTGCTGCGGCCCCTCTTGCGTCCCTACCCGTCCGAGGGTATGCTCGCCTACCCGATCAGCACGTGGGTCAACAAACCCAAGAACGACAGCCCGCGCTGTATCGAGCCGCTGGCGCAGAGCCAGAAAACGCTGGATCTCTGATGCGGCTGTGCAGCACATCCGAGTTACGTAAGAGAGGGTTTCCCCCTCCAACTGGCAGTCTATCATCCTCTTGCCAAGTGCATTGGTGGAAAACTACGATTATTGACTACTACAAAGTCCTCCGCCCCCGCATAACCTCGTCAGACGCAGCTATCCCATCCCTGCACTTGACCTGCGGTCAAGTATAGGGCCGGTTATGCAGGTTCTCCTGTTCCGTTGGTATGTCTCTCCCTGGACTTGGGCTCCATCCCCTGTGAGAAGTCAAGTCTCATATGGTCACGATCAGGACCCGCCGGTGTCACATGGTGCAGATGCTGTCCCTGGTATGGTTTACGGCATCTACTCCCGATTCTGCCCTGCAAGCTGATGTCTCCCATCTAGCTGTCCATCCCGCAATTCGTAGACCCGGTCAGCCGCCTGATGAACATTGGGATCGTGGCTGGCGATCACGACGGTGATTCCTGTCTGCCCGACGATCTCGCGGAAGAGAGTGACAATGTCGGCGCCCGTCCGGCTGTCCAATTGTCCCGTCGGTTCGTCAGCCAGGATCAGCGATGGCTGACTGACCAAAGCCCGGGCGATGGCCGCCCGCTGCTGCTCCCCGCCGGACAGCTCATAGGTCCGGTGCTTGGCACGGTCCAACAGGCCAACGAGCCTCAATGCCTCTGAGGTGCGTGCCCTCCGTTCCTCATTGGAAACACGCAGTAGCCGCAGGGGGACCCCGACGTTCTCCTCGACGGAGAGAAAAGGGAGCAGCCCAATCGTCTGGTGCACAAAACCGATCTCCTGCCGCCGCAACTCGATCTTCTCACGCGGGGACATGGAGGCCAAGGAATGGCCGCTGATGCTCACAGTCCCGGCTGTGGGTTCATCCAGGCCGGCAATGAGGTTAAGCAGCGTAGTTTTCCCAGATCCGGACGGCCCGATGAAGACGGATAACGAACCTGCCGGTATGCTTAAATTGATGTCTCGCAGTGCCCGGACCTTTTCCACGCCCGACTCGTAGGTTCGACACAAACCTTCGGTGACCACAGCGGCAGCAGCAGTCTGTCTTGCAGGGAACCATCGCTCCGCCCCCATAAACCTCCCAGGGCGACTTTGGACGCGTGGAGCAGCCATCTCTGCCCCGCGTTCGCTGTCTTTCGGCCACACGGACACATGGTCGGGCTCAAGGCGCACCTTGACCCGGTCCCTGAGGCTCAAGGTCTGTACGAAGAGCTTTGGCAACTGAAGCCTGCCCGATTGGTCCAGGATCACCCATTCCTCCTCATGGACTGTTCCACCGTTCGCGTTGCGGCGGCGGATCTCGGCACTGGTGCGTCCGTCGCTGATGGCCACCACTCGATCCACCTGTTTGACCACGAGGGGGTCGTGGGTGACGACGATGATGGTCGTGCCGTAGGTCTCGTTGATGCGGCGCAAGGCATCAAAGACCTGAGTGGACGATTTCGAATCGATCTGACCTGTGGGCTCGTCGGCCAGCAGCAGCGGCGGGTTGTTCGCCAGGGCTACCGCCAGCGCTACTCGCTGTTGCTCCCCACCCGAGAGGCGATCGGGGCGGAAGCGAGCCCGATCGACCAGACCAACCATCTCTAGCAACTCTATGGCCCGACGCCGTCGCTTCGTGCCACTCTGGCCGTTGAGGAGCATGGGCATCTCGACGTTTTCGAGAGCAGACAGGTAGGGCAGCAGGTTGCGGCCCGGTTGCTGCCAGAGAAAACCAACGGTCTTGCGCTTGTATTGTTCCCGTTGCCGCCGGTCCATCTTGGGCAGGTCCAACCCACCGACCCGCACCGTCCCCGCGCTGGGTGTGTCCAGTCCGCCGATCACGTTGAGCAGCGTACTCTTGCCCGATCCCGACGGGCCGATCAGGGCCATGACCTCACCCCGTGCTACCTCCAGGTCCAAACCCTGCAAAGTGACTACCTCTAGGTCGGCCACTTTGTAGATCTTGACCAGATTGTCACATAGTACGAAGACTTGACTTTCCATCGTTTACTCCTCAGAGAGGCGCAATGTACCTGCACCCCAGGTGCGCACCAGCGCCAGCAACGAGCAACCCATCGCCAACAGGTAGCAGCCAGCCAGAATGGCATAGAGCCGGAGCACTGCCGGCCAATCCACGACGATGTGGCGGATTTCGACCCTGCCAAGTGAAACAGCCAGGGCTCGCGAGAGATAGGGAAGCGTGGTCCAGGTGAGACCATAGCCAATTACGGTGCCGGCCAGCATGCCAATCCCCACGACCAGCACTCCCTCTGCAACAAGCAAGCTGAGCATTTGCCCAGGAGCCAGACCCATGGCCCGTAGGAGGCCGAATTCGTAGGTGCGATTGTGGGCAGCAAAGTAGTGGATAAACAGAAACCCAGCCACGCTGAGCAGGCCCAATACCAGACTATTCACCTGGAAGGTGCCCGTGGCTCCCCGAGCCATAGCGTCGGATTGGAGACTGCGCAGTTCTGCCTGGACGTCCGCCAGAATGCGGTCCGCTAACGCAGGGTCTCTTGCCAGTGCGTCATGGTGAGCGGGATCCGTCGCCAGCCAGAGTTCACTAAAGCGAAAGTACCTCAGGCCTAGATCGATCTGCTGCCCCAGCGCGTGCCAGTCGGTCACGACAAAGTCCTCAGAAAGCGCAGGAAACTCGTCCATGTCATCCATAACGATGGCGCAAATCTCGAAGGACAGCTCCTCGTTGCCGATGGTGAACGAGACTAGCCCACCGACCGTGTCCTCAGATGTGAGGAGCGAACGCGAAACAATGGCCGGCAGCGCGCCGGTAGCCGTCTCTCGCTGCAGCGCCTGGACCAACTCCAGCAGGGGCGGGTTGCCTGTGCCCTGCGGGTAGTGGGCTACCTGGGCAAAGGTCTCCGGGTCAATCGCCAGCAACTCCACTGTCCCTCTGTAGCCATCCAGAGCATCGGTTCGAACGACCGGGGAGGCGACGAGTACTCCCGGCAAGTCGGCGATGCCTTGCATGGTTGCCTCGGCGGCCGGTTTTGCAGCAGAGATGCGCAGATCCGCACCGGCCCGGTAGCGGGCCGTCTCTGCCTGGCTGATGCGCAGGGAGGACACAAAGGTGCTCGAAAAGAGGATCAGGCTCGTCGCCAGGGTGACCAACAACACGACCCGACTGGGCTCAAGCGGTGCACGGGCCCAGCGCATCAGCCCCATGGACAAAATAAGCCCGCGACCTCGCCTGGAGATCCAGGCGGCCAGGCTGAGCAGGCAAGGAAGGATCCTCAAGAACAGCAGCACCACAGCAATGAGCAGCACAGAGGAGCCCAGCAGCAGGAAGGGATCGGCCAGAGGGGTGGTCCTGATCCGGCTCATAACGAAGGACCCAGACCGGGAAAGCTGCCAGTACAGCACGCCACCGAACACCAGCAGCACCAGGTCGAGGTACAACCTCTGCCAGGCGGGGCGGCCCTCCGGGCAGGTTGGCCAGCGACGCGACCCGAACAAGGCCCTGGGCATCCTCAGGTAGGCCGATAGGACTATGCCCAGCCAACCCAGACCGACGGCCGAGAGGGCCAGGCCCCAGGACGCGGGCGAAATCTGGGGGGCAAGGGGATTGTGTGTCGCCATCCCCCACAGATTGAGGATGCCCCATGCCACAAACGTTCCTATCAACGCTGCCAGGAGGGCCAGGGGCAGGCTATCCAGGGCAAAGACCAGCGTAATCTGCCATCTATTCCCGCCACGACTGGCCAGGGTCGCCATTTCTCCTTCCGAACGGTCCAGCAGGAAGGAAGCGATGGTCAATAGGACGTATAGGGCAAAGACAAAGGCTTGCGCGATCAGAAGAAAGAGCGTCATGCGCATCGCGGCCTGCTTGGCCTGGAAATCAACCAGAATCTTGGGCAAGCGACTGTGTAGCTCCGCTTTGCGGTTCCGCAGTTGCGCTTGGAGGTTGGTCAGCGTCTCCTGGATGCGTCGTACATTCCCAACGGTGATCCGACTGCTGTCCACCAGGAGCCGCCAGGAGAGATCGTGGTCTGGAAACCAGTACCTCATTGCTTGCGGGGGCACGAACAGCGAGACGGTAATGATCTCCACGGTGCGGCCCAGCAACTTGACGTGGATGCCAAAGGTCGTTTGATCGCCCCACCACCGATCCGCTTTGGGTTCCAGGGGTTCGACGATGCCGACGATATTCACGACCATCGAGCCCTGCGGAGTGGTAACGGTCACAACGTCGCCAACGCTCAGTTCGGTCCGGTGGATCCCATCCACTCCAATGGCGACCTCCAGCACCGGCGGGGGCAGGGACCCGGCGGAGTGGACCGATTCCTCGTACACAGGGAGACGCCCCTCGACTGCCCGGACCCTTTGATCCAGGTTTTCGAAGGCCCACAGACGCACGTAGTGGAACTTCTGAGGCGGGCGCGATTCCCCCAACTCGCGTGGCTGCTCATAGACAGGCAGCTTGATCTGCCGTACGTCAATACGCTCCACCACGACATCGTCAAGCTTGCCTTCCACGACATCGTACACGGCACCGTCCAGGCGAGCCCCCTCACTGGCCGAGATGAGGATGTGGCGCGCAGGGGGAGCCTTGTAGGCTAACACCATCTCGTGCAGACCGTGTGTTCCGATGACATCCCCGTAAGCTGGCAATCCGGCCATCATGGCCGCTGCCAGCGTCAGGCCGAGCAAGAGAGCCAGGTTCAAGCGTAGGTGACGAACGGTCAGGTTCAGCATGGGCATCACTCTTCCCCAATCCGCAGCACGCGATGGATGCGCGCCCGCCAAAGCAGAACCGTCGCCACACTGAGGCAGATCAACAGGGCGCCGCCCAGAACCAGGTAGATGCGGAGCACTGCGGCCCAGTCGCCATAGGGCCGGAACGGCGGAACCGGCGGCAGCTTGCCGAGGGTGATGGGCAGCCCGGGCAGGACCAGGCTGTTCAGGATCGCCCCCAAAAGCGTACCCAGCGCCAGTCCGGACACGATCAGAACCACTTGCTCAACGACCAGAGAAGCGTAGAGTTGCCAGGGGGACAACCCCATGGTGCGCAAGACCCCATAGGTCATCTCACGCCGCCGAGCACTCATGTAAAAGTAGGTGACAAAACCGACGATGCTAAGAAGGCTGGTCAATACGTACCCATAGAAGGTCACGCTGCGCAGCCCCAAGGCCATCGGGTCGGCCTTGATGGCACTTCGGACGGCCTCAACCTCCCAGATTTTGTCTACCGCATGGGCCAGGGCCATCACTCTGCTTATGGAGACCTGACCGTCGGTGGATAGCCAGACTTCGTTGGCATTGACAGACTCCAAGTTGCTGTCGTTCAATCGCGCCAGCAATGGGTCACGCGAGATGACAAGAAATCCCGCCTCCAGGGAGACCAGATCCTCGTACATCGTGGGGAAGTAGTGGGCCACGCCGACCACGCGCACAGGGATGTAAGCCGAGTGGAGCCAGACAGATGCCGTGTCGCCCACTTTTAGATGGGCCACATCCAGGAAGGCTGGGCTGACCAGGACAGGCAATTCGCTGTCTGGGTCAGCGGGGGCAAGCTCAAGGGCGATCAACTCCAGCGGCCGTTTGAAGTCGAGAGTTAGCCACTGGCTAGCCTGGCCGGAGTGCACCGTCGAGGTATCGTGACTGGCATGCGAATTGGGCTGGCCCACCTTCCAGACTTTTGCCGGGTCTTCAAAGCTCTCCACGATCTGCGCACCGCCTGTCCCGCCGTCGAACACCATCACGTCATCCATGGCGATTTCCATGTCTGCTAAGGCAAAATTGCCGTAGCGACTGCTTATGGCACGGTTCTGAATCCAGATGGAATAGAGTAAGAGAGGGTAACTGCTAGCATCCAGATCGGGTAGCTCGCCGGAAAAGTGGCGCCACCCACAGGACCCGGAGCCGCTTTGCCCTGTCCCGGACTCGCCGGGGCAACATTCCGAACAGCAGTCGAATGGGCAGGCCTCAGGTTTTGGCGGCTCCAACTCGACGTTAAAGTATTCGCCGTGGGCCGTTCGTAGTTTGCCGGTCAGTTCGATCCGGTCCAGGTCGCTTTCGCCCACGTAAGAGCCGACGGCGTGGCGGGGGTCGGACCGCTCGTGATCCTTGGGACTCCACATCCAGATTCCCAAACTGGATGGGCGGCCCGGCAAGGGCAGGAAGGTGTCTGCCGGGTCCTCATCCGGGACGATCTGGCGGAGCAATCTCTCCATGGGAACGCTAGAGAAATCGTCGCGAAATGTGCCCACTTTGGCCAGCAAAGGAGGATCTACGGCCAGGACCTCGAAGCGGGGGAAGAAGCGGAAGGAGCCTAGGTCCACGGTGCCCAGGTCCCTGGCGACGCTCGTTGCCATGTGCACGCCTGGTTCATCGGCCAGGCTGGAGAGGTCTGCAGAGTAGTTAGAGATAAAGCGCACGTCGCCCCCGACGGCGTACTGCGCCCGTTCGTGTTCGCTCACGTCCAGAGTGGCGTTCAATCCGGTGGACAGCATCCCCAGCGACATGGCCAGGGTGAGCAGGAGTACCAACAGCACCCCCCGGGCAGGATTGCGAGATACCTGCCATACGGCCAGTGCCGCGGGCAGTCCACGCCCCCGTGCGGTGATGTGGGCGGACAGGCGCAAGACCAGGGGCCAGACACGCAGTAGAATGGTTGCGGAACCGAGGAGCAATGCCAGGGGGGACAGCAACAACAGCCAGTCAACCTGAGGCCGGCCCGCGTTGCCACCGACGATACCGCCGTACAGGTGCAGTCGCCACAGCAGAACGAGGCCCACCAGCAACAGGATGACGTCCAGGTACATGCGCTGCCACCAGGGTGCCCGCGGCGGCCGCGCGAGGCCCTGCTGGTGTTCTACGATGCTGCGTCGCAGCACAGGCCCCACCGGTAGCAGCAGGCCGACGATGCAGACCGCAGTGCCAAGACCAGCGGCGAGCCACGATGCGCGAGTGAGGTACACCGTCCAGTCCCCGGGAATCACATTGGTCAGTGGCCCGTACAGGGTAAGCCCCTGCAACAGTACCATGGCCAATACCGGGCCGCTCAGGAAGGCAATTGCCGCAATGAGGACAGCCTCGGCGGCCTGGATGGCAAGAATCTGCCCACCGGAGGCTCCCCGGCTGCGCAAAACAGCGAACTCCCGCTCCGCCTGCTGGACCGACAGTGCGGCCACCAAGACAACGTAGTACAGCACCAGGAGCGCGATCTCGGCCATTAGGAGGTACAGCGGCCCACGAACAGCCCCCGCCTGGGCAGCAAAATCGGTCAGTAACTCGGGTAGTCCGGTGGCAAGAATAATGTGCAGCTTACCGAGGTGCAGGTCCCTTTTTAGGGTGGCGATCCGGCTGCGTAGATCGGATATGCGGGCCAAAGCGAGCTGACCGGCGGTTAGTTGCACATTCCAGGTAACACTGGACTCGGCGCCTGGCAACAAGGTAGCGACACTGCGGTAGAAGGATTCGGCAGGAAGGATCGTGCTGTACCGCCTCGACCACTGTCTGTCACTCTGGGCATGCAGAGGATGAACCTCCACAAACCAATAGGCGTCGCTGGGGTTCCGGGGGCGGATAATGCCAGACACCTGCAACCAGCGGGAAGGTTGCGCATCATCCCTCTTGAAACTGATGGGCAGGCGATCGCCTACGTCCAGCCGGTAGGCCCGGGCCATTGGCTCCCCGACGACGACAGGTACTGTATCCGTGAGCACGCCGGTTACTGCCGGCCAGGTGCCAGCCACGAACTCGACCTGGTCTTTGATGCCGTCGTGGAAGCTCAGGTTAACCCGGTCGCTGAGGAGCGGTTCTCCGTCTACCCAAGGGATCATCCAGGTGGAATTAACTGAAAAGATCGTCCGCTCCAGATAGTCGCCCACCCACTTTTCGAGCTGATACCGCGCCTGACTGTCGAGTTCCTCAATGACTGGCGCTTCCGTGAGCGCATAGGTCTGCAGGTGGAGGTTCCGGTCAGAGGCATTGGCGGCCAGGATCTCGTGCCGCAGTCCAATCTCCAGGACGGTATCCACCAGCAGGGGGGCGCTGGCCAGCAAGACCGTCGCCAGGACGATGCCCAGGCTCAGGTTGAGGAACAACTGCCAATGGCGTATGGCGCGTCGGATTAGATAGTTGATGATTGCCATCTGGCCCTGCGCTCTATAACCGTGGCTCAACGAGACAACGGGGGAAGGGCGGCAAAGGTCATCGGTGAGCCT
>CAYNKW010000116.1:10248-11669 GCA_964397845.1 uncultured Anaerolineae bacterium
AACCGTGGCTCAACGAGACAACGGGGGAAGGGCGGCAAAGGTCATCGGTGAGCCTAGCGGGCAACGGACGCCAAACCACCACGGACTTTGACAACTGTGTATCCACGTCGGTGAGATACTCTCCTAGTTTACAACAAGATAGGAAAAGTGTCAAATCCGACCGCCCCAGGTGCCGGGGCATGAGCGCCATCCTGCGGCGGGCGATTGGTCATCAATCCCTTCGGCAGGCCTGTCCTGAGTGTAACCGAAGGGCTCAGGACAGGCCTGGTCGGCACGCTGTCTAGCCGTGCATCGGGTGACGCAGGACAACCGTGGCAAACGCACGCCTGGGGTGGATGGAATAGCCAACCTCACCCCCGGCGAGCGGATGCAGATGGTCAAAGACATGCAAAACCTGACGAGGCACGGGCCCGCCCCGTTGCGGCGGACCTACATCAACTTAGCCGCCCTCCCTTCCCATGCAAAAGCCCCTCTTCTACCCACTTATTGCTTCCCATCCTGTCTTGATTTGATGCGGACAGCGTCTTTTCCCATACTCAAGACATTCCCTGTACCTGCGAGGGATTTCCGACTTTTTCATGTCCTTCGGGTCGTAGTAGATATCTGAGCCAATCTCCTCAAGCACATGCGTTCGGTACAGTCCCTCAAGTTCGTTCTGTAACATCCCCTTGATTTCCACGACTCGAACATCATATCCGAGCTTCCTGAGTTCTTCTCGAAGCGGTTGATTCACGTATCCCGTGCATATTTCAATACGATGTGTGTCTGGCGTCGCGTCGAACTGATCGAGAAGTTGGATGGCCAATGCTGCGTACTCTTGCAGATAACGCTTCGTGTGAAAACTATTCTCTCCATCCTCTCTGAAGTATTCAACTGGCACTGTGGCAGTCTGTACCTTGTGTTCATCTGATATGCCAACCATCACACCGCACAGGGGAAACCCCCAGCCAGCATCGTCAATTCGCAGTACTTGAAGGTCGGGCGGAATGAAACTGTCGTAGTCTTCATCTAGCAATCTACCCAAAACGTGCTTATCAACACATACCAGGCTATGTCCCTTCTTTTTCTTGTTGTAGGTGTATATTTTCACGTTCCATTTTGGCGTAATGCCCTTTTCCTCCACACCCATAAATGACGCCAACAGATAAGGATTATTTTCAGACCTGCTCGTTACAAGCCCTCTCTCTGAAGCTTGCTTGAGCTTGCCTATGATAAAGTCATTTTCTCTGGGTGTGAAAACGGTTTTGGTGAGATCAATTCGCATGAACTATCGCCTCGACTTTCGAGCGGGAGTTGGCACGCTTGAGCGTGAGCGAGCCGTGGGCCAATGCCAAGAAAGTCGCCGCCAAACAATCTCATCGCTCTCTTTCACCCCCGCTAAGTGTCATATTATGACAAGACAGCGGCAGGGTATGGGGGAT
>CAYNKW010000117.1:0-11474 GCA_964397845.1 uncultured Anaerolineae bacterium
CGACTGTCCGCGCAAGATTTGGGCGATGGGTATAAAGAGCGCCCGTTGCAGGCGATAGGCGAAAGGCAACAGTTCTCCAGTCGGTTCAGAGCGTGTTTCGCTCTCACTAACCCACTCCTCGCGCTGTGAGGAACTCGGGCTCTTATAACTCAAGACTCATCTTTGAGGACGACAGGTACAAAGATGACATCCTGCAGGGGCTTGTTCCATGGACCGGGCGGCGCCAGCAGGGCGTAGGTGCCCAGCGTTGTCACCGAGGCCGCTATCGCCTTCTGCTCCTCGTCCAGGCTACCCCCGATCTCCTGCCACGTCTCGCCGTTGGGGTCCCAGCGGTAGATACCTGACCCCCCCGGTGCCGACGACGAAGCGACCAGTGCCCCGTCGTAGTGTAGCTTCAAGACGGCCGGCTTCTCCAACGCGACCAGGGCCCCCGATACGGTCACGTCATAGGGATCGCCCACCAACAGCAACCCGTCAGGCAGGGAACCCGGTACCGCGCCCGGCGGCATAACCACCAGGTAGGCCTCCTCCCCCGGCAGGCTGCCCGGCTCCAGGTGTAGGCTCAAGTTGCCGTCGTTGGAATAGACGTCGTGGCCCTGGTTGTTGATCACCCGCTGCAAGCGATACGTGGATTGCAAGCGCACCAGATTACCTCCCACCGCTCCCATGGCTCGAATGTGCCCCATCCCGCGCTCTGTGGCGCTAAAGTTGATCTCGCCTTCGTACATATCGCTACCTGGGCTGTAGCTCAAGGTGGGGGCATAGCCAGCTTTGTTACCTGGCTCGGTGACTATTACGCTGGGATCCGCGCCGGGGCCAAAGTCCTGGAGAAAGACCAACAGATCAATCTGGCCTGGGTCGCTCGGCTCGGCGATGAGGCGCATGTGGGGTATCCCGCCGACTGTCTGGACCGCCAGCCCTCCCACCGGGGACAGGGTCAGGGTGAGGCTCATCTCTGTCCCCACGGTGACGCTCCCGGCTAGCCCTCCGTCCATGGAGGCGGCTCGCAGGGTGTCTCCCTCATCAGCGCCATAGATGGACAGCCGGCCGTTGCCGTCGGTGAAGCCCTGACCGATGACCCGTCCGTCCTGCTTGTAGAGAGCGACGATGGCTCCCCAATAGCCTTCGCCGTCGGGGCCATAGATGGTCAACTGTCGGAGTGGCCCCGAAGAGCCGCTGTTATTGATCGTTATCTGCGGCAGAGCCAGCACGTCGGGAGGCAGGCCAGCCGGCCCGGCCAGAACGCTGCTCCGATCGAGGGGGGTGGTGAACTGCCAGCGAGAGGGACTGATAGAGTCAGCGTACATACGAATAACGGTCTCCCAGGCCGACTCAGGCTCCCCGGTGTCGGGATTGTGATTGAGTTGCCACTGAGCAGTCTGTTCGCACAGGGCGGACCACATGCCGGGCACGCCATGGGCGCTCAACTCACTGCTGGTGTACTGGTAGTCCATGGCACTGGCGTTGGTGGCGTCAGTAGCCGGGTTGCGGTTCTCAAGGCCGGTGCAATAGGCAGGGACTTCGCCGATCAGGTTATCGTTTTGATCAAAGACGTAGGCAAAGTACTCGTCATAGAGATAGAGAGCATAGTGACCGAGTTCGTGGGTCAGAGTGCGGTAGCCGTCGGGTTGGTCCCAGGCACCCTGACTGCCAGAGTTGCCATCCCAGCCCCGGCCGAGGCGGATGACGTGAGATTTGTCGCTGGAAGTGATCCCACCTACGTAGGCGTGGGGGCGGACGATGTTCTTGGTCGAGATTTGGATGTCGGCGTCGGCCCAATACTCGCTATTATCGTAGATGCTCATCCGACCGACGGCCATCTGGCCGTCGGTGAGGTCATAGAGGTAGTCGGAGGCGAATTCGGCAGCGCGGGCGACTTGCTCCATGTACTCGTCGTCGGCATCCCACTCGATGGAGAGGACCAAATTGAAGAGAACGAGCGGGCTCGATGGGTGTAGGGTTAAAACCTGTTGGCCTGGCTCAGTGACGACATGAGGAATAGGATTGCCGTTGGCGTCCTGGTCGAGAGTGGTGATGTGGATGCGGTAAGCCCAATCCTGGTTGCTATCGGGTGTTTGATGGCCTGTCCTGACGGTGGGTTGCTCGTGGATCGTCAAGATGGCCGTGAAACTATCACCTGGCTGTATGTCCTGGGGAACAACGATTCCGCGCTCATCGGTGGTGCCAATGGGGAGACCATTCTGATAGACCAAGGCGTCTTTCAGGGGACTCCCGGCTTCATCTACGACCTTTACATGATTCTCAGGCACCGGCGCCCGATAGATAGCGATGCCCTCTGGACGTTGGCCGACCGGGACGCTCGCTATTTCGATACCGCTCGACGCTTCGATGATTGAGACACTATCATTGTACTTGCCAACGACCAGGACGGTTTCGCCATCAGGCGTGATAGCTATTCCACCCTGGGCTGATACCGAAATGGTGTCAGTGAGGGTGTTGTAGGTGGCACTGGCTGGATCTGTGTCAATGATCGCCACGCCACCTACCCGAGAAACGTAGGCTCGGGCGCCATCTGGCGTGATGGCGATTCTGTGAGCCCAATCGCCGTATGGATCCAGATCGATATCGTCGGCGAGTGTGTGGTAATCCGGGCTGGAGGGATTCGTGTCAATGACATAGACCTTATCTGGAAACCACCAATCTACAACGTACGCTCGACTGCCATCTGGGGTAATGGCTATTCCCTTGGCGAAAGTATTGGTAGAATCCAAATCTATGCGATCAACAACCGTGTTATAGGTTGGACTCGCAGGGTCCGTGTCAACGACGTGCACCGCATCTGCATACCCGTCATCGGTGACATACGCCCGTGAGCCATCAGGCGTAATGGCTATACTCTCAAAGAGAGCAGCGCCCGTGTCAATCCATGTGACCTCATTATCTGGAATGCCGTCGGCGATGGTCTCAATGTTGATGACAGCGATGTCAGCACCATTCGTCGCACCCACAACATAGGCTCTACTTCCATCAGGCGTAATGGCGATGCAGTTTGCACCTTCCGGCTCTGTCTGTTCCAAATAGACGGTGTCGTCAATGACTTCGTTGTCGGCGATGCCATCGGCAATGGCCGTCACGTCGAGAGCGATAACGCGATGAGAGCCTTCTCTCTGATAAGTGACCAAGGCCAGGCTTTCGTCGGGAGAGATGGCGATACAGCCAGGTGCGGATGCGTCGCCTCCTTGGGCAGCTCCCACGGTGATTGTTTGTATGACCGTCCCACTGCCTATGTCTATCGCAGATACTGTTCCGTCCGCGCTGTTGGTGACCAGGGCAAGGTAAGGAGTAGTCGCAGCCTCGACCTCTCGAGGTGCTACATTGACAGCCCCTGGCATCCGCGTGGCTAGCAAACATGCAGCGCAGATAACCATTATCCTTCCAACATTTCGCATGTGCCCATCTCCTTTGTCTATTCCCATAGACGCTGCCCGCTCATGTCATTTCATTTCAACACCACCGGCAAATAGACCTTGTGTTCCTTGACCTGCCACGTCAGTTGCCACGCATCCAGAGTTGGCGTCTTTCCCGTCACCGTCGAGGAAAGAGTCGCCCGCAGCTTGAGAGCGGGATATTGGGCGGGGTCGAGGTCAGCCAGGCTGACCCCGCTGGCGACATCGGCCAACAACGCGGTGCCATCCAGGCTCAACACGCCCACGGTCAGGGTTGTGGTGGGGGGATCGACGGTGCAGGCAAAGGTCAGGCTGTGCCAGGTATCAAAGGGGATGGTCGGCGTGATGGGGTTCGAGGTGGCCCAGCCCGACGTTTTGTCGCTGCTTAGCTTCACTTCGGAACTGCCGACGGTCACGTCGTTCATGGCCGACAGACCCTTAGAGTTCCAAAAATCGTCGCACCAGGCGTGGGTGGTCATCAGGGCGTAGGTGGTGAAGCGACGCGTCGTCACCGAGAGGTAATCTCCCCCAGGCATATCCTGGAAGAGCCACCCTCCTAACTCGTCCCAGCGCTTATTGTGGGCGTCCCAGGCGAAAATGGCCAGGGTATGGGGGTCGGCGCCGGCTAAAGTGTTGCTGTCGTAGTAGAGTCGCAGATTCATCGGTTTGTCAGTGACTGTCAGAGCGCCGGAAGCGCGCACGCTGTAGGTGCCACCGACAAAGCCATGGCCCGCAGGCGCCGGGCCGGGCGGGGCATAGCTGCGGACGACTGCAATGTAAGCCTCGGTAGCAATAGTGTTCGTGTTCACCAAACTCAGCCTCAGTTCCTCGACGAATATGTCTTCAGGTGTTGGGGGCAGGACGTGAGCGCGAGTGTAATCAACATCCTCCGTAGCCTGATTGAGGGTCGTGGTGATGTTTATCTGGCCAGAGATGTCGGTGTTCGGGGTGAAGCCTATGGCCGTGGCAACGTAGGCTTGATCTGCTTCAGAGGGGGTCATCATCCAGGAGCCTTTGTCGGCACCTGGCCCGATGCCGATGTTGGCAAAGACCATCCCGTCCAGTTCGCCAACGCCACCGGCGCTTATAAAGAGGTCCGTGCCATCCTGGCTGGGCACCATGTCGAGAAATGGCGCAAAGGCAGAATGGACGGTAGGGGAGCCGGAGGCTGCCAGGTTTTGAGCGAGGGAAGTGTTCGTGCCCACTGGCGTGGATTCGGGTTTTGCAGTAGAATACCAAACAGTCGCCATCAACAACAGGCTGGTCAACAAAATCGCTGCCACCCGGCGTTGCCCGGTACGGTTCTTGAAACCTCTATCTGCCAACGGTATCCTCTCTTTCCTGTTGAAAGGTCCTGCCAATGCCAGACGGATCAAATGAATCTGACGGCCAAGACCTGATTGAAGCCTTTTCCAACGCTCTGCGCCTGAGGCATCTCGATCAATGCCAGACACTTCTGAGGTCACTGGAGACTCTCTCCTACAGGCGGCCAACTCTCAAACCGTGGTGCACGTACCTGAAGGGCGTTTTGGCCTTTGAAGCTCGGCACGATTGGGCTGAAGCAGAGCGAACCTTCACCGAACTACTCCAAACGGACCTTGAACCCGCCATGCGCGGCCGGGTTCTGTTTGCCCTGGGCCGAGGCCTTGAGGTCCAAGGGCGTTGGGAAGAAGCCATTGCCGCCTATGAGCAGAGCTTATCCATCGTCGCAGAACTTGGACAAACCACTAAAAAAGCTATGGCGTGGAAGCATATTGCTATTTGCCACCGCAGAGGATTCACTCAAGGCGATTTTGGCCCGGCAGCGCTCCAGCGGGCGGCAGAGTGCTGTCAATGGGCGCTGGATGTGCTCGAGCCAATCGCAGACCCACCGCCGGACGTCACCTGGCTCAAGGGCTCTGTGTGGAATACCCTGGGCCTCATCCATAGGAGCCTGGGCCGGTGGGACGAAGCTATTTCTTGCTATCAGCAGGATCTGGCCATTTGCCGCTCGTTGGGTGATCGTCATGGGATAGGGCTTTCTTATCTAAATCTCGGCGAGGTTTATCAAAAGCGCGGTCAGGATAGCTGGGCGGAGGCCCTGCAGACCTATCAAAAAGCCCTGACTATTATCCGTGAGTTTGATAACCGCTATTATGAGACGGAAGCTTTGGCCAATCTGGGCTTTCTCCACCAAGAAATGGAGGAGCACGAACTGGCGCTTGATTATTATAGCCAGGCCATTGACCTCATCGAGGACCTGCGCGCCAGCGTTTCCGCTGAGGAGGCCCGGGCCGGCTTTTTTGCCACGGTAGTAGACACCTACGCGAACACGGTGCTGCTCTGCCTGGAGACAGGCGATCACGATCGGGCTTTCGACGTTGTGGAGCGCGCCCGATCGCGAGCCTTTCTCGATGTGCTGGCCGCTGGCTCGCCCGAGTTGCCCCGTAAGGTGAAGGCCAAACCGCTCACCCTGGCCGAAGTTCAGACTGCCCTGCCGACCGACGCACTGCTGATTGAATACTTTACCACCGGGCTGGTAGAAGCACGGCATGACCGGGCCGCCACCGATCAGGGCGCGCAGCGGCACCGCTTTCCCCCGGCCAGGACGTTGATCTTTGCCGTGACCAACAACAGTGTCCAGGTGCACGACGCGGGCATCTCGCCCAACGACCTGCTCCCCCGCCAGCTCGACAGCGTGGTGGAGCGACACTTTTTAGAGCCAGAGATTCGGCGTACGCTTTACGACAGGCTCATTGCTCCGGCTGAGAAGCTACTCCGAGGTAAACATCGGTTGTATCTGGTGCCCCACGGTCCGCTGCATTACATCCCTTTTTCGGCGCTCACCGCTGCCGACAACGACACTCTGTTGCGCGAGGAAGGCCCGCAGTTGGTCTATGCTCCCAGTGCCACCATTCTCTTCCGTGTCAGGCGGGAGGAGGCTGGTCAGGGGACGATGTCTTGTCTGGCCCTCGGCTACAACGGTCAGAGAGCGAAACGACTTCACTTCGCTGAGCAGGAGGCTGCCGGTATCGCCCGGCAGACCGGCGGTCAGGTTCTAGCCGGGCCATTGCCCAAGAAAGCAGCACTCTACAGCCAGGCTGCAAACTATCGGCTGCTTCACTTTTCCTGTCACGGCGACTTTGTGCCAGAGAAGCCCCTGGCCTCGGCCTTGCATCTGGCCCCGGGAGAAGCCCTGAGCGCGCTGGACGTTCTCAAGCACCTCCGCCTTCGCTGTGACTTGGTGACGCTGAGTGCCTGTGAGAGCGGTCTGAGTCGGGTGCGGCGCGGCGACGAACTGGTTGGCCTCGTCAGGGCCTTTATGCATGCCGGGGCACGGGCGCTGGTTTCCACGCTGTGGCGCGTTGACGAGCGTTCAACGCGGATTCTTATGGAAGAGTTTTATAGAAAGGTGCGAAACGGAGCGGGTTTTGCCGAGGCCCTGAAACAGGCCCAGCTCTACCTCAAGAATCTGACCCGCAAGGAGACGCAGGACATTTTGGTGCGCTTCCTGGCGGATGAGATTCTCGACCCCACCACGCCTCTGAGCGAAGACCGGTCTGGCTTGCTGGCTACGGATGTGGCTTTGCAGCAGGCCAATGCTTATCTCAAAGGATTAGCCACCAAGGGCAAAGACAGTCCTGGAAAATCGCTGGGTGAAGCAGACAACGAGAGGATCTTTGCAGATCCTTATCACTGGGCCCCCTTCGTCCTGGTCGGTGATCGCGGATCGGGGACGTTGGACAAGGAATGATCGGATCAGGCGCGGGACTCGATCTCGAAGGTGAGGTGGGCCAGGTCATCGGTGGCTACCCCCTCGAAAACAGCTTTGCCAAAGGCATCTGTCAGTTGTGCGTCCAGTTTTCGCTCGTCTCGTTTGAGGGTCACCTCCGTACCGGCGAGATTCGGCCAGCCACCTCGGCTGGGGATGTTTGCTTCAACGATGACCGTGCAGCAAGCTGGATCGTCTCGCAATTCCTCGGCTGTGATCGTTATCTCTAGGTCCTTGACGGCCTCTTTCAAAAAGAGTTGGCACAAGGTCTTTGATGACTTGTCCGACTTGAGTCTTGCCGTGGCGTAGGCCGGTTGATATGCCGGCGGTTGCAGCGTGCGCAGCAGTTCGGCTGAGAATTCAATGATCAGGCGGCCCAATTCATCCAGTCGCCAGGGTATGCCCGTGGGTTGGGGCAGCCTGTCTTCCTCTTGACGCAGAAACGAGAGATCGGGAGCGGGATAATCAGGCGGCTCCTCTCCCCGCCCGCCGTGGGCCAGCTCGAGCAGGTCGGAGAGGGTTGCGTATTCTGCCGAGCAGTGAGGGCACGTCTCCAGGTGAAAGGCGACCGGGCGCCACCGCGCTTTGTGTGTCTGTCCCTCCACTTCTGCCCCCAGGTAATCTGGCAAGAGATCTTGACATTCCTGGCAGGTCAACGAATCCTCTTCATCCGTGGTCAGCGCCCGGACGAGGTACCCTATTCTGCCCTCACAGTGGGGACATTTGCTTATGTGGCTGATGGCCGCGTCTGCCTGGGCGCGATGTCGGTCTGGATTCTCCCAATAGGCCAATAGCTGTTCAATGGCAAGGCGGCAATCCGTCGTCTGCATGTGATTCTTCCCCTTTTCCACAAATTAAAGAGGCAACCGAACGCTAAGCGTTACAACATGTTGTCCCTTTTCTTCAATCCTCCTCACTATTTGCCCCTTCGAAGTTGAAGTAGTCTCGCAAGTGCTCATCTTTCCGCAGTCGTTTAATGCCACGGTGACGCAGCACGCGGACATAGCCCGCCGTGATTCCAAGGCGCTCGCTGATCTCCGCGTCACTCAACCCCCCGAAAAACTTGAGGATAATTACCTTTTGCACAAGGTCCTTGAGCAGGCGTTTGATAGCCTCTAACAGCACCTGACAGAGTTCCTCTTGATCCAGTTGCAATGAGAGTATCGTTCGCTCGCTCTTGGTGCTATTCTGAATTACCTCCTTCAAGGGCAATTCTTTGCCTCTCGCCCGCTGTTCCTGTTTGAAAGCCTGCCGCAACTTGTAAAACGCAAAGGCCAAAAAGGCACCTGGATTCCGGCAGCGGTCTATTTGCTCGTACACCAGGACCATCGCTCGCTGCGTCGCATCCTCGGCCAACTCGGGCCACCGGTTGTAGGCTACCCGCAAGAGATAGCGGAACATTTCGTGATACCCTCGCTCGCGACGATCCCTGTCTTTAGCTTGCCGGCAAGCTTCATACAGGGCTATCGTGTAGTGGTGCCTGGTCTTCCTTTCCAGGTCGGTCGGCGAAACCTCTGACTGAGTTGAGCCCAGCACCGATTCCAGCAGATCGTCCTCGTGCAGCAAGGCCCAATCGTGTTTCTCGATCAACGCCTGAACGACGCGCCGGCAGGTCATACGGTAGGCCGCATCATCCGCGTGGCTAGAGTCGTCCCTCATTCGCACCCCCTACCCTGAAGACGTGTGTCACCTGGATTGTACCATATTTTGGGGGCTATGGGAAGTGTTTTGTAACCTTTGGCTCAGATCGTGCTCTTATCTTGCAGAGGGGCTCAGCACAGTGGCGAGAGCCGAGAGACATATATCAAAAATGGACAAAATTCATAGGAAAGAAAGGAGCCAAAAAATGAGTCATCAGAAGTTATTAAGGCGGATGATTGGTCTAGCGTTAGCTGCTCTGGTCCTGATTGGATGTGCAGGGACAGGTGCGTCGAGGCCAAGAGTTGGACCCTGGGAAGGTGAAAAAGTATCTTTCACTGTGACGGAAGAAGGAACCATCACAGAGTTCGAAATCACAGTCGGCACCTGTCTTGTTACTGTGGACGATGAGATTTCCATTGATTTCACCGATTCGTTTGGCTCGTTCATCATAAACCCGGAAGGAGTGCTTAGGGGAAGTAACGCCAAAACAGCGACCGATTTTAGCGCAGAAGCCAAGTTCGACAGTGAGACTACTTTAAGTGGTACGTACAGTTATGAAATCTGTGGTGGCTTTATGAACCTCAGTAGTCCAACCGATGTTGCCTGGGCCGCAGAGTGGCGGGGGCCCTAGTAGAGAGACATTCCGCTCTCTGGAGCCGTAAAGCCAACATAAGCAACACGCCGAGGGTTTTGCGGCTCCCCTATCGCCTCTGCCCCAATTCTCGCTCATCCTTTTGGAAGAGGTGGGTGAAACTGGCAGCGAATTGATTGTGAAGGGAGGCATAGCAATGGTCGAAACGAAGCGCATCAAGTATCTTTTGGCGTCGAGTCTCATCTGGCTGATTTTTTTCTGTACACAACTTGCGAACGTCAATGCCGAATTGATGCAACTAAGTAACGACAATGGTACGGCGGAATATTACTGCCCTTGGCTGACCAGGGGCAACATCTTTGGCGCCGTCCTGACCCCAAACCTGGACTGGTCATATCCGATCCAGGTAGATTCGGTGGAGTTTCTGCTTTACCAGTTTCCTGACGCGGCCAGCTCGGCCACAGTCAGAGTACACGTCTACTCCACCATCGATGGTGAGCCGGACGCGCTGCTGGGCAGTTCAGCACCCACCATCATTACTACTTTCTGGCCTACCTGGGCTTCCATCAGCTTGGCCTCAGCCGACGTCACTCTCTCCTCCCCGGAACCGCTCATGGTGGCCGTCGAGTACACGGCCGGGACATCCGGCTCGATACCCTCCCTGTTGACGGACACTCGGGACAACATTGCTACCGGGAAGAATTTTTATAGTCTCGACAGTGGCGTTACGTGGTACGAGCACTATGACTTTTGGCAAGTGCCGGAAGACAACGGATACAATATGATCCGAGCCACGGTGAATGTTCTCCCGGCTCCTGCAACCGATACACCAACATTTACCCCGACGCCAACCAGCACTTCGACCGCCACGCCGACGACTACCCCGACGCCAACCAGCACTTCAACCACCATACCACCCGAGTCCCCAGAAGAGTGGAAGATCTACTTTCCCGGCGTCGCGAAAAGCTGGTCTCCGCCATCTGTGCCAACGCCTGTGCCCACCACGCCCACATCCACTGCGACTCGTATGCCCACGCCCACGTCCACTGCGACTCGTACGCCCACGCCAACCGATACGCCAACACCCATCCCAACTCCAACCAACATCCCTTGCCTACTCGTCCTGGCGCAAAAGATAGGTAGTTATGGAGGTTTCAAGATCCTGCTTGGTTGTGTGACGGGTGAGCTTAGCTGTACCACCACATGGCGGTATGACCCGACAACGGGAGCCATCAACGGCTTTGATCTCGCTTGTGAAAACGGCCAGGGAGCGATTATCTATCAGGCCTCAATAGACATCCAAAGAGACCAGTTCGGCAGGATTAGATCTTATGGAGGCACAGTCAGCGGGCCGGACTTTCCTGCTTTCACCGAAACTATCGTGAATGAGTACGATCAATTTGGCAAAGTCGCCAGGGCCGATGTGACCAAAGTCTACACCGCGTCAGGAGATACATACACCATGGATCTCACCCCTTGCTGGCTTGGCGACAGTTGGTCTGGCTACCGCGTGAAGGTGTGGGGTGGAGGCTATGACGGAGAGGAATTGATTGTGGGCAACTGCAATTAGCAGGTCGTCGCCGGTCCACTGTTTGACAAGTTGTTGGACGAGCTGGCCGCCGTCAATGTTCGATTCGACATAACGACAAAATAACGACAAAGAGCATTGAAGCTTTGGACTGAACTGGAACCAACATGATAGTAAATGCAAAAAGCCTCTTCCCGAACTATCAGGAAGAGGCTTTTTCGTTTGGCAAAACGCTGCCCCATAACAACCAGGCCAGATGCCGATAGAGATGTCTTTGCGACCCTACCAGCCTATGGTTTGCGTTGCAGGGAACCCAGCAGGCGGTCGCGCAGAGAGCGCAGGCGATCCACGGCAGCGGACACCGGTGTAGCCTCCGTCGTGCCATGCACCCACATCTCAGGCACCTCCTCCGGCGTCTCCGCCGCGCCCAGGACGCACATCAGCCGGATGCGTGCCTTTTGGCCGTTGAGACCGCCGGCAAAGAGCGCGCCCAAGGCACGCAGGTCTCTGTAGGCTCCCTCGTAGCCATAGCCGTCCCACACCCGCCCCGACGGG
>CAYNKW010000118.1:0-2091 GCA_964397845.1 uncultured Anaerolineae bacterium
TACAACCGCAGTTACTCTAAAGAGACCTTTACAGACCTATCTTGCTCCCGCCGGATTGCCAAATCCGGCGGCCTGGCTGATTTGCTGATGGACGGCATGAAATACTCGTACAGGGCGAGTGTCACGTCCTGCCGGTGGGTAGTTTGGGCCACGATGGTCATCGGGAAGGTAGTCATCAGGGGAAACGGTGTGCCCAGTCCCTCGACGGTAATCCGCCAGTCGCCTGCCTCCAGCCAGAGATTGTATGCGCCCGTAACCGGATCGCTGCGCACCGACGGGCCACCAGAGGCAGAAACGCGCGCCTGTATTCCTCTTCCCTGTCCACTGGTCACCCGGCCGGTAAGCTGGCCCATCGTGGCGCGCGGTTGCACGGTGAGGGTCAGTGGCAGGTAGACAGTAGGCGAGAGCGGATCGCTGCTGACCACGAGCAGTCGCCGGCCATAGTCGCCTGGCTGGACGCCAGTGGCGTCCAGGGTCAGGGCGACGGCGGTCTGCTCTCCGGGCGCGACGGTGCCTTCGGCAGGTGTCTCGGTCAGCCACGCTGCGCCGACGCCAGTGGTGCCGTGACCGGCGTCGGGCAGCCAGTCGGCCGGGCCGTTCACGTCGCCCAAAGCCAGGGTCACGTCTATCAGGCCGTCATAGTCGCCCAGCAACTCCAGCGGGACGGTGATTTCGATGGCCTGGCTGTCAAACACAGTGGGCAGTTCGCCCAGGTAGGTCCCATTGGCGCGCCAGACGGCGACGGTGCCGTTGCCGGGCAGTCCAAAGAGGTCCAGGTAATAATCGAAACCGATGTCTTGCTCTGGCTTGCCTGCCAGTTTCTCGGGCCGGCTGCCGGTGGTGGCGTCCCGGTCGGTGTCCAGATGGACGTAGCCGACGACGCTGAGTGGCAGGGTGTCGTCGTCAAAGATCAGGCGCAGGGCCAGCGTCGTCTCGTCCACGGCCGCCTCAGCGCGCAGCAACTCCGCCGCACCCAGGCTGTCGATTGCAGCATCAAAAGCTAGAACTTCCCAGTGACGAGTGGCCGTCGAAGCGGTGGCGAGAGGAGCAACCGGGTGGCGAGCAGGCGGCTCGCGCCGCTCCGGCCAGACCGGTTTCTCGGTCACACCCACGTCTGGCGTCGAGCCACATCCGACGGCCAGGTCGTCCTGGAAAGTCGTCTCATAGAGTTGAAAAGTGAGCGGCTGCGAGCCGGTGTTGGCGATGAGTAGCATCGGTGTGGCGGCCTGTCCACAGGTGAGAGTGGCGTTCATTGAAAGGAACGGCAGGCCCAGTTCCGGTGCGTCGGGGCGGAGGGTGAAGGAGCGCGTCACGGCCGTCTGAGCGGTGATGGTGGCCGTCTCTGTGGCCGTGAGGTAGCCGGTAGCCGCCAGTTCCAGTGTCCACGTCCCGGCTTCCAACCAGAGGACATACTCACCGGTGGCCGGATCGGCGTGGGCGGTCTGGCCGTCTGGCGTGGTGAGGGTTGCGGCTACCGGCTCGCCCGTGCGGGTGTCGGTTACAGCGCCGGACAACCGGCCCATGGCGGGCGAAGGCGCCAACGCCAGGGTGATGGGGATGTCCGGTTCGGCGACGATGGGCTGCCTGCTTTGGTTGTAGAGGTGCAGGTGGGTGACGTGATTGCCCGGCTGGGCCAGGGTTGTGTCTATTGTCACGGTGACGGCGCCGGTCTGGCCGGAGGCCACGGTACCGGTCGCTGGCTCCACCCGCAGCCAGGGGATGGCTGGCAATGCCAGCGTCAGGTCACCCCACAGGTGCGGGGTGTAGTATTCCTCGTATTGCGTCAGGTTGGGCCACTCGCCCTGGATGGGAAAGCCGCCCTGGGAACCCGCTGGAGTTCCGGAGCTGGCAAAGGCAAAATAGATGCCAAAGGTGCTGCCGGGCATTTGCCCGATGCCGTCGAGGGGGATGCGGAGCTCAAACAGCCAGTGAGAAGTGGGGTGATCTGGGGTTGCGCCGCTGCCGCTCGCCAGGAAGGCCGGATAGGTGTAATCGAAATAAGGATAGCCATCCCACACGATCACAAAGAACCCTCCGTCGTTAGAGTTGTTGTTGTCCACATCCACACAGATGTCGGCTTCCAGCCACTCG
>CAYNKW010000118.1:2191-5567 GCA_964397845.1 uncultured Anaerolineae bacterium
TACGTGAACACCTGCCCCACGGTGGTGACCAGGGTCAGCGACGGCGGCGTGACGGCGATCAAGGGCGGCAGCGCCACATCCAGGGTTGTCGTCATGGCCGGGGCAACGGTGATGCCGCTGGTTGTGGTCGTCGTAAAGCCCGCCTGACTGGCGGAGACGGTATAGTCGTCGGCGGTCAGGGTCAGCGTGTAACGGCCGTCGTCGCCGGTGACGGTGGAGAGGCTGTCGCGAGGGCCGGTGGCCCGGACGGTTGCGTCGGCCACCGGCCAGCCGGTGTGCGTGCTGGTCACCCGTCCCGCCAGCGTGCCGATGCTGCACTCGGCCTGGAACCATTGGAGAATGCGGTGCAGCACGACCGTGGCGTCAGCAGGCTGGAGGGCCTCGAAGGGGAAGCCAAAGAGGAGGACTTTGTGGCAGGTGGCCCGGTCGAATCTGGTGAGGGCCACAGTCGGGTTATGGGAGATGGAATAGGAGCCGATAAAGGCGGCGGAGGCCGTATCACGATGGTAGAGCGCGGTGATGGAGTTGTGGTAAAAAGGCGTACCGAGGAAGAATGGCCCCAGCCAGGCGCCCACTGGATTGCCGTCTATGCCGTTTACAGAGGTGATGGATGAGTATTCGTAGGCGTAGTGCAAATGCAGGTAGTGGCGGGCAAAGTTGCTCCATTCGCGTTCCAGGGGGTAACCCCGGCTGGATAGGAACAAGTGGCCACCCCGGTCCAGGTAATCCGCCAATGCCGCCTCTGCCTGGCCGGAGAGGGTGTTGACCTCACTGTCAGCGGTGGTCCAGATCACGATGGGATAGGCAGCCAGGTCGAAAGCTGCCGGTTCGGTCTGCGAGGTCACGGTCCAGGTGTCGTAGCTCTGGTCCAGGGCGTCTAGAGCGTCGGTAAAGTAATACTCACACTCTGCTCCATCGCCGTCGTCCACGAACAGGATGGGTGGTACAGGCAGCAGGCTGAAATTTTCCCGCTGATCCTGGGTGAGGATGACGGTTCGCCGGGCGGAAGCGTGGCCCCAACTCAAGACCTCCACCTCATAGCCGCCTTCGGCCACCCTTACGCTGTATGCGCCGGTGGCCGGGTCGGTCTGCACCGGCGAGAGGGGGGTGTCACGGACATAGAGGGTGGCGGCCAGGGGCGCGCCGGTACCGGCTTCGGTCACAGTGCCGTAGAGCTGGTGGCGGGGGGCGAGAGACAGCGTGAAGTCTTGCTGCGTCGTCTCGTCGGTGACGATTGTCACGTTCTTAACGGTAGCTGGCAGATAGCCGTAGCCACTGGCTGTGACGTCGTAGAGGCCGGCCGGTAGGATGAGGGTGTAAAAGCCGTTGGCGTCTATTGTGGTCTGTGAGGGACGACGCCCGTCGTGTGGCGCGGCGGTGATGGTGACACCGGCGGCCGCACCGCCGCCTGCTTCACGCACCTGGCCGGTGAGGGTACCGGCGATGGTAACTTGCAGTACAGCCTGGTAAGCATCTATGCGTCCCTGGCCATAGGTATAGTCCGGGCCGTGACTACCCAGGTCTACGGCGGCTTCTTTGATCGCCGTTTCGATCTGGGCGACGGTGAGGGTAGGGTTGGCCTGGAGCATGAGGGCGACCAGGCCGGTCACGTGGGGCGCGGCCATAGAGGTACCGCTGCGGGTGGTATAGCCGCCGCCCCTCCAACAGGAGCGCACGCCCACGCCGGGGGCGGCCAAGTCGGGCTTGATCTCGCTGGTGAGAGGGGATGGTCCCCGGCTGGAGAACCAGGCGATGGCGTCGTAGCGATCGGTGGCCGCCACGGACAGCGATTCGGGGTAGCTGGCGGGAGAACCGATAGTGCCGGAAGCGGGGCCGTCGTTGCCGGCGGAAAAGACCGGCACGATGCCAGCGGACAGGAGGGCCTGCACATCGGCCTGAAACTCGGTATCGGCGCCAAAGTCACTGCCCCACGAGTTGTTGACCGCCGCCGGGGCGCGACTGGGGTCGGGGTTGCTGCCGTCCAGAGCGGTGGGGGCCAGGATCCATTGAAAAGCAGCGTGGATGTCCGAGTCCCAGCCGTAGCCCCAATCGTCCAGAGCTTTGACGGCGATCCACTGCGCGCCTGTCGCGACGCCGATTTTGTTTTCGCCATCTTGCCCGACGATGGTGCCCATGGTGTGCGTGCCGTGCCCATGGCCGTCGGTCGGGGTGGTGGGGTAGTAGCCCGTGGCGTCGAACCAGTTATAGTTGTGGTCAAAGCTGCCGTTCTGATAGCCACGATAGCGAGGGGCCAGCGCAGGGTGGGTGTAGAAAACGCCGGTGTCTATGTTGGCCACCACCACGCCCTCGCCGGTGATACCGAGCTCTTCCCACACGTCGTCGGCGTTGATGTGGGCGACGTTCCATTCCAGGCCGCCGGCTACCGGTGTTGCGGTGGCTGTGCGAGGGGGGGTAGGGGTAGGCGGCTGCGGCGTCGGGGTTGGGAATGGCGTGTTCAGCCATTGGCGATGGCGGTCAAGGGCGATCCATGCCACGTCGTCGCGGCTGGCGATGGTTTCCAGGGCCTGGCGGTCCACAGTGGCGGCCAGCCCGTTAAAGATCCAAAAGGAGCAATAGGCCGTCACGTGGCCGTCGGTGGACAGGTGCTCGATTTGTTGCAACAGGCAAGCCTGGGCTCCCTGGGCCGTCTGGCGCAGGGTTTCGTAGACCTGCCGCCGCCGTTGGACGGTGTCGGCCTGGCGCGCAGCGGTCTCTAGCGACGGCTGCGCCGCCAGGTGGACGATGACGCGGACGCTCCCGTCGGGGGAATCGTCCAGCGCTGTAAAGACAGCAGGATTGATTTTGCCGGGCACTGAGTTCGCATCGCTGCTCTGGGCAGTGAGACGAGGGGGGCCAGAGAGTGTCGCGAGCCCGGCCAGAGCAGTCAGCAACAAAACAATGACGAGAATTCTTTGCCGGGTTCCCATCCGGCGCGCAGGATACGTTTCCATGACTACTCCGCTTATCTCAATATTGTGATTCGCCGTCCGTCATAGGGTACGCTGCCCGCCGTTAGAGATGTGTAAGAGGCTACGGAGCGTAACGGAACGGGTGCCGGGCGGCGGCTTTTTCGCGGATCAGTTCCTCCACAGTGGGCCGGCCCTCAACAGCTTTTCGGATGGCGCCACGCATGGCTTTGTAGTTGTTGATCTTGATCCGGCGCCGGATGGCCGCCGCCGGGTGGACAAAGACGTTGGCGATGAGGCAAATCTCATCCACCAGGCCCTGTGGCAAAAAGCCTTGCGCGATGCTGTGATCGATGGCCAGGTTGACGCCCGCTGCCGCGTCCTCGTAGACCAATTGGGCCGCTTTTTTGCCCCGCACGGTGACAGTGGGCACCAGCAGCGTGCGCGGGCGTTCGTTGATGACCTTGAGT
>CAYNKW010000118.1:5667-11383 GCA_964397845.1 uncultured Anaerolineae bacterium
GCCAGCGCTCGCTCCGTCGCCCGACCCACGGGGCCGTCTTTGAGGCCCAGCAACAGGTCAATGTGGGCGATTTCCGAGAACGGCGGCCCGGCAAAGCCTTCGCCCACGCGCAGTGTCAGCTCGCCGATGGCCGGCGGAGTGGCCGGCGTGGCGGCATAGTCGGCAGTGAAACCGTCGCCCACGAGGAACGTCACTGGCTTCTTGCCGACGTAGCCCAGGTTTTCCAGTTGCGTGCGCAGGTCCTCGCGGTCTTCGCGCTCGAACGCCCCGCCGGGCACGATGGGCAGCCGAGAGTCGCTCATCGTCAGGCCTTTCATGCGCAGGCCCTCTTTGATTGCCTGGTTGGCCCCTTTGCGGACGACGATGCGCGTCACGATCTGAATGTCTTTCTGGCGACGGTGGGCGGTCTCCAGGTCGCCGCGCTTCACGGCCTGGTAGATCTCTTGCTCAATGTCGGGGATAAGGTTGGCCGAGGCCAGGATGGCCCCGTCGGCGCCGGCGGCCAGCGCAGCGGCCAGTGTCTCGTCGTGGCCGGTAAAGATGCCGATGGTGCCTTTGACCTTCTCCAGCAGCGCCATGAGGAATGGGATATCGCCGGAGGAATCCTTGACGCCGACGACGTTTTTCAAGTCGGTGGCCATGCCCTCAGCGGTCCACCACTTGTAGTGGCTGCCGGCGCACTGTGGGATGTTGTAGAGTATGATGGGCAGGCCGACCTGGTCCACCCTCTGGTAGTGCTCGTAGATTTCGTTGAACGTCGGCTTGAGGTAGTAGGGCGCGACGACCAGGGCGGCTGTGCAGCCGGTGTCTTTGGCCGCCTGGGTCAGCCGCACCGTGGCCCGCGTGGAGGGACAGCCGGTGCCGGCGACCACCGGTTTGCCGCCCGCTTCCTCCAGGGCGATCTCGAAGGTGCGGATTCGCTCTGCCTCGGTCATGTACGAGAACTCGCCGGTGGTGCCGGAGGGCACCAGGCCGTCCACGTGAGGCAGCACGTGGCGGATCAACTCGCGATAGGCGGTCTCGTCCAGTCTGTCGTCCCTGGTGAACGGCGTCACAAGGGCGGGGAATATACCTTTGAACCAATTTGGTTTCTTGGACATGATAGCTCCTTTGCTCTATTCCGCGGGCCCTGCGCCCGCCATTTGTAGAACCTGGGAGGTAATCGAGCACGTTGCGCTGCTGCTGTTTCAACGTCGCGACGACCACATTATAGCACACTTGTGTTAGTTCAAGGTTAGAAAACCGTTAGATTTCTGTTTGAAATTCGCCGGGGGACCGCCCCCTGAACGGTTACCTTGATCTTTTTACGTCGTCAGTCGACGTGTTCTCGCACGGCGTCGAGCACTTGCCCAGCCAGGCGAAGGGCGCGCTGGCCGTCTTTCGTTGTAGGCTTCAAAAGGCACGCCGCCGGGCAACACATTGGGGTAGCGAGTGGGAATGTAGTACTGGTCCAGGGAGGCGACGTTGCGCTTTTTTGGCTTCCTGGAAGGCCAGAGATGGGTGCACTCGCTTACTCCTTTGACGGTTCTTTCATCTCCGCCAACTCTTCCAGCTTTTGGCGGACGGCGGCGGCGACTTTGTCCCACTCTTCGATGTTGGTAACGTTGACCTTGGAGATTCTTGTACCCTTGATGACGGGTTTGCCACCCAATATGTTGGGGTCAAACACAACCCTATCTTGCATAATCTATCCTTTCGGGAAAGCCTGTTTGACAGCGGCGTCCATTGCCGTGTGGACGTTGTGGTACAGCGCGTGACGGTCCAGTGCCTTGGGGTGGACGTCGGCGATGACGATCATTACCTCGTCCTCCACCGCCGAGGGCGGGATGACGCCGCTCTCCAGGTTGTCCACGATGGCACCGGCCACCGCCGACTGGGTTGGGCCGTAGATCATGTTGGCCTGGCGTAGATTTCTCTGCTCCACGGCCGGCAGGATGAGGGTGGCCGGGCGAATAGTCAGGTTCGGCTCCAGAATGGCGGTCAACGCCTCGCGGCGGTGGAGGGGATACGTGAGCTGGTAGGCGTAGACATCGCCCAGGGGCGATTTTTTGGCGCCAGCTACCAGGTCCAGTTGCACCGCTTCGAAGCCCTCACCGGCGCTGCCGGTGCCTAGCCGCAGTCCTGCCTGGGCGATGGCCGCCGGTGTCAGTTCCAGGTCGTCGAAGCGTTCCGGCAGCGGCCGGCGGTCCACCCGCCGTTCACCCTCGCCAGGGCTGACCTTGCCCAGCTTTTCCAGTTCCAGGCGTATCTCGGCGCGGTCTTCGTGGATGAGTGCGCCGCCGACGCTCTTGAGCGGCCGGCGCGGCCGTCCGGCTGGCAGGCCCATCATCTTTAAAGCTTGCTTGACAGCCACACCGCCGCCGTAGCGGCAAAAGATGCGCGAAAGTTTCTGCACGCCCCGTTGTAGTTCACGGGCCTGGGCCAGGTCGCCGGCCTGGACGGCGGCGTAGACGCCCTGCCACACCTCCGGGTAGACCTGGGCGCTGGCCAGGATCATGCCGCTGCAGCCGCCGGCTAGGGCGTTGAGCACCACCTCGTCGTGGCCGATAAACACGTCAATGCGGTCGCCGGCAAACTCCAGGACCTCCATCGTGTACGTCAGATTGCCGGAGGAGTCCTTGAGGCCGGCAATGTTGGGGATGTCGGCCAGGTCTTCGATGACGCGGCGCGGCAAGTAGCGATCCACCACCTGGGGGATATTGTACATTAGAATGGGAACCTCCACCGCTTTGGCGATCTCGTAAAAGTGCTGGTAGACCCCCTTGTCGGAGGGGTGCAGGAAGAAGGGTGTCACCACCAGGCAGGCGGAGGCGCCGGCTTCCTGGGCGTTCCGGGCCAACCGGATCGCCTCGCGGGTAGAGGATGCGCCGCTGCCGGCGATGACCGGCTTGCCGCCCGCCTCCTCGACGGCGATCTGCACCAGCCGCTTCTGCTCCTCGACTTCCAGGTAGGGGAACTCGCCGGTGGTGCCGCAGGGGACGAGGCCGTCCACGTTCGGCAGGCAGTGCCGGATCAGGCTGCGGAAGGCGGCCTCGTCTACGTTCTCTTCTTTATCAAAGGGTGTGACCAGGGCAGGAAAGACACCCTTGAGCCACGGGACTTTGACAGGCATAGTTGAACCTCCTTGAATGTAGAACGAGTTGGCAACTCGTTTTACATTGATTATGTTCACCGCTCCGTTGCGGTGGAGTGTCTTGAGTTATGTCTCTCCAGACGAGACAGGTTCGTATTCTTTGCGGAATCGCGTCAACCCTGCTTCCACTTCTTCTTGTACCACGCGGCGGATGAGAGCCTCTAACTCGGCCAGAGGGATGGGGAGCAACACTTGTTCTTGGTTCTGGCTCTCCGACGAGTCGACTCTGGTGTGCGCCGGGGCGGTGGTCTGCTCAACAGTTTTTTCCACGACAGTGGTTTCCATCTTGACTTCCCTATTCTGATTCCAATCACGCTGCGAAATCATATTGCCAGAGTTGTTTGGGGCATTCTCTAAAAACAAAAGATCAGCGTCCATCAGCCGGGCGGAGGTAATCGCCCACGGTGACCAGTTGCAGCGCGCCGGTAGGACAGGCAGTCAGGCAGGCCATGTCGTCGTGGCTGTGACAGCGTTCGCAGATTTCGGCCACCACCTCTGGCGGGCGGCGGGTCAGAGCCGACAGCAGCCGCTTCAGCCAGCCTTTCAGTTCCTCCGGTTCCGGTTCCACCATCGCCACCGCGCCATGAGGACAGACGTATTCACACAGCGTGCAGCCGGTGCAGGCAGGGGTGACAATGTGGGCACGACCGTTCTCGTCCTGGTGGATAGCGTCGAAAAAGCAGGCTTCGATGCAGGCGGCGTGGGTACAGTGCTGGCAGACACCCATCAGGTCCAGCGTACCAAAGCGCCGTCCCCCTCCCAGACGAATGCGGCTTCGGCCAAAGCGGGCAGCACAAGCCTCCTCGCAAAGGTAACACCCCGGCGGACAGAGGTCAGCCTGACGCACCAGCACCTGGTCGTCCAGAGTCAGGCCCTGCTCCAGCAACAGGCCCATAGCCGCACTCCAGTGGCTATCTTGCCGAATGTCAACGGACGGCCTGGTGCGTAAAGCCATGATAACCTGGATGGCTTGTTCCAGGCCAGGCTTGGCGACGATCAACTGCATGAAATCCTCACGGCTCAGGCGGAGCGCTTCCACCTCGGTGAGGGCGGTGACAGTGGCATTGCGGGGACGTTCGTGGAGCAAGGCCCCCTCGCCGAAAAAATCGTCGTCGTGCAGGTAGGCCAGCACGCGCTGGCGTTTCCCTTCAGTGGTGGTCACCCTGACCTGCCCGCGCCAGATGATGTAAAAGGCGTCGCCTGGGCAGCCTTCTTGACAGACGACAGTTCCAGCAGGATACCGCACCAGGGTCAACAGGCTGGCGACGTCGGCCCTTTCTTCCGGCGTGAGGGCCTGGAAAAGTGCTACCCGGCAAAGCATGGTCACGGAGAGCCGCTCACGGCTGGTCTCCTCCAACTCTTTCCAGAGTGTCGGGTAGCGGCGCACGCGGTACATCTCGCGCTGCGGCAACTCGAACAGGCAGCAGGCCGTCAGCGCCCGGACGGTCGCTGTGCGCGGACCTTTGGTGATGAAGGCCGTTTCGCCGAAAAAGTCCCCGGTTTTGAGGATCGCGATATTCAATTCGCCACCCCGTCTGTCTCGAATGGAGATGCGCACCTGGCCTTCGTCTATCAAATAGATCGCGTGCTGGGTCTCTCCCTGTCGAATGATCACTTTGTCGGGTTGGACCTTGAGGAGGCGAATAGCTTGCACCAGATCAGCGAGGGCGCTGGCGGGAAGATTGGCCAGCAGAGGATGCACGCTCAGACGTTTCTCCAGGGCAGGAGAGGCAGACTCTGAATTCAACGCCTGTCCTTTCCAGTGCCAAGAACCTCCCCGAAAACTCGACAGTTGCGGGGAGATTCGAGACGCTACGAGGATGGAGCGACCTTGGCCCAGTCGGCCAGGAAGCTCTTAACCCCAACGTCGGTAAGGGGGTGGGTCAGTGCCTTTTTCATCACCGCGTAAGGCACGGTGGCGATGTCGGCCCCCAGTCGGGCGGCTTCTACGATGTGCATCACGTGGCGCACGCTGGAGGTGATGATCTCGGCTTCGATGCCATAGTTCTGAAAGATCTCGACGATGTCGGCAACGACTTGCATGCCATCGTTGCCAGCGTCGTCCAGTCGGCCCACGAAGGGGGAGACGTAGCTGGCGCCGGCAGTGGCGGCCAGGAGCGCCTGTGTGGCCGAGAAAACGAGGGTGGCATTGATACGGATGCCCCAGCTCTTGGCCAGTTTGCGAGCTCTGTCAATGGGCGTGTCGCATTTACCGAACCAGGGGCAGCCGTGGCACAGTCGCTCAGTGTCTACCTCCAGTTTGCGAAGGCGGCTCATAGCCTTGAGTCCTTCTTCGATAATCGGAATCTTGACGACGACATGCGGCGACCAGGTGGCGAACTCTTCAGCCTCGGCCACCATGCCGTCGGCATCCAGGCTGACCGCCTCGGCGCTGACCGGACCTTGTACGATGTAGCAGATCTCCTGAGCCACAGCCTCATAGTCGCCGCGCCCGGCTCTGGCCATAAGGGTAGGATTGGTCGTCACGCCGCTGAGGATGCCCCACCTGGCGATCTCGCGGATTTCCTCGATTTTGGCGGTGTCCAAAAAGAATTTCATCGTTGAAAGCCTCCTTACAGATTG
>CAYNKW010000119.1:0-11364 GCA_964397845.1 uncultured Anaerolineae bacterium
TGATAGGCGCGGTGGACACAAGCAAAAGCCCACAGGAATGTCTCTGCGGGCTTGTGTTTTCTTACAATTCAACAAAGGACTTGCTACCGGGCACTTCTAAAGAAACCCGGTTTTTTCCCTGCCTGAATGGACAATTGTTGCTTTTGAGGCTCTCCCGGCTGTGAAAAAGGCCACATTTTCCGGCCAAAAACCGGGTTTCTGAGGCCGTTATGAAAGAGTGTCCGGTAGTGAAACAAAGAAGGCCGCCGGCCTTCCAGATCAAATGCTTCAGGTGCTGCCGATGGCGCAAGAAGCGGCCGACGCAGTCGCACTGCTCAAACTGCCGGAACGGCTCGTGCCGAATACGGAGAAAGCTTTTTCGACTTTATCGCTTTTGCACTTGGGACACTCGACGACGGCTGTGGACGACATACTACGCGCAAACTTTTCAAACTTGGCCCCACAGCTTTGACAGACATATTCGTAGATAGGCAACGGGTTTTCACCTCCCATAGAGAGTTGTCAATTATTGCGGGTGGTCATAGCTTATCACAAATGCGTTGGTCTGTCAAGTCCGATGTGGTCAGTTTTTGATTTATGGGGTATAATGGCAGGCTGGATGGTGCCTTACGCCCTCACCATGCTTGATTGATTTGATTGGAGTCTGACCAAAATGGCTTGGAGTTTCAAAGAGCTATTGAAATGGGCATTTGCTCGCTGACAGAGGCAATTTCGGCCCAGAGTATCCCACTAACCTTCGCAAGGGTCAGGTTTCCAAGTTGTTTTGCCACACTCATTTGATTGAAAGGAGCGCGGGAGAATGACTGCCAATGACGATTGGTTGGAGCCCTCGGAGAAGGAAGAAGCATCGCCAGGGCCATCGGCTGCGGTCAAACGCCTGCGACGCCACCGGCGACGGGCGCGGCCGCTCCTCCCGTGGTGGGTACTGGCTTCGGGCGGGCTGGTAGTGGTGCTGGCCATTGCGCTGTTCTGGGTGTGGGCGCTGAAAGCCATGGAGGAAGGCAAAGAACCCCCCGCCATTGCCGTCACGCCGACCTTCACGCGCATTGTCCCCACGGCCACCCTCGCGCCGGCCGATACCTCGACGCCACTCCCACCGACGGACACGCCTGTCCCGCCCACACCCACCGCACTGCCCCAGATCGCCATCGGTGGCTGGGTGAAGGTGGGCGGCACCGGCGACCTCGGACTGAGCTTCCGCGCCGGGCCTGGGCTGGAGAACGTGCGGCTCAAGATCCTGACCGACGGAGCTGTGCTCAAGGTACTCGATGGCCCCCGCGAGTCGGACGGCCTTACCTGGTGGCGGCTGGAAGAGTACATTGACGGCCAGACGGGTGTCATCGGCTGGGGCATTGACGAATACCTGGTGCCGACGAGTGCGCCGTAGGGCAGCGGAGGCAGGAGTTCGCAAGAGTCTGCTTATGGACGAGGACAAATTCTTGACCGACGTCGAAAAGCGGATCGCCGAACTGTGCAAGCAGATCCGCTACCACAACTATCGCTACTACGTCCTGGCCAACCCGGTCGTCTCTGATGCCACCTACGACGAATTGATGCGTGAGTTGAAGGCGCTGGAGGCCGCACACCCGGAGTTGATCACGCCCGACTCGCCCACGCAGCGGGTGGGCACGCCGCCAGCCGAGGGCTTTGCCAAGGTGCGCCATCCGGCCTCCATCCTCAGCCTGGCGGCCGCCCAAGACGCCGACGGTGTGCGCGAATGGTTTGCCCGCATCAGCAAGCTGCTGCCTGAGGGCATCTCCCCCGGCGACCTGGCCTTCACCGTCGAGCCCAAAATTGACGGCCTGACCGTGGTGCTGCACTACGAAAATGGCCTATTTGTGCAGGGTGCCACGCGCGGCGACGGCGAAGTCGGCGAAGACATCACGACTAACCTTCGCACGATAAAAACCCTCCCTCTCCGTGCCCCTGTGACTTCCCGATCTCCCGATCTCCCAATCTCCCAAATCCTCCCTATTCCTTCCCGCCTGATCGTCCGCGGCGAAGCCTTTATCCCGCTGGACAAATTCGAGGAGATGAACCGCCGGCAGGCCAAAGCCGGTGGAAAGATTTTTGCCAACCCGCGCAACACTGCCGCCGGATCGCTGCGCCAGTTGGATCCAAACATTCCAGCGGGGCGGCCCTTGCGGATCTACATCTATAGAGTCGTCGCCGTTGAGGACGTGACACTGCGTACCCAGTGGGAGGCATTGGCCTACCTCCGCGCGCTGGGTTTCCCCGTGGCCGAAGACGTGGCCCGCTTCAATGACCTGGAGGCTGTCGTTGCCTACTGCCAGGACTGGATGACCCGTCGCGAAGCACTCAACTACGAAGCCGATGGTGCTGTCATCAAGATTGACGACCTGGCAGTCCAGACCGCGCTGGGTGTGGTGGGCAAGGACCCCCGGGGCGCGCTGGCCTTCAAGTTCCCGGCCCGCGAGGCGACCACTCGCCTGCTGGACGTGGAGGTGCAGGTGGGCCGCGTCGGCACCCTCACGCCGCGCGCGATTCTCGATCCGGTAGAGATCGGCGGTGTCGTCGTCCGCCACGCCTCGCTGCATAACTTTGAGGACGTGGCCCGCAAGGACGTGCGCGTTGGCGACACCGTGATTGTCAAACGCGCCGGCGACGTGATCCCTTACGTCGTCGGCCCAGTCGTGGACCTGCGCACCGGCGACGAGCGGCCCATCGAGCCTCCGGAGCGCTGCCCCGTCTGCGGTGAGCCGGCCGTCCATCCAGAGGGCGAAGTCGCCTACTATTGCGTCAACGTCGCCTGCCCGGCTCAGGTGAAAGCGCGGGTGGAGCATTGGGCGGCGCGGATGGACATCGAGGGTTTTGGCGACAAGGCCGCCGAGTTGTTCGTCGAACGGGGGCTGCTGCGCGACGTGGGCGACTTTTATACCCTGGAGCGAGAAGCCATCCTCAGCCTGGAGGGCTATGCCGAAAAGAGCACCGACAACCTGCTGGTCATGATTCAGGCCTCAAAAACCCGTCCGCTGCCTCGCGTCCTGGCTGGATTGGGCATCCGGGGCGTGGGAGAGACTGTGGCTCAGCTCCTGGCCGGTCATCTTTGCTCGCTGGATGCGTTGGCCGCCGCCTCGGCGGAAGAGATCGAGGCCGTCCCTGGCATGGGGCCGCTCACCGCGGCCGCTATTGTGGAATGGTTCAGCCACGCGCCCAACCGGACGGTGGTGGAAAAGCTGCGCCGTGCCGGCGTCCGGCTGGCCGAGGAAGCAGAGGCCCCGCCGCAGGAGGGAGAACGGCAACCACTGGCGGGCAAGACCTTTGTCATCACTGGGACGCTGCCCTCCATGAGCCGCAACGAGGCCAAGGCCCTCATCGAGCAACATGGCGGCCAGGTGACCGGTTCCGTGTCCCGCAAAACCGACTACCTGCTGGTCGGTGCGTCACCGGGCAGCAAGCTCCGCAAGGCGCAGCAACTGGGCGTGCCCACAATTGACGAGGCGACGCTGCTGGCGACGATTCAGGGAAAGGGGGGCGGGCGGGATCAGGCACAGTTGGCATTGGAGTTGTAACTGTGGGTGCCCTGGACGTTGTCGGCCTGGGCTACGCTTCGTGGGACTACCTGGGCATCGTGCCACGTCCGCCGGTCTTTGACGCCGACACGATGACGCTGGCCGGCTTCGCCCGTTGCGGCGGTGGCCCAGTGGCGACGACGCTGGTGACACTGGCCCGGTTGGGCGTAAAGGTGGGCTACCTGGGCGTGCTGGGCGACGACGAGAGCGGCCGCCAGGCGCTGGCCGACCTGCGTCGCGAGGGAGTAGACACGTCGCGGGTTGTCGTCCGGCCGGGGGCGCGATCGCACACCTGCCTCGTGTTGGTGGAAACGGGCACCGGCCGGCGCAGTATTCTCTGCGACCGGGGCACGCTGGGCGAGTTGCCGCTGACCGACACCGATCGCGGTTACATCATCAAGGCCAGGTTTTTGCACCTGGACGGCCAGTTCATGGCTGCGGCAATCACAGCGGCCCGTTGGGCGCGAGAAGCGGGCGTGCGCGTCTCCTTTGATGCCAACCGTCCCCGCCCTCGCCTGGACGAATTGCTGCCCCTGGTGGACGTGTTGGTCACTTCGACCTCCTTCCCGGCGGCCTATACCGGCCACGACGACCTGGCGCGAGCGATGCGGGCCTTGTGCGCCCTGGGTCCGGAAACCGTCGTGGTCACTCTCGGGCCAGAGGGCTGTGCTTACCTGGAAGGCGGCAGAGTGGTGGGCGTGCCCGGCTTTGCGGTGGACGTGGTGGACACCACCGGCGCGGGCGATGCCTTTCATGGTGCGTATCTCTTTGGTCTGTTACAAGGTTGGGAGGTTGGTGAGACGGCTCGCTTTGCCAACGCCGTGGCAGCGCTCAACTGCCGGGCGCTGGGTGGGCGGGGAGGGTTGCCCACCCTGGCAGAAGTGCGTGCTCTGATGCACGCACATGATTGACAAGGCGGAGCCGATGTGGTATACTTACCATAAAGTTGATGGGCTGGGGCAGCAGTTGGTCAGTGAAGGGAGGCAGCGATGGCTGGCTTGAGGGATGCCAACGTGGTGCGTTTTCTCCAGCAGGAGAACCGCCGGTTGCAAGAGGAGAACGAACAACTGCGCGAGGAGGTGTCGGCGCTACGAGGCTACATGGATGCGTTGCGGGATCTCCAGCGGGCAGCGATGACCATCACCTCTGAAGAAGACGTAACGCCAGTCTTGAATCAGATCCTTTATGCTGCCTTGACCGTGACCGATTCATCGGCTGGATCGTTGTTGCTGCGGGAGGCCGAAACCGATGAACTGGTCTTTGCGGTCGTCCAAAGCGACCGGAGCATTCCATTGGAGGGCTATCGCCTGGACAGGGGGACAGGGGTAGTGGGATGGGCCGCCGTGCATCAGCAGCCCGTTATTGTCAACGATCCTCGCCAGGATTGGCGTTTCTCTTCCCTGGTGGACGAGGCGTTTGATTTTGAGACGCGAAACCTGGTGGCCCTGCCACTCATGGCGCGGGGCCGGGTGTTGGGCATTCTGGAAGTGCTCAACAAGTTTTCTGGAGAGGATTATACCGAAGGCGACTTGGACCTCCTGAGCCTGCTGGGTTTGATCGCGGCTACGGTGTTGGATGGGATGGAGACCCGGTCGGGTGAATAGCTGTTTAGCGTAGCGTACATGAATCAGGGGATAGCGCGAGACAAGGCGTTATCTCCTTGTAAATTTGTCTGCCTTTTACTTATTTCTCTCGTTCAACTTGAGCGCTTGCTCTTTTTGAAAGTGGACCTGGCCAGGGGAAATAGAAATACTACCGGAATCAGGTGCCACAAGATACGGTTCTGTGAAAACCCCATGTTGTAATAGAACAAGATCGGCACAAAGTTGAGTAGTGTGAACACCAGTGCTGTCACTATGAGTACTTTTCGAGGCATCTGCTTCCTCTTACCTATGAACAGGTAGATACAGACACCCCCAAATATCACAGCAAGTACAAGCATCGTAAACGCCCAAAGCCATATCATAGGATGCCTGAAACCCAGGACATAGAAAGGGCTATCTGACCAGTAGAAACTTGCTCCCAGGAACGCCGCCACAAAGTACACTATTGATAAAACTCGGAACGTAAAGTTATCGTTAGCCATAGATGTTGTCTCCAGAGACGTGCGATTGCCCTGCCCCAGTGAAGAAACTCGGTGGGACAGGGCAATCTGGCATCATCATTACCTTGTCAACGATTTTGCCGGTTTATCTACGTACTTGTTGTAACGGTAGTACACGTCATCCGTCACGATGGTTGCCTCTTTATATTTCTCGCGCAATTCGACGGCTCCTACATCGACCAGGAAGACATGTTCACTCTCCTGGAGGGATTGCAGACTTGTCGTTGTTCCCTGAATCTCAGCAGCCACGTAACCATCTACCAGCCGAAAATCATTCACGCCGTGATGCTCTTTCATGTGCTCGGCAATAGATAGTTCCATATTCTCGGCAGCCGGAGGGTAGGACAATTTGCCACCTCCAAAAGGCTTGGAGACAAAGCGCAAACGACGAGTCTCCACCTTGCCAAGTATGCTTTTTACTTCCTCAATGGCTAGGGGAGAGATGAAGGTGACAGCAGCGGTCTGGGTATCGGTAGGTGAAAGCGACGCGAGCCTGCGCATGGCGTTTGATTTGTATGCAAGCAAATCCTCCTCACTCTCAATTTGAGATTCTGTTAATATGACAACTTGTCCGCTCCTCTCAAAGACGATTGTGTGTTCAACATCAGAGTATTTATCATAATAAGCCACACAGTAAAATACTTTCTCAAACTCACCAGCGGCCAAGTGTTTATAGCACAGTTGAGCTGCGCGTTTTGCCTGATGGCGCGCGTTATTGGCTTTACCGTGAGATCAATGATCATGATGGGAAACGTTAATAAAGTCAGCCCGATTGCAAGGTGGGAAACTTATTTCCTTCACGAGGGTCCCGTGCGCTAATCCTTGGGGACAACGACCAACCTTTCTGCCAGGTCAATAATCGTCTCAAGATTCAAAGGCCCTGACATCAAGATGACACGCTCGTTTTCTTGCCACCAAAGTTTCGCCTTCCGACGTAACAAGCTTTTGCCTTGGAAGAACCCATCCCTGTCACCTACCTGAACAAGAGAACCTTTGGATGGGATGCGTGGATCGTTTGCCAGCGAGCTTTGATAGATGCGCAATCTTACTTTGCCTTCTTTACAGTACACCATTCCAAAGACTTGCCCGCTCTGATCTGGTGGGATCAAGTGCTGATAATCTGTAACGTCCGTGAGGACTAGTTGCATTTGACGGGCAACTGATTCATCGAGCACAAGCAATGGAAAAGCAGATCGCTGCGCCGCTTGCTCGAGAGAAATCGAACGGGGATAGTTGTCGTCTTCAAGACAAGCGGTCAGGAGAGACAGCCAAGACGCGAGAAGTAGGATTGCAGTGGCAACCCTACTTTTCCTTTGCATGGGGGTTTTCAGAGGTCCTGCCATCCTTTTCCTTTAATCAGAGTATAGCTGGGCAGGGAACACAAGTTTAACGTCAGCTACAGAAGTTGTCCCCAGGAACGTGCGGTCGCCCTGCCCCGATGAAGAAGCTCGGGGCAGGGCAATCTGTATACTATCTTGTCAATGACTCTGTTGGTTCATCTATGAAATTGTTGTAACGATAGTACACATCACCCACCATGATGGTTGCCTCTTTATATTTCTCGCGCAATTCGACGGCTCCTACATCGACCAGGAAGACATGTTCACTCTCCTGGAGGGATTGCAGACTTGTCGTTGTTCCCTGAATCTCAGCAGCCACGTAACCATCTACCAGCCGAAAATCATTCACGCCGTGATGCTCTTTCATGTGCTCGGCAATAGATAGTTCCATATTCTCGGCAGCCGGAGGGTAGGACAATTTGCCACCTCCAAAAGGCTTGGAGACAAAGCGCAAACGACGAATCTCCACCTTGCCGAGTATGCTTTCTACTTCCTCAATAGCTAGGGGAGAGATGAAGGTGACAGCAGCGATCTGGGTATCGGTAGGTGAAAGCGACGCGAACCTGCGCATGGCGTTTGATTTGTATGCCAGCAAATCCTCCTCACTCTCAATTTGAGATTCTGTTAATATGACGACTTGTCCGCTCCTCTCAAAGACGGCTGTGTGTTCAACATCAGACTCAAGTTGTTCCAGCACCTTAATCTGATCGCCGCCCGCCCCTGATTGTGCGATGACGTTTGCTTTGGCAACGACGCCTAGTAGCACGGTCACGCAAATGAGGCACATCAGCCTGATTCTATCCCTCGTTGTTTTTTCCATAGGTCCCTCCTTCTTTAATTATTCCATGCTCACGATGGTCTTCAAGTCGCTGCTTGTGGGAGTAGCAACTTACACTGTGACCTCATGGCTTGGGTAGTAGCTCTCTATCATGGATTGGCAAATTCGCCCTCCGATAGCACTCCCCAACCAAAGTCTTGTCCCCAATTGCAGAAGGGCCAGGGCTTGCCACACCATTCTGCTTCTGTCTGGTAGGGTAGAGCCTTGCCCAGATCCTCTTGATCGCGGCTGAACTCTACCCAGACGCCGTATTCGAAGTTGGCTTGTAAAGCATCTGGATCTTTGCTTTTGACCTCCCATTCCTCGTCCCCGCTCTTATCCAAGAAGCACCACGGCGGATCTTCTTCCTCTGCCCACATATCTGTGTGGTCGGGTAGATTTGTCCAATAGATATTGGGGCCAAAGCAGTGCCAGTAATCCCAATATTCATGTCCCAGTCGGTTCACCTCCCACTGAAAGTCGGCGTTCTTTGACTTAAACTCGTTCATGTGAGCATCGTCCCACTTGAAATGTTGGTGCACCTGAACCCACGGGGCGCCGTTACGGTTAAAGTAGGCGTCAATAGGAGTTGTCACTTCCGTAGGCATCCAAGAGCCATGGTCCACAGGCGGCCCCCAAGCACCATCCGCTTGAATGGCAACAGCACCGGCAATCGCCGTAGTGACCACAAGCCCAGCCAGTACCAACCATTTTCTGATTGTTTTGCTCATAGTCGTTTCTCCTTCCATTTTATTACTTCTGTCAAAACTAACCAGCGGGTAAACTCTACATTGTCCTCCCCCCTTCCCCATCCACACTCGACCTTTCCAACCACAATGGTATGGATGCTCAGATGTGACACGCATCGGACTCTCCGGTGACGAGTTCAGTATACCACAAAAAGAGAGCAGAATTTGTGAGAGCTTATGATTTTTTGTGACAAGATATGATTTTTGATCCGTCAAACCCGCTCCGCGAGGAAAAATAATAGGTCAGCGGCGCGTATCGGCATCGTGGAAGAGGAGTTCGCCTTCAGGGGACTGGCGCTCGCCTTGCACGCATGTGCCATCCACGGCAAAGGTGATGCGCCGCACGAGCAACGGCTGCCAAAGGGCTTGCTCCAGAACAGTTCGTTGGGCGTTCAGCACGAGCTGCCGGCGCAGGCCAGGATCGGCCGTGGTGCGCGCCTGCACCACCAGGCCAGCGACGTCACCGCTAGGATAGTTGAGCAGATTGCGCGGCCCTGGGCCGAGAAAGATGCCCAACGCCGTGTAATCGCCCCAGGCATAGTCGAACAACAGCAGGTCAAAGTCCTGGCGCTGGCTCAGGATGTCCGCCCGGGGCGCCTCACGGATGCGCACCTGGAGTCCGACGGCCTGTAGCTGTTGCTGGGCAACGGTGGCCAGTTCCCAATAGGTGTTGCTTTTGGGAATCAGCAGCACGACCTCGGCACTGGTGTCAAAGTCGGCCTGAGCCAGCAGCGTCCGGCTGCGATCGGGGTCATAGCCGTAGCCAAAGGCTGCCGCACGTGGGTCGTAGCCGATGGTATTGGGCGCCAGGGGAGTATCGGCGATCAGGAAGGGGCCCAGTTCGGCCAGGGCGGTCTTATCAAACGCCAACGCCACGGCCTGCCGCACCTGCGCGTCCTGCCAGCGCGGGCGCTGGAAATTGAACCCCAGGTAAGTCACGCCACCGGTAGCCTCGTACAGCCGGAAGCGGGGAAGAGCGACCACCGGCGCGACCTGTCCCCGGCTGAGGCTGAGCACGCAGCCCTCATCGTTCAGCAGATAGTCGAGGCGGGCGGTGCGATCGGCTTCAAAAATGAAACGAATCTGCGGGATGTGCGCCGCGTTCTGATTAGCAAAGTAAGCGGGGGGCCAGCAGTAATCTGGGTAGCTCACCAGCGTCAGCGACTGACCGGGTCGGTACAAACTGGGCGCGAAGCGGTAGGGGCCGGTGCAGGCGACGAACCCCGGCTCTACTGTGTCGCTCTCCTGGAGAGAAACAATGACGGCATAGGGGTTACTCAACACCAGCCGGACAAACTCGTAATTGAGCTCGGGCAGGGTAAACACGACGCTGCGCCCGCCGGATTGGGCCGTCACCGTGACGTTGCGCAGGTCGTTGACCAGCGGCGAGACGCCCAGGCGTTGTAATCGCTCGAAGCTGGTCTGCACGGTCCGTGCATCCAGTCGCGTCCCATCGTGAAAGGTGATGCCCGGCCGCAGGCGAACCGTCAAACAACGCCCACCGTCTCCGTATTCGATTTCGTCCTCCGCCAGGAGCCCACGCACTGTGCCATCAAAATCCTCGTAGAATAACGGCTCGCAGACGTGGCGAAAGACCGAATGGGCGATCGGGTGAGACGTGTGATGCGGATCGTAGTCGCCAGGGTCGCTGCTCCAAACGATCACCAACGGGCGTCCGCCAAGCCTGTCGCTGCGCCATACCATCCAACCCAGCGTTGCCAACAACCAGATGATCGTCACCGGAATGATCGGTTTACGCGACCAGGTCCGCAGCAGACACAGTTTCATTGGACATTCGGCTCTTGCTCTAGATACAGCACGTAGCCGACACCGTGGGCTGTACACACGTAACGCGGATTGCGCGGGTCGGGCTCTATGTGCCGGCGCAACTGAAAGACTAAGTGGCGTAGGCGGTCCTTCTGGTCGGGGCGCAGGCCGTAGCGCTCCACTGGGTCCTCGGGCCAGATAGCGCGGAACAGCATTTCCGCAGTCTGCACCTCAGCCTGATGTTCCAGCAGATACCGCAACAGCGTTTCCTCCATGTGACCAAGCTGATATTCCTGCCAGGTTGCCGTTGTGTTCCCCGCCGCCACTGGGCTGATGCGCCTGACGTACACCACAGGTCGGGCGCGGTTCAGCCGCAGCGCCGGACTCAATGTCAGCCAGTATTTTGTCTCTGCTGTGAGAGGCTCGTCAACAAGGCACTCAGGCGGCGGCAGCAGTGTTTCTGCTGTCACTAGCACTAACACACCGGTAACATCACCTGGCTGCTTGGAGAGCGGAACCGCGATGAGGGTATAATCAGATTCCGGCCAGTCTTGTTGCTGTGTGATGCGGGCTTCATAGCAGGCTTCGAGCAGGGTGTCCATCAGCACGTCGAGTAGAGATTGCTGCTGAGATGCGGGCAGGTTTCTCAATGTCTGTTCTGCTACGTCGTTGAGGCACGTGACGCCTTTCACCCGGTCGAAGAAAAAAAGTGGTTGGTCGTTCAGGGCTGGATTGACAGCAGACAGCGCCGTTGACAGATCGGGACGGCACAGGGCACGTGCTATCAGCCATCCCAACATCGCCAGGCCTATCAGAGCCACCAACAGTATTTCCCAAAGCGGGGCGTGCCAGTACACGTATTGGCTCATGCCATGCTCTCTCTTTTCGTGTTTTGGTCATTTTACCATGATTTCTGACACTTGTCAAACAAAAGTTGACAAAGTGTGCAAGCTGAGTATAATAACCACTTGCTGGTGGGTCGATCTCTGTGCCGGGGGGCCCAGGGAACTGCCAACGCCGAACTCCTGTTGGCGGTGCCCGTTAGCCTAAACTG
>CAYNKW010000120.1:0-11336 GCA_964397845.1 uncultured Anaerolineae bacterium
CAGAGTGACATAACCTAATGCAACATTGTCGAATTATGATCTGACGGAAAAAATACCTGCGCCCCACTTGCTTATACAGGTAAAGCGTAAATGCGACGATCGGTGGAACCAACGTAGACCATGCCCTCATAAATAGCCGGGCACGAGGATGACACGATTTTTCCTTCCGTCTTGAACTTCCACCGCAAGTCACCAGATTTGGCATCCAAGGCGTAGAGATACCCATCTCGCGAACCGATGTAGACCACCCCCTCGTGAACAGTGGGCGAGGAAATCACCTGATCCTCTGTGGCGAACTTCCAGACCAGGCGGCCCGACTCGGCGTCTACGGCGTACACAAAGCCATCCGCTGAGCCTACATAAACGACGCCCAATTCTGGAGTGATAGCTGGCGACGAACGGACCCGACCGCCGGTGCGATAGCGCCAGGCGGCCGAGCCATAGATCGCGTCTATGGCATACAGACTGTTGTCCTCGCCGCCGACGTAAACCAGTCCCTCAAAAACCAAGGGAGAGGACTGCACGCCCCTGGAGATGCGAAACCGCCAGCGCATCTTTCCGTCCTGGATGTCCAAAGCATACATATGCCCATCGTTAGAGCCAAAATAGACAACTTCATCGGCTATGGCTGGTGAAGACCAAATCTCCTTCAGAGCCTGGAATTTCCACGCTTCCCTGCCCGACTGCACGCTCACCGTGTAGAAATAGCCATCCTCCGAGCCAAAGAACACGTGATCATACTCTACCCGGGCCGAAGATCGAATGCGGCCGTTGGTCGGACAAGACCAGATGATGCGCCCCCGGTCAGCACTGACAGCATATAGAAACCGATCCGCGGAGCCCACAATCACCCTGTCTTTGTGGACGCAGGGCGTGGCGTTAATCCCCCCTGAGGTCGCATATTTCCAGATCAACTCGCCCGACTTGGCATCCAGTGCCCACAAGTTATGATCGTAAGCCCCCACGTAGAGTATGCCGTCGGAGACGACGGGCGACGAATAGACCTCATCCTCACAGGCAAAATGCCAGACAGCCAACACACTATCGGACGAGCGAGGCAAGGCGATGGTGCCCAAGTCTGCACTGGAAATTTCCCCCCGTTGTACCTCGAGGAGAGTCATCAATGCCAGTTTCATCTCCAGAGCCGACGAAAAGCGCTTATCCATGTCGTAGTGCAGGGCCCTCATCACGATGGCTTCCAGGCCCTCCGACACGGCGGGGCTAATGGAGCGCACAGGACGTTCCTCAAAGGAGAAAGGGGGCTCCAGGCGAGGGTCCCGCTTGGTCAACAGATGATGCATCGTTGCACCCAGCGCATAGATATCGGTCCGAGGCTCGGCGATGCCCCGATACTGCTCCGGCGGCGAGTAGCCCTCGGTGCCGACCATAGTGCCTTTCTGGTCGGGCTGAAAGACCCTGGCGATACCAAAGTCAATGAGCATGATCCGGTCTTGTGGACCCAACATGACGTTGGAGGGGTTCATGTCGCGGAAGACGACGGGATTCGGTTCCATGTTGTGAAGATAAGACAGCACGTCGCAGATTTGAATGGCCCATTGGATGACCTGTTCTTCTGGCAGAAAGCCGGGCGTCTCTTCCAGAATTTGCTCCAGGTTTTTGCTATCGATGAAATCCATCACCAGATAGCTGCGGTTTCCCTCGCTGAAATAGTCGAATATCTTGGGCAGAAAAGGGTGGTTCGTCATTGCCAGGACGTTGGCTTCTCGCTCAAAGCCACGCATGGCCAACTCACGCAAGCGCGCATCCGGCGCAGTGTTCATCAGCTCCTTGACGGCGCAGAGCTTGGTGACGTTAGGAAACCGCATGTCGCGAGCCTGGTAGACCACTCCCATGCCACCAATGCCCACAACCTTGATGATCTGATACCGCTTCTGGAGAACAGTGCCCTTGGGGAGCGTTTCTCCTTCCCCCAGAGGCCCCTCTAGTTCTGGAAACTGTCTCGTGCTTATCGACATTTGGTCCTCCTGCCAGAAGCCTCCACGCCAAATAGAACACCCATCGCGTGTGGGCCAGACAGGCTCTCGCTCAAACCACTCACACCATCAAGCAAGCACAGGCATCCCGTCGCCGGACCATTAGGGCCACCGACTAGCAAGCCTACCCTATTATAGCCCCAATGCGCTATTCGTGCAATTAGGTCTTGTGCATTGCTATGAATATTATACACCATGATGAAAATTTGGCAAGGTTTCTCCCAGGTCTGTGCCGCGGCCCAGCCCCGGCTGTCTGTCGAAAGCAGATGACCAGGGTGCGCACCATACGGAAAGGGGGGTCACCGACCCTTACGATGACCCCCCACAAACGCCACGACCAGTTCCTAACTCTCTGCCAACAGAGCCTCCAGCTCCGTTCCGTCCAACGTTTCCACTTCTATCAACTTCTCAGCCATGGCGACGAGCTTGTCATGGTATTTGGTCAGCACATCCTTGGCGCGTTGGTAAGCTTCTTCGATGATTCCCTTCACTTCGCTGTCAATCTGTTGCGCTGTCTGCTCGCTGTAATCTCGCTGCTCAGCGATCTCACGTCCCAGAAAGATCAATTCTTCTTTCTGACCAAAGGTCATGGGACCGAGAACGTCGCTCATGCCATAACGGGTGACCATTTTACGGGCCAGTTCGGTAGCACGTTCCAGGTCGTTGCTGCCGCCAGTGGTAACATCGCTAAAGATCAGTTCTTCCGCTGCCCGGCCGCCCAGCATGCCGGCCAGTTGATCCTTGAATTTGCTCCTTTGTTGGAGATAGTGATCCTTGTCAGGCCTGGCCAGGGTATAACCCAAAGCCATGCCTCGCGAGACGATAGTGACCTTGTGCACCGGGTCGCAGCCATCGAGCTTCCACTGCACCAGGGCGTGACCCGCTTCGTGAAAAGCAATGACTTCTTTTTCTTCGTCGCTGATGAGACGGCTCCGTCGCTCCGGCCCGGCAATGACTCGCTCGATGGCCTCTTCAAACTCGACCATGCCAATGGCCTTCTTGTTGGCCCGCGCGGCCAGGATGGCTGCCTCATTAACCAGGTTCTCAATGTCGGCCCCGACAAAGCCGGGGGTCTGCTTTGCCAAGTTGGGCAGATTCACATCAGCAGCCAGTGGCTTGCCGCGCACGTGCACTTCCAGAATTGCTTGGCGACCTTTCATGTCGGGCCGATCCAGCACCACGCGGCGGTCGAAGCGACCGGGCCGCATCAGCGCTGGGTCAAGGATGTCGGGCCGGTTAGTAGCGGCCATGACAATGACGTTGGTGTCGGTATCAAAACCGTCCATCTCGACCAGAATCTGGTTGAGCGTCTGTTCCCGCTCGTCGTGGCTGCCCCCCAGGCCAGCGCCACGATGCCGTCCCACGGCGTCAATCTCGTCCACAAAGACGATACAAGGGCTGTGGCGCTTGGCCTGGTCGAAGAGATCACGAACCCGTGACGCGCCGACGCCGACGAACATCTCGACGAACTCCGAACCGGAGATACTGAAGAAAGGCACGCCGGCCTCACCGGAGACGGCCTTGGCCATGAGGGTTTTGCCCGTGCCCGGCGCACCGACCAACAACACTCCTTTGGGAATCCGCGCGCCCAGAGCAATGAATTTCTCTGGCTCTTCGAGAAACTCCACCACTTCCTGGAGTTCCTCTTTTGCCTCCTCTACGCCCGCCACGTCCTCGAAAGTGATGGTCGGTTTGTCGCCTGTGAACATCCGCGCCCGGCTCTTGCCAAAAGAGAGCGCTTGGCTGTTGGATCCTTGCGCCTGGCGCAGCATAAAGTAAATGACCCCGGCAAGGAACAGCATAGGCAGAACACCGCTCAGGATGGTCAACCAACCGCCCAGTTCGCTGGGCCGCTCGGCCTTAAATGTGACGCTCTGGATCTGTTCTGACGTGACTCCCAGCGCTGTTAAGGTTTCCAGAACACTGGCGCCCCTCTCTTTGTATGAAACCATCGGTGGATGATCGCCATCTCTGTTACTGACGGTAAACCGCTGGTTGGCTACGGAAACCTCAGCCCCCGCCTTGTACTCGATTTTCAACGTCTGGTCGTCGCTGGCAGCGGTAATTTGGCTGATTTTACCTTCTCCAACCTGTTGAGCCACCGTGCTGATATCCGCCTCCAGTGGCTTGGTCTGCGAAGTAAAGCTATATAGCAACCCCACAGCCGCCACCAGGATTATAAAATAGACCAGCCCGTTTCTAAACCTTCCCGAATCCACAACTATCCTCCATCTCATCCTCCGCTCGGGTGGCCTTGCTTTGCCAGGAGCGGCCATTTTACGTCTCTTTACACTTCGACAGACATTATACCAAACTTCTCTGATTTGTGCCAATGTGAGGGCAAGACAAATCGGCCCAGTCTGCCGCTGTTTGTCGGATGCTCGACGCTTGTCAGTGCACCAGAGCCACTTCCAAAGCGTCCGACAGCGAGCGGACGCCGATGATCTCCAGGCCGTCTGGCAGGTTGGTCAATCGGCGCGCTGGTTTGGGCATGAGACAGCGCCGGAAGCCCAGCTTATCTGCTTCGTTCAGGCGGCGCTCCACTTGGCTGACCATACGCAACTCTCCGGAGAGACCGATCTCGCCTACGGTGATTATGTCGGCGGCCACAGGAACATTGTGAAAGCTGGAGGCAATGGCCGTTGCTACCGCCAGGTCGGTCGCCGGTTCGGCAATGCGCAGACCGCCAACGACGTTGACGAACACGTCCTGATCGGACAGGCGCAGACCCACGCGCTTGCTCAATACGGCCACCAGCAGCAGCAGCCGATTGAGATCTACACCGTTGGCCGTCCGGCGAGGCAGTCCAAAGCTGGTGGTGCTGGACAGCGCCTGGATCTCGACCAACAGGGGACGCGTGCCTTCCACCGTCACTGCGATGGCCGATCCGGCCGCATTGGGCCACCGCTCAGCCAGGAAGGCTTCTGACGGATTGAGCACCTCTTTCAAACCCTGCTGACCCATCTCAAAGACACCTACCTCCGAGGTCGCGCCAAAGCGGTTCTTGACGCTGCGCAGCAGGCGATAGGCATGGAAGCGATCCCCTTCCAGATAGAGCACAGTATCCACGATGTGCTCCAGCACCCGTGGCCCGGCGATGGCGCCCGCTTTGGTCACGTGGCCCACCAGAAAGATGGAAACGCCCTGGCTCTTGGCCAGGTGCATCAACCGGGATGCTGACTCACGCACCTGCCTCACGCTGCCGGCTGCTGAAGTCAACTCTTCCAGGTAGACGGTCTGGATAGAATCCACTACGGCTATGCGCGGCCGCAATTGCTGAATGTGGGCTACGATGGCATCCAGGTTGGTCTCAGTGAGCAGATATAGGCGGTCACTCTCAATACTCAGGCGTTGGGCGCGCATCTTGATCTGCTGCGCTGATTCTTCCCCCGAGACGTACAGCACGCCGCCCCCCTCCGCCAGCAGGGAGGCTACTTGCAAAAGCAGGGTGGACTTGCCAATGCCTGGATCGCCGCCCACCAGCACCAGGGAGCCCGGCACAATGCCGCCGCCCAGCACCCGCGAGAACTCGGGCATGGGCAGGGGAATGCGCTCCATGCCGTCCGCGTCTACCTCCGATAGGCGTTGGGGCACGGCCCTGACGCCGGTCAAGGCCATTTGAGACGACAGTGGAGCGCGACGCTTGCGCTCCACGGCAGTCTCTACCAAGGCATTCCATTCGCCGCAGTCAGGGCAACGACCCATCCATTTAGGCTGAGTGCCACCGCACTCCTGGCAAACATAGATCGTTTTAGTCCGCGATTTGACCATCGCTGGCCGCTTCGCCTCCTATTCGAACATCGCTTCCAGCATGGCTTGCTCATCAACCGAGGATGTCGTATCATCAACGGTTCGCAGTGTCAACGCATCCCCATCCTCGTTCACGTCCACCCGCACCGTCGTTTCAGGTTGAAACTCGCCCGAAAGGATACTTTCCGACAGGGGGTCTTCTACGTGCTGCTGGATCACCCGGCGCAGTTGACGAGCACCAAACTCGGCGCTGTATCCCTCTTTAGCCAAGAAATCGTGTGTTTCGCCGGTAGACTCGAGCACGATATCGTGCTCGTCAAGTCGCGCCTGGATCTTGTCCAGTTCCAACTGGACGATCTTTGTGATGTCATCTCTGGAGAGAGACCGAAAGACCATGACACCATCCACGCGATTGAGAAACTCTGGTCGAAAGATCTTGCGGAGTTCGGCCAGCAATTTCTCCTTCATCGCTTCGTATTGTTCTTGTTCCGTTTTAGCTTCGTCTTTCCTGACGGCAAAACCTAACGAGGTGGTCCGTCTGATTAGGTCGGCACCTACATTGGAGGTCATAATAATGATAGCGTTGCGAAAATCCACAGTCCGGCCACGAGCATCTGACAGATGGCCCTCTTCCATGATTTGCAGCAGCATGTTAAAGGCATCGGGATGCGCTTTTTCGACCTCGTCAAAGCAGACCACCGAGTAGGGCCGTCGGCGGATGGTTTCGGTAAGCTGGCCGGCATCGTCGTAGCCAATGTAGCCCGGCGGCGCGCCTACCAGACGCGAGACGGTATGGCGTTCCATGAACTCCGACATGTCCAACTGGAGGAGTGCCTCCTCGCTGCCGAACAGAAATTCGGCCAGGGCCTTACAGAGTTCCGTCTTGCCTACGCCAGTGGGGCCGAGGAAGATAAACGAGCCGATGGGGCGCTTGGGATCCTTCAGACCCGCGCGTCCCCGACGCACCGCCTTGGCCAGAGCCGTGATGGCTTCGTCCTGACCCACCACTCGCTTGTGCAATTCAGCTTCCATTTTCAACAGCCGCTCCGACTCCTCGCCGGCCAGCCGCGTCAGCGGAATGCCCGTCCACATCGAGACCATTTCGGCAATGTCCTCGTCAGAGACGATGAGGCTGTCGGGTGGGATCACGTCGCTCAAACGCATTTGCTCCAACTTGGCTTGCAGGTCCACTTCCTGGTAACGCAAGTTACTGGCCGTTTCATAGTCCTTGTCCTCTATGGCCGCTTCTTTCTGACGCTGGATCTTTCGCAGCGAGGCAAAGGTCTCGCCGTAGTCATGCATGCGAGGGGCTTTGTACATCCGCACGCGCGACGATGCTTCGTCAATCAGATCAATGGCCTTGTCGGGTAGAAAGCGATCAGTGATGTATCGCTCTCCCAGGTAAGCAGCGGCAACGACGGCCTCATCGGAAATGCGGAGTCGGTGATGCTCTTCGTAACGCTCCTTGATGCCGCGCAAGATCTCGATAGTCTCGTCCACTGTTGGCTCACCTACCACAATAGGCTGGAACCGGCGCTCCAGCGCAGAGTCACTTTCGATGTATTTGCGATACTCCTCCATCGTGGTCGCACCGATACACTGTATTTCGCCGCGAGACAGGGCAGGCTTGAGAATGTTGGCCGCGTCCACGGAACTGCCAGCCGATCCAGCCCCTACCAACATGTGGACCTCGTCAATGAACAGGATGCTGTCCGAGCCTTTGAGTTCCTCGATGACACGCTTGAGGCGCTCTTCAAACTGCCCCCGATACATGGTGCCGGCCACCAACGAGCCAACGTCCAATTGCAGGACGCATTTGTTCAGCAGGCTGGGGGGCGTCTCGCCACTCACAATACGCTGGGCCAACCCTTCGACAATGGCCGTCTTGCCCACCCCCGGCTCGCCGATGAGGGCCGGGTTGTTCTTGGTACGCCGCGAGAGGATCTGAATGACTCGCTCAATTTCGGTCTGGCGACCGATGACGGGATCGAGTTTGCCTTCCGCAGCCAGAGCCGTCAGGCCAGTGCACAGTTGGTCCAGCATGGGTGTTTTCTGTCGCTTGCTTCGCTTTTCGCCAGCCACGACCGGATTTTGCATCATCATGCGAGTCGTTTCCCGGCGGGCATTTTCCAGAGTGATGCCCGCGTCACGCAAGATTTCTATAGCTATACCTTCACCCTGCCCAATCAGCCCCAGCAGCAAATGTCCGGTATCTATGTAGTGATTACCCAACCGCCGCGCTTCGTCAAAGGCGGTCTCCAGCACTTTGCGCGTGCGGGGAGTAAGCGTGGGCTTGCCGCTAAAGGGAGAACGCCGTCGGGTACTGGTGAGGCGCTCGATTAAACGTTGCACCTGAGCAGGCTCAGCCCCCAGCTTTCGAAGAACCTTGCTGGCGATGCTCTTTTCTTCCTTCATCATGCCCAGCAAAAGGTGCTCTGTGCCGATATAGCTGTGGCGCATCCTCTTGGCTTCCTCTTGCGCACGCATCAATACCTTTTTGGTCCGCTTGGTGAAAAGATCAAATTTATCTTCCATGACGGTCTATCTCCCTTTACAAACGCCTGCCTTCAATCTAAAGCAAGCCTAGGACCGCCCCCTTCGGTGTCATAAAAGCCCCCCTTGCCAAACGCTTAAGAGATTCCAGCACCATTTTATCACAGACGGAGCACGAAGGGGGTAAAACTACCCTAAATTTTGGGTGAAATCCCCGTAAACACCAGGTAATTCCCTCTATCACAGAAATTCCTACCGGCAACAACACACACAAAGGGGGCTATCCGCTTCGCCGCGCGCTAACCCCCCATAGCATAGTCCACACGCCCAGATGCACATGGGGGCGTTCTCCACACCAGCATCAGACTCCCCCTTCTCAAGCAAGGACACAGCGCTCAGTTAACAATTTGAAGGTGTAAGCATATCACACCAGTGGATCCTGCCCCTTCCTCACGTCGCTATGTCTTCGACGGCTTCCGTCTCTGGCAACTCAGAAGTGGGAGAGGGCACTTCGTCCACTTTCGGCAGACCAGTCTTTTCCTCTGCTGCTGGCTCATCCTCTTTCTCTTTTTCTTCCTTTGTCGTTGTTACTTCAGCATAGCTGGATGCCCAGTCCTGGTCTGCGTAGTCGGCCGAGTCTACTCGTTTGAGGCTCAACCCCATCCGCCGCCGGGTGGCATCTATTCTGATGATTCGCAAAGTCAGCACATCGCCTTCTTTAACAACTTCTTTGGGATGGCCGACGTGATCCTCCAACAATTCCGAGACGTGAATCAGACCCTCGATATCGGTACCGGCCAGACAAGCAAAGGCACCAAACTTGACCAATTTGGTGATGGTGCCTTCCACCAATTGTCCCACCTTGTACTGCTCGTTAACCATTGTCCAGGGATCTGGCGTCAAACGCTTCAGGCTGAGGCCAATACGCTTCCGTTCGCGGTCTACGTTCAGGACATAGGTTTCGACCTTTTGCCCCACATGGAGCACTTCGCCGGGATGCGCTACTCGCCGCCACGCAATCTCGGACAGATGTACCAGGCCATCGGCCTCACCCAGATCCACAAAGGCGCCGAAATCGCACAGGCTGCTGACGACCCCGGTGCGAATGTCCCCATCGTTCAGTTCCTCAAGCAGCTTCTCTTTTCGTCTCCTGCGCAAGTCGCGGACTGCCGCCCGCTCAGAAAGGATGAGACGATTGCGCTCCCGGTCCAGTTCGATGACTTTCAACTGAATGGTTTTGCCCACCATTCTGGCTTTTCGCTCTTCTATCGCAACCTCCTCCCCTACGGGCATTGTCAGTTGAGATGTCGGAACAAAGCCGCGCACCTTGCCCAAGCGCACAATGAGGCCCCCTTTATTGTAGCCAGCGACCACACCTCCAAAGATCTCCTGCTCCTTGAAAAGCCGTTCGGCCTCCCGCCAATCCTGCTCTATCTGGGCCTTAGCCAGCGAAAGGAGAATGTTGCCATTCTTGTCTTCTGGGACAAGGACATACACCAGGACCCGATCGCCCACTTTGAACCCAGACAGAGAGTCGTCATCCAATCGAGCAAGTTCCCTTCCAGTGACGAGCCCTTCAGACTTGGCGCCGACGTCAATCAGGATCTCATCCGGTGAGGTGAGTACGATTGTTGCCTCGAGGATGTCTCCCTTCTTCAGTTGTTTGACCTTGTAAGTCTCTTCCAGAAGCGTCGTCATTGGGTGGGCAGGCCCGGTATCTGGCTTCACCTCGCTTCTTTCCTCATCCCCGGCGAGGAACGGGGCATTCTCTTGTTGCATGGTTTTCTTCTCCCCTGGATTATACTAACTATATTATACACCATTTTCTCTTGGACGCAAGCGAGAGTACACCGAATCGTCCACCAAGCTGATGTTGTGTCTGCTCAGGGTAAGGCAAATGCAGCCTCAGTCTTCGGGCCAGCGCATTCCGAGCGGTGCCCGCCAAGGGACGGAAAGTGAAATACACCCGGTCTCGCGCCCTTTTGCCTATTTTGAGACCTTTGGATATAATGATGAAAGCCGATGCACGCGGAACATCGGCTTTCATCGGTGCTCCAACTATCTAAGCACTTGTCCAAAAACAACTTCCTCTCTGGCGCCATTCTGCGCACTGTCCTGGACTGGACAGTACAGGGCTTAACCGGTGCCACAAAGTACGAAGTCATTAATGGACAAGTACTAGGCAAGGACACGGAACTGTGCCCCGGAGAGGACTTGAACCTCCACGCCCAGAAGGGCACAGGTCCTCAACCTGCCGCGTATGCCAATTCCGCCACCGGGGCATCGGACGTAATTATATCCAACTCGCCTCAATTGTCAACTTTTTACCAGGGAACCACCCACCACAGAAAGGAGATGCCATGTACGACTATGAGCGAAGGCTGGAACAACTGTCGAAATTGCTAAAGCTGTATGAAATGGACTACCTGGCTCTGGTGCCAGGAGCCAACCTCACCTACTTTACCGGGCTGACGATGGGCCTCAGCGAGCGGCCTACGGTGGCTTTCTTTCCCGTCGAGGGCCGGCCGGCCATCATCCTGCCCTCGCTGGAGGCTCCTCACGCTAAAGAGGTGCTCCCTTACAGCATCGATTTCTATCCCTACACCGACGAAGAGGGCCACGAAGCGGCCTTCCTGCGCGCCGGGGCCGATCTGAAGCTCTCCGGCAAGACGATAGGGGTGGAGCACATGAACATGCGTATCCTGGAATTGCGCCGCCTGGAGCAAATCGCGCCCCATTGCCGCACCCAGGCCACCGAGTTTCTGCTGCCAGAGTTGCGCATGATCAAGGACGAGACAGAACTGGCTCACATGCGCGAGGCGGTGCGCATCACTGAGGTAGCACTGCAAGCCACGATAGAACAAGTGAAGCCAGGCCAGACGGAATTGGAGATACAGAACATCCTGCACATCGAAATGCTGCACGCTGGCGCGCACGGGATGGCGTTTGGCTCCATCGTCGTCTCTGGGCCACGCACCGCCTCACCCCACACCAGCGCCTCTGATCGCGTGGTGCAGCCGGGTGACCTGCTGCTTTTCGACTGTGGCGTGACCTATCGCGGCTACCCGGCGGACATTACCCGTACCTTTGCTATAGGCG
>CAYNKW010000121.1:0-1417 GCA_964397845.1 uncultured Anaerolineae bacterium
GCGGCCTCGTCGGCGAAAAAGTAGTGCGGATAGCGGCTGCCTAGCGATTCGGTCTCGGCGGTGACGCGTGCGGTCAGGTCGGCCACATCCTTCTTGACCGCCTCCAGCACGTCCAGGTCGAGCTTGCCGCGCGGCAACTCGCCCAGCAGCCCCTGGTAGTGGAAGGGATGGATAGCCGTCAGCAAGCGGGCGATAGCGTCGGCGATGGCATCCATCTCGGCCGGGCCCATACCCCGCTGCGTGACCCAGGGCGTGCCCAGGCGGACGCCGCTGCCCAGGGCGGTGAACTCGTCACCGGGGATGGTGTTCTTGTTGGCCACCAGCCCAGCCAGTTCCATGATGCGCACCGCTACCTCGCCCCGCAGCGGTTCACCGGTGGGTGTCTTGATGGATCGCAGGTCAATCATCAGCAAGTGGGTGTCAGTGCCGCCGTAGGCCAACCGCAGTCCTCGCTCTTGCAGCGACGCCGCCAGCACCTGGGCGTTCTCTGTTATGCGAAACATCATCCGCCGGAAAGCCTCTGTCTGCGCAATCTGATAAGCGACGGCCATGGCGGCGAACTTGTTGGTGTGGGGGCCGCCCTGCGCGCCAGGAAAGACCGCCATGTCAATCTCGCCCGCGATCTCTTCGTCGGCGGTCATGATGACCGCGCCGCGCGGGCCGCAGATTGTCTTGTGAGTAGTGAAGGTGATGACGTCGGCCAGGCCCACCGGGCTGGGATAGGCTCCGGCGACGACCATCCCCGCCGGGTGAGCAATGTCGGCCATGAGGTAGGCGCCACAAGCGTCGGCTATTTCGCGGAATCTCTGCCAGTCGGGCGCCCAGGGGTAGGAAGTGTATCCGGCGACGATGACCTTGGGCCGGGCAGCCAGTGCTTGCGCCATGATGTGGTCGTAGTTCAGTTGCTCCGTCCGGCGATCCACGCCATAGGAGACCACCTGGTAGCGGCGGCCAGAGATGTTGAATTCGCTACCGTGGGTCAGGTGGCCGCCCTGGAAAAGGTCCATGCCCATGAGAGTATCACCTGACTCCATGAGAGCGTCGTAGACGACCAGGTTGGCCGCCGCGCCGGAGAGGGGCTGCACGTTGACATGGATGTCCTCGGCAGCGACGCGCTCGTTGGCAAAGCAGGCAGCGCACCGCCGCTGAGCCAGCGTCTCAACAAAGTGGACGTAATCGGCCCCTTTGTAGAAACGGCGGTCGGCGTAGCGGCGGTAGTAGGCCAGTTGATGGCTCAGGTCGAGGAGCAACGCCTCGTCGTCGCGGGTCATGCGCAGTGGGGGATAGCCTTCAGCGTAGATATTGTTGAAGACGCTACCCAGGGCCGCGCGCACCGGCGCCGGGGCTATGCTCTCCGAGGGAATGAGGATGATGCGCCGTGCCTGTCGCTCCTCCTCCAGCGCAATGATGCGACCGA
>CAYNKW010000121.1:1517-8064 GCA_964397845.1 uncultured Anaerolineae bacterium
ACGACCCAGTCGGGCGCGCGGCGGCCCAGTTGCTCCCAAACCTCCCAGGCCACCGATTGCTGTCCGACCAGAAAGCCGGGATGGCAGGCATGGGAGGCCGGCACCACGCCGCGTTCGGCGGCCTCCCACATGGCCAGCTTGGCGTTAACGCGAGGGCCAGGAACCGGCCGCACCTCCGCACCATAGACGGCGATCTGCGCTTGCTTGGCTGGCGAGGCATACGCCGGCACAAATACCTCTGCCCGCATCCTGGCCCGGGCGGCATAGGCGGCCACCGACGCCCCAGCATTGCCCGACGAATCGTCAGCCACGTGGGTCACCTCCTGGTGGGCCAGGATGTTGATCATGACCACAGTGCCCCGGTCTTTGAAAGAGGCAGTATCGAACTTTCTATTCGTACTTGTAGAATCCCTCTCCCGTCTTGCGACCCAGTCGCCCAGCCTGCACCAGCTTGCGCAACAGGATCGGCGCGCGGTAGCGAGAGTCTTTGTAGTTCTCAAAGAGCGCGTCCAGGACATGAAGCACCACGTCCAGTCCCACCAGGTCGGCCAGAGCCAGGGGGCCCATGGGCAGATTATAGCCCAGCTTCATCGCCTTGTCCATCGCTTCTTTCTCAGCGATGCCTTCCTGGTAGGCCAGGATGGCCTCAGAGACTTGCATCAGGCCGACGCGGGTGGTCACAAAGCCGGGAAGGTCTTTGACGATAACGGCTTCTTTGCCGATGTTTTTCACAAACTCGGCGACAGCGTCCACCGTCTCCTGCCTGGTATTCAGGCCAACGACGATCTCGACCAGCTTCATGACCGGGGCGGGGTTGAAAAAGTGAATGCCAATGACGCGACCAGGGTCGGCCACGGCGCTGGCCAACTCGGTGATAGGCAACGAGCTGGTGTTGCTGCCCAGGATAGCGGCAGGTGTTACCAACTCTTCAACCTGTTGAAAGAGACTCTTTTTCAGGTCCATCTTTTCGGGCGTAGCCTCGATGACCAGGTCAGCGCCGTGCAGCGCGGTAGCCAGATCACCAGTGTACGCCACGCGGCCCCAATAGCTATTGGCCGCCTCCAGTGTGAGGCGTCCCTTCTCCACGGCCCGGTCAACCAGCTTCTTGTGATAAGCCCGCGCCTTTTCCAGTATTCCGGGATAGGGATCGTAGAGGCTGGTCTGATACCCGGCAGTGGCCGTGACGTAGCCGATGCCGCCGCCCATCGTTCCGCTACCCACAATGGCGATCTTGTCCATATTACCCTCCTCTCAGTAGGGACAGAAAAATGGCGAATGGTTATCAAAATGAGACCAACTATCCTGCCTCAGGAACTCGCGAATCATCAACGCCGCAGTAGCACCTTCGCCGACTGCAGAGGCAACCTGTTTGGTGCTACTGGCGCGCACGTCGCCCGCCGCAAAGACGCCCCTCATCGAAGTCTCCAGGTGTTTTCCACTGACGACAAAGCCCCAGCGATCCCGCTCGATCCCGGGCGGTAGAAAGTCGCTGTTGGGCAAAAGACCGGTAAAGACAAAGACGCCCGCCGGGCGTAGGATCTTGACCTGATCGGAGGCGCGGTCCAGCACTTTGACACCGTTCAGAGCGTCGTCTGCCACGATGAACTCCTGGACGGCGTGATTGGTCAAGACTTCCATGTCATCGCGCCGGGCTACCTTCTCTTGCAAGACGGCGCTGGCCTGGAGCTGCGGCAGGAACTCGACGATCATAACGCGGCTGGCAAAGCGGGTGAGGAACAGGCCCTCCTGAAGCCCACTGTTGCCACCGCCGACGACTAACACCTCCTTGCCTTTGTAGAACGGGCCATCGCAGGTGGCGCAAAAGTGGATGCTCATGCCAAGGAGCGCCTCCTCGCCGGGGATGTTCAGGCGGCGGTGGCGAGAACCGGTGGCGATGAGGAGCGCGCAAGCGCGGTAGCTGCTGCCGTCGGCGGTGTCCACCTCGCGATAGAGGCCGTCGGCTTTGATGCCGGTCACTTCCTGGGCTTGCAGGATCTCTACGCCAAAGCGCTGGGCCTGGCTGGTGAGACGGCGAGCAAATTCCTCGCCCGAGATGCCTTTGTCGAAACCAGGATAGTTGTCTAGGAACTGGGTGGTGCCCACCTGGCCACCTGGTGCGCTCTTCTCAATGACCAAGGGGGCCAGCCCCTCGCGCGCGGCGTACATGGCCGCCGTGAGGCCCGCCGGCCCAGCGCCAACGATGATCACGTCGTAGAAACTGCGCTCGGCCCGGGTGTGCAGGCCCAGCTTGGCCGCCAGGTCGGCGTTGGAGGGCTCAACCAGGATGTCATCGTCGGGAAAGACGATTGTGGGCACGCTGCGCATGCCTCTGTTGATCCGCTCCACATAAGCCATGGCCTCCGCATCCTGCTCAATGTTGACAAAGGTGTACCGCACGCGCTGATCGCCCAGGAATTGTTTGGCTCGCCTGCAATCGGGACACCAGGTGGTGCCGTACATGACGATGGTGTCTGGAGCGCTTCCCATTGGTTCTCTCCTCATCGAGCACTCTCCACATCTATCCTGACCAGCCTATGATACCGCTAAAACGAGATTTTGTCCAGTTCGCCCAACGGTGGGTATGAGCAGTGGAAGAATTTCACAAACTGCTACGGCTGGCTCTTTGAGACGATCCCGCCCCACGGATTGTAGCCATTCGCACAAAGCAGGGGTTGGTTGACTTTTCCGATTGTCCGAGCTCAAGTCGGTCTTCATATAGTGCCCGAGGATCCGATAAATACTACATGTTGTGCTTCGTCAACTTGGCATTCTGGTTTTATTCACTGCTCACACTCACCGTCGGGCATACGTAAAAAGTCTGGGGAAAACAAAAACAAGTATAAGTTTGTTGACAATTGCATAGATTCATGCTATAATATGTGCGGATTGAACCTTGCCATCCATCTAGCCACACGTCTCTGTGCCGCTGCCCGCTAACCCGACCGCGATACCAAAAGAGGAGCAGCCGGAGCGAACGCGGTAAGCTCCGGGGCGGGCAGGAGCCCGGAAGCGTGAGGACGAGATTTGCAGGGCCAGCAGCTAGAACTGCTGGCCCTCTCTTGTTGCGTTGAGGAGGCGCACGACCAAGCCCGCTTGCACCGGCCTGGCTCTTGGAGTACAATACGGACTGAAAGAGCTGGCCGTGCGCGGAAGGAGTCGAGAAGGAGTAGCGCAATGATCCTCACATCGCAGGGGATGCCCAAGGTACTGGAGTTGTTTCTGGAACTCAGGCAATACCCTATCCTGGCCCACCAGATTCGGGAACGAATGCGCCAGGAGATCTTTGCACGGGGCGTCATCTCGCCGGCCGACTTTGAGCGAGAAGTGCGCAAGAAGGCCGTTGCCTCACAACTTCGGGAGGGATTGACCGACCCGCCGAACGAGGAGCCCCTGACCGTGTGGCAACAGCGGCTAGAGCTGATCCGGGGCGACCTGACCGATTTTTATTTTGCCCACAACATTCCGCACCGGCGTTTCGAGCAGATCGTTCAGGAGACGTTAAAGCGGCGAGCGCCAGACCGGGAAGTGGTACTCTCCTTCAATCCCGAGTTAGCGCCCTGGGCCATGCTCTTTGCCCTGGGCGAAGAGTACGAAAGCTGCCCGCCAGAGAAGCGAGCCCAAGTCCAACACCACCTGAAAGAGATCGTCGTCGTGCTCACCAAGGGGATGCTCAGCGATCAGTTGGACTTTGTGGCCCTGGCGCGCGAGTTCTTTACCGTGGCCGATCTGAAAGAGATCCGCCGCCGGCGCATCGGGCGCGGCAAAATAGGCGGCAAGGCAGCCGGCATGATGCTGGCCTGGAAGATTCTGCAACGGGTCGAAGCAGCGACAGACTATGAGCTTTGTAACCACGTCGCCATTCCCCAGTCTTTCTTTATCGGCGCCGACGTGTTCTACGATTTCCACGCCCTCAACGATCTGTTCCCCTACATCAACCAGAAATACAAGAGCCGGGAAGAGATCGAAGCAGACTATCCCAGGATCCAGGACATCTACGTCGGCGCCCGGTTTCCCGATGACGTGGTAGAGCGCTTGCGCGCCCTGCTGGAAGAGGTGGGAGACGCCCCGCTGGTGGTGCGCTCTTCCAGCCTGCTGGAGGACAGCTTTGGCTTCTCCTTCGCTGGCAAATACGACAGCTTTTTTCTGCCCAACCAGGGCACGCCAGAGGAGAACCTGGAAGCGCTCACGCGCGCCATCTCAGCAGTATACGCCAGCGTCCTCAACCCCGACGCACTGCTCTACCGGCGTCACATGGGCCTGCTGGACTATGACGAGCGGATGGCGATCCTGCTCCAAAAGGTGGTGGGCCAGCCTTACCGTCACTACTTTTTCCCACCGCTGGCTGGCGTGGCCTTTAGCCGCAACCCCTTCCGCTGGAACCCGCGCATCCGCCGGGAAGACGGCCTGGTGCGGCTGGTGTGGGGGCTGGGCACCCGCGCTGTGGAGCGCGTCTGCAACGACTATCCACGCATGATCGCCCTGAGTCACCCCACACTGCGCCCAGAGATAAGCGCCCAGGCCATCAGCAAATACTCGCAGCGATTCGTAGATGTGCTGAACCTGAAGAATAACTCCTTTGAAACGTTACCCGTTTCCCAGGTCATCGCTGGCGACCACCGTGGCTTGAATCTGCTGGCCTCGGTGGACAAGGGTGACTATGTGCAGCCGATCTATTCGCTGCTGGACGACCCCGATCCGCGCTCGCTGGTATTGACGTTTGACAACTTGCTGACCGACACCGACTTTGTGCCCTTGATGAAGTGTCTGCTCAAGACGCTAGAACGCCACTACGGCCGCCCGGTGGACACCGAATTTGCCATCGAACTCGGCGGCGGCCATCCCCGTCCCGAATTAAAGCTCTCGCTGCTCCAGTGCCGGCCCCTCAGCTTTCGCGAGTGGGGCCAGCCGGTGCAAGTTCCAGACGACGTGCCGGAAGCCGACAAGGTCTTTACCGCCAACCGCCTGGTGCCTCAGGGCATCGTCTCTGGCGTGCGCTACGTTGTCTGGATAGACCCTCGCACTTATGACCAAATCGCCGATCTGGCAACGAAACTGCAAGTGGCTCGAGTCGTGGGCCACATCAACAAGCACCTGGAGGGCCAACGTTTCATCCTGGTGGGGCCGGGCCGTTGGGGCAGCGCCGACGTCAACCTGGGCGTCAAAGTGACCTACGCAGATATCCACAACGCCAGCGCCCTGGTCGAGGTCGCCCTGGCGCGGGGCGGCCACGCTCCGGAGGTATCTTATGGCACGCACTTTTTCCAGGACCTTGTCGAATCGCAGATCTACCCCCTGCCTCTCTACCCCGATGGCCCCGATACCCTCTTCAACTGGAAGTTCTTTGACGAGTCTCCCAACGCGCTGGCCAAACTGGCTCCCGACTGCACCAAATATGCAACTTACGTCAAAGTGATAGACGTACCAGCCGTCACGGAGAACCATTACCTGGAGATCGTCATGAACAGCGAAGAGGACGAAGCCCTGGGCTATTTGAAACGAGGAACCCTTTGAATCTCAACGCCCGCATCCAGGCGGCCATCAACGCTACAGACCGGCGAAACTACTTGCTGGGCGTCGCCAACGGTGCATGCAGCCAACTGGGGATGAACCTCACCCATCCCAATCTGGTGCTCTCGGTGTTTATCCGGGCGCTGGGCGGCTCCAACACCCTGATCGGTCTTTTGTCGGCCATCCGTTTTGGGGGGTGGTTCCTGCCGCAGTTCCTGGTCGCCAGTTGGATCCAGCCTCAACAGCGCAAGGTGCCAATTGCCGTGGCTCTGGAAACCGTGCGGGTGGCCGTCTACGCCGCGCTGGGCGTCCTCACTTTTACCCTGAGCCTTTCCAACCCCGGCCTGCTGCTGTTCCTTTTCTTCACCCTGTTCAGCTTCTCCCGCCTGACCGCCGGCAACGGTGCGCTGGCGCGCACAGACGCTATCGGCAAGTTCGTTTCGCCGCCCCGCCGGGCGGCTTTCTTTGCCGCCCGCAACTTTTGGGGGGGACTGGCCGTATTCGGAGCGGGCTTTCTGGTGCGCTACGTGCTGGACGAGACCCACGGCCAGCCGTTTCCTTTCAACTTCACCTTGCTCTTTGGCCTATCCACGTTTTGCTTCTTCATGGCCCTACTGGTCTTTGCCCAGGTCAAGGAGCAACCAGGCCCGGCTGATCGACCTCACCACTCGCTCAAAGCACAACTGGCCCGCGCCCCCCGCTTGCTGAAAGGGGATGCGGCCTTTCGGCGTTACGTGCTGGTGCGAATCCTGTTGAACATGACACGCCTTTCGGCGCCGTTCTATCCTGTTTTTGCCCTGGACGTCCTGGGCGCGCCGGCCTCAATGGTGGGATTCTACCTATCGGCCATGACGCTGGCCCGTATCCTTTCCAACCTGCTGTGGCAGAGATTGGGCCGGGCCCGGGGCAACGACTTTCTGGTCAAAACTACCGCCCTGCTCACGGCGCTGGAACCGCTGCTGGCAGTGGCCCTGCCCTGGATCATGCGCTTAGCCGGGTTCACTGTGGAGCGCAACGGGCTTCTACCGGCCTACCTCTT
>CAYNKW010000121.1:8164-11304 GCA_964397845.1 uncultured Anaerolineae bacterium
CAGGCCACCGACGAGGTGTGGATCGGCACCGATCACGCCCTGTCCGCCATGAGCCAGGCCGGCGTCTCCACGGCCGGGCTCCTTCAGCGCTTCGGCATCACTCCCCAGGCCATGACCGACCTCCTCACCGACCGGACGCTCAGCCGCCGCACTACCCGCGATTGGGTGGAAACCGCCCGGCGCGGCGAAATGGCGCCCGTGCACTACCGCCAGTCGCTGCTGCGAGACCTGATCAACCTGTTGAGCCTGGCCAGCGACCGGCACGTGATCCTGGTTGGTCCGGCAGGTGTTGGTCGGCGACACCTGGTTTACAGCCTGGCCCAACTCATCGCCGAGGGCAAGGGCCCATCCGGCATCGGGCGCGTGGTGGAGATCAGCGAAGCGGCCATGGTGGACAACCCCGACGTGGCCGCGCGGGCCGGGCTGCGCCAGGCCGGAGGCGGCGTCCTCTTTGTGCCCAACATCGGACGTTTCTTCGGCGGGCGGCTCTACTCCGAGTTCCCCAAGGCGGCCAGTCACCTGCAAAAGGCCTTCTTTGAAGACGCTCCCATCATCGTCGGCACGGCCACCGAGACCGAGTACGCCGACCGGCTGGCCGGCAATCCGGCGATCACCGGGAACAGCCATCAACTCCGCGTCCCGCCGGCCGGCGTAGCCGAGACGACGGCCATCCTGGGCACGCTCAAACCACACCTGGAGCGGGAGTACAGCCTGACCATCGCCGGCGACGCGCTGGAGAAGGCAGCCTCGCTGGCCGGGCGCTACCTGACCGCCACGCCGCTGCCGGGCGGCGCCGTCCACCTGATGCACCGCACCTGTGCCCTGGTGCGCATGAGCACCCAGACGCAACTCCCCTTCACGCCCGACACCCCGCCCGACGCGCAACTCGATGCCGAGGACGTGACGGTGGCCGCCAGCGCTATGACGGGCATCCCGGTAACCAAACTGGGTGCCGACGAGCGGGCGCGCTACGCCCGCATGGTGGAGCACATTCACCGGCGCATCATTGGTCAGGAAGAGGCAGTGCTGGCCATCAGCCGCGCCGTCAAGACCGCCCGCGTCGGCCTCAAAGACCCCAGGCGGCCCATCGGCAGCTTTCTGTTCCTCGGCCCCACAGGCGTGGGCAAGACGGAGCTGGCCAAGGCGCTGGCCGACTTTCTCTTTAGCAGCGAGGACGCCATGGTGGTGCTGGATATGAGCGAGTACCAGCAGGAGGACTCGCTCAACCGGCTCATCGGCGCGCCGCCGGGCTACGTGGGTTTTGAGGGCGGCGGCCAACTCACCGACCGGGTCATCGAATCGCCCTACACCGTCGTTCTCCTCGACGAGGTGGAAAAGGCCCACTCCCGCGTCCTCGACGTGCTGCTGCAAATGATGGAAGAGGGTCGCCTGACTGACGGCAAGGGGCGAACGGCCTCGTTCGGCGAGACGGTCATCATCCTCACCAGCAACCTGGGCTCTGCTTACCTGGGAGACCCTGGCATGGGCGAGGAGGCCAAAGAGCTGGCCCTGGCCGAGGTCAAGCGCCATTTCCGCCCCGAGTTCCTCAATCGCCTGGACGACATCATTGTCTTCCACCGGCTGACCGACGATCAGTTGCGCCAGATCCTGGGATTGATGCTCGAGAAGGAGTTCAAGCTGGCGGCGGGCCGGGGGTTGAACCTGAAAGTAACCGGCGCCGCCCGCGCCTGGCTCCTGGCGCAGAACGAGCATCCGGAGTGGGGTGCGCGCCCGCTGCGGCGCATCATCCAGCGCCACATCCGCCAACCTCTGGCCGACTTTTTGCTGGCTCACGACCCGCCGCCGGGGACGACGGTGCGCGTGGACGCAGGAGAGAACGGGGACGGGCTGGCCTTCGAGACGGCGTGAGCCGATTTTGTTGTTAACTTCTTGGGCGAGACGCTGATCAAATGACGAGGCACGAACGCAATCTGAGTCTGACAATAGGGTGATTGCATTTGCCCTTCGATGAGCAGGATTATAGACAGGATTGACAAAATTTTGTTGAAAATCATCCTGATAGGAAAGCTAAAATCGATGGTTGGGTTTTGATGAATCTACTGGGTGTAATTGGCCTCACAGTGGTCTTTGCTGCGGCCCTGTTTCTCTCATCAGGTCACCTGGATTGGGGAATGGCATGGGTTTATGTTAGTATTCGCGTGGGTATAGCAGTAGTTAGTATGCTCATGATTGCATCAAAGAACCCAGGGTTATTAGAAGAACGCTTTCGTCCAGGGGAAGGTGTCAAAGCATGGGATAGACCACTCACAAGTATTACCACACTTCTCTTGCCAGTCATCTTGATTGTGGCAGGGCTGGATATGCGCTTCGGGGGGTCTCCGGAACTAACTCTAGCAATCCAGTTAGGGGCATTAGTTGTTTGGTTACTGGGAGATATCTTTTCCAAGTGGGCGGCGGTATCGAACAGGTTCTACTCACGCAATGTTCGTATCCAAAAGGATCGAGGACACATCGTTGTCACGGATGGGCCTTATCGGTATGTACGGCATCCAGGTTACGCTGGGGCGCTAGTGGCTGGGCTCGCGACGCCGATCTTGCTTGGTTCACTGTGGGCGCTCGTCGCTGGAGGGGTGCTGGCCCTGCTTCTTGTAATCCGCACGGCGCTTGAGGATAAGATACTCCACGAGGAGCTGTTGGGTTATACTGAGTATGCACAGCAAATACGGTACCGCTTGGTGCCTGGTGTCTGGTAATTGCATTGGCCGTCCACACGCTGGCACCGCCGCCCGACCCTGCATGCAGCCGACACGCTACGCTCGCTCCGCGTGCGGCTGATGCTTACCGTTAGGGCATGAGGAATAAAATGATTTCTTTTCTGCGCGGCCCCATTGTGTTGCTGGTCTTATTTGTCGTGGGATGTTCTCAGCATTCTCAGCTCAAGATTACAACCGAACATGCTGCACAGGATGCTATCCTGCAACATATCGGATTGCGATTAAAGGCAGAGCAGGCGTTGTCTGTATCACCACTACTTGTTTTAGGAGAGCCGGTCAAGGATTTTGGTGCCAAAGGAGACCCTTTCTGGGAGGTCCGCCGCACAGATTTACACGACAATGGCAAAATTGATGGCATCTTCTGGGTGCACGCACAAACAGGCAAGATTCGCCAAGTCCATCCCC
>CAYNKW010000122.1:0-11274 GCA_964397845.1 uncultured Anaerolineae bacterium
CCGAAGAACAATCCCAGTGCAAAATTCATCACTCGCCTCATAGCCTTGCCTCCTTCTGTTAATTTTTCAATATACTAATATGCCAATCTGCCAACTATATTTCCCTTGAGTCATTCGACAATACAATGTCAAACGGTTGCCAGTCCATCTATGCGCCGGGCTACCATCTCTCCCTGTTCATGGATCTTCCAGATCGAGGGTCACCCTCTCCAACAAGTCACCGAGCACCTGCTCCGCTGTGTGACCCCGCAGCGCACTCTCCGGGCGAACGATGAACTGATGGGCCAGCGCCGGGCGGACAAGGGGCTTCACGTCGTCGGGCAGGACGAAACTCGAACTCACTGGTCTTTTGGTTGAACACCGAAACGCCGGTCACGTCGTTGGGCAGCAGATCAGGCGCGCATTGCAGCCGTTTGAAAGCGCGGGCCAGCATCGTCTTGCCCACACCGGGTACGTCCTCGATGAGCACGTGCCCATCGCAGAGAAGGGCCACCATCATCAGTTCAATCGTCGCCCGCTTGTCAACGATGACGCGCTCCACGTTGTCCATGACCGCCCCGGCAAAGGCGCGAACCTCTTCCATGCTGATTCTTTCCTGCCGTTTATGCCGCCCTCAGTCTGCCGGCTTCACGGAGCTTATCCTGCCCAGAGCGTTGATTTGCAGGATCCACTTGCTCTCGATTTCAAACTGCCTGAATTCCTGGAGGTTTTCGGGATGGTAAACATAGTCTTTGCCATCGGCGTCAAAGACCACCTCGTACTTTTCGGAACGCTCGCCTTCTTGCTGATCTGACCGGAGGTTGGGGGCCGGCCATTCAGGATTGAGATCATGGCCGGTGGCAACCTCTTCGCCGGCCGGTTTCCATTCGTCCGTGGTGTACTGGCACCACTTCTCGTATACGTGGTATTCGCAGTCCTGCACCACCTCCCCCTTGCCTGTGCCGGTGTCTACCGTATAGGGGGTGCCGCAGACCTCCGTGGCGTTGGCAGCCGGCTCATCCTGAGTGTGATGTTCTTTGAACTCACAGCTTCCCAGACGGGCTTTGGTAGGCACCTCATCGCGCCACGCCTCGTGCTCGACAGGTCCCCACTCCTCGATCTCGATCTCGTAGGTCCACTCGACGTCCTGAACCAGGGCCACCGATTCGGACGTTGGGCGCAGCAAGAGAAACAGGACGACAGCGGCGACACAGAGAACTGCCACCAGCCCGATGATCGCCAGTGGGGGCAAAGCCTTCCGCTGGGCCGGTGGAGCGGCCGGTGCTTCTTTGCGTTTCAGTCGTTGCAGATTACCACCGCAGGAGGAGCACCTGGTGGCCGTAGCGGGGTTGCTCGCCCCGCAGTGAGGGCAGGTCACGTCGGGCACGGGGCCGGTCTGGTAGGCACCGACCACCTTGCCTTTCACCCGCTCGATGCCCTCAGACAGATCGCCGCCGCATTGGGAGCAGGTCGTGGCACCTCCGGGGTTGCGCGCGCCGCAATAGGGGCAGTGGATATCCGGGCCAGCCGCAACACGGGCGGCTGTCTCGGCACTGGTATCCAACTCTTGTTGTACCGGCGCCTCAAACTCGGCATCTTCCGGCATCTTGGCCCCACAACTCTGGCAGATTTGCTGCGTGCCAGGGTTCCGAGCGCCACACGAGGGGCAGGTCCATTCCAGTTCAACGTAGCCCAGCGTCTTTTTGACCATTGGTTTGCTCCTTTCTTGGCTTCAACGGTTAGGTCAAATTGAGGTGAGGATAGCCCTATTGTACGACAGATCGGCATCTTTGGCAAGACCTGGGGTCGAGCCAATCAATGTTTCACGTGAAACAAAGATCGCGTTCGTTGACAAAAAGCTTGGTAAGCGTCTAGCGAAGCCACCCCAAAGCTTCCCTCTTTAGGACAACGAGCCACAACGGAAAACGTATGAACGTCCATCAGCGTTGCACCTCTTCTACCTTTTGCTCTCGCACGTCCAAGATGTCTCGCAGGGCGTCACCGAAAAAGTTGATACTGAGGACTGTGAGCGTGATGGCCAGGCCGGGAAAGACCGCCAGCCACCAACCGCGAGAGATAAAAGTCCGCGAGTCGCTCAGGATCAACCCCCAGGTGGGCGTAGTGGGCTTCACAAGAAAATTAGCCCGGTGAACCAACAGCTTGCTGGATCAATAGCGCATCAATTCACCGTGCAGGGCGTCGAAGAAGCGATCGAGCAGTCCAAACTCTCCGCTGATGACGTTTGAGTGAGTGCCCCGGGCTCTCATGGCCTGGTAGACCATATCGTCCATTGAAGGTGGACTCTGACCAACGTACCAGATGGAGCCCCCCTCCCGTTCAACGGCGCGACTGATATCGTAATCGCGGGGACCACGACCCACGATAATCAGGTCACGATTCAGGTAGTGGCCTAGAACACGCTCACTGTTGCTACCGAAAAGGGATATCTCGCTGGGGGTAAAGGCGAACGAGCGAGAATGAACGTCACCGTGCAGTTTGACGATCTTGACCCGTGGTCGTGCGCTCTCAAGAAACTCCAGGATTTTTGCGCAGTTCTGCTCCCCACAGACAAACACCCCGAAATCCGAGGCTTCCAATTTACCAACGACCAGCGCGTTCTCCAGGAACGGATCAAGGTTAGTGGTAAAGATGACATCGAAGAAACCTTTTTGGATCAGTTCTGCCAGGCACTGGTACCCGGACGAGATACCAGCTTTAGCAAAGTGCTTTTTCAAGATCGCGTATCGTTCCAACGAACTGAGGCCATCCAGAGTCTCGTAGAATCTCTGCAGGTCGTTGCTGCTGGTTACAGCTTTTACAACGCGCTTCATCGAGCTGCTGCCCAGGGTCACAGAGGGACCACTGCCCAGGACGAGAACGTAGGGTGGTTCGCCGCCCTCCTGCCGTGAACGCATCAGCTCAGCCAGCAGTTCTATCCTGGCCGGAACGAGCTGTCGCCGCTTACGTCGTAGTAGCTTCAGTAGGGCAAGGAGGAGAGCCAGCAAGATAAGCGCCAGAATGGCTGGCAGACAGTAGGGTGAACCGGCGACAAAGGCCAAAAACAAAACAGGGGTCGGTGTGGGGATCGGGGTTTCAGTGGCCACAGGTACAAGGGTGCAAGTGGGAGTGGGAGTAGGACTGGACGTGGGCGTGAAAGTAGGGACTGGACTCGGGCTTGGCGTCGGCGTTGGCGGCACGACAACGATCAGAGGGAGAGGAACTGTCTCGTGGCTAAAGACCTGCCCACCGGGCAGGACGGCTATCATCTCAGCCCGAACGGCATATTCTCCAACCTCCCCAACAGGCTGGAAGCTACCAGAGTAAGCCACCACATTTTCCTTAGCCTGGTTTTCTGCCCCGGGCAAAGTATCGCCACGGCTCATCTCAATGGTCTGGATAGGTTTGTCGTCCTTTGACAGGATGGTTATCAGTTTAATGTCCTCAAAAGAGGTTGCGCCGGCCAAGTGTACCATGGCCTGCAAGTGGATGGAATCCGTAGGCATGTACGACGAACCCCAGGTGGGTTCCGTCAGTTCAGCCCAGGGGGCAGAGATGAGGGTGATCCACTCATGTTCGTAGAGTGGCGTGCCATCGGGCAGCAAGGCATGGAGAACCAACGAGTACTCGCCTGTCTGCCCCAGAGCCTCAAATTGGGCCACAAAGGTGTCACCCTCCTTTTCCAGGGACAGTTGCTCCCTGAATCCATCCTTCCCTTCGACCTCCACCTGAAAGTCCTTCACCAGCACATCAACTGGCTGGTTGTTTTCATCCACGATTCTGGCCCGGATGGTGAGGGGCCTATCGGCGGGCAGGAAACTGCCACTAGGCTCATAGAGGTCTATTGTCGTGTTGGGAAAGAAAACGTAGCTGAACTCGGCCCGTCCCTCTCCCTCCAGAACCACCTGCCAGGTGCCGGCCCAGGGCTCCGTGTACTTGACAGCCCACACCTCGTAGTCTATGTCGTTGCTCTGCCAACTGACACCTTCCTCATCCTTGCTCAGCACCGCTCCCCCTGCCGTCCCGTCTTCTTGCGGCCTGTAAACCTTGACCTCCATCTCTGGGTGTTCCTTGCCCGATATGTTGAAAAAGACCTGAAAATAGCTATCGTGGACCTGGTATTCGAGAACCTGGGGAGAATGTACGACCAAAGGGGGCATGGCTGGGATGCAGAGTAGTTCTGAAAAGATGTACGTGCTTATGCTCTGCATTTCTTGTAGTCTGGCTGCCTCTTTGTAATAGCCACCCGTCCCGGCAGAAACTTCTCGCCATAATTCCCTGTAGAGGGCGATGAAATCGGGGCTGGAAGTCTCTGCCAGTTTATCAACGCCCATGCCCACCATGTAAAGGGGCACTCCCTGGGTGCTGGGACAGGTGCTATCTATGTATGTGTAATCCCCCAACAGTTCCAGGAGGCTCCGCGTTTCGTCCAGGTAGACCACGACCGAATCCCGGCCTTTCTTCTCGCTCACCTGAGGGTTGGTTGGCTGGCCGTCGGAGATGAGGACGATGGCTGGCTTTCGATCTGGATCGTCTTGCTGCTCTATCATCTCCAGGGCGGCACGCAAAGCCTGGTTGACGTCGGTGTATTCCCTGCCCTTGTGAGGGCCAATGCTCCTGTGCACCGCCGCGTACTGCTCTTTTAGTTCCTCGGCCGCCGCCTGACTATCCAGCAGGGTGTAGGGAATGACGTAGGGCTCGCTGCCAAAGGCGACGATGCCCAGGCGGTGGACAGAGCCGGAGCGTTCTGAGCTCAACATGTCAATGAAGAAATTGACAGTGTTGACTCTCACGCCTTCCGTATCGGTTTGGTTCCACATCGTTTCCGACTCATCCACTACCATGATAACGTTCAGGTCAGGTACTTCCCTGTGTTGCTCGTCGCTCTCATCCTGACCTCGGGCGGGCAGGGGAAAAAGGGCGCTCACAAGAGACAGAACGATAGCAAAGAAGACTATCTTTTGCCAATGCGGTGCCCTGAGCCTTATCAAGAACCGCATCCAAGCGTTGTCGAAGGATTGTGTGGGCATCTCAATCGCTCCTATTGGCTGCTGCAACGGAATCCTGCGAAATCGTAGGTATAGTCCGGTCTGACGTTGTAACGGAAAGCGGTTCGGGCATAGACCTCGTCAAAGGGCCACGAGCCACCCCGCAACACTCTGTAAGTGCCGGTGGCAGGGCCTGGCGGGTTGGCAGACGGAGCCTGGCTGTAATAATCGCTGGCGTACCAGTCGGCCACCCATTCCCAGACGTTGCCCGTCATGTCGGAAGCGCCATAGGGACTGTTTCCCTGAGGGGAAAAGCTTCCCACGGGTGTGGTGTCGCCCAATCCCGATTCGTTGGTGTTCGCTTTGACACTGTCGAACTCATCTCCCCATGCATAACGCCGGTCATCAGTGCCCCGCGCCGCTTTCTCCCATTGGGCCTCGCTGGGCAGGTCCTTCCCCGCCCACTGACAGTAGGCCTCGGCATCACTCCAGCTAACCAGGACGACGGGATGGTCTAGTTTGCCTTCGATGCTGCTATCGGGGCCGCGAGGGTGGCACCAATCGGCTCCTTCGACCTTCTCCCATGCCGAGTCCTTCCAGACCCAGCCCCATCCGCGCCTTTCGGCGTATGTCTGGTAGCCGGTGGCAGTCACGAAGCGAGCAAAGCGAGTGTTGGTCACCTCGTACCGATCTATCCAGAAGCCGTCCAGGTGAACCTGATGGGCCGGGCGTTCGTCGTCGCCCAGTTCTTGACTGCCCATGGCAAACTCTCCGGCCGGGACAAAGACCATCTCCGCACCGTCCGTCTGCCACACCTGCAGCTCTACTGTCCGAGTTTCAGGCGCGGTGTCCTGAGTCCCGTCGAAGGGTCGTCGAAGGGTCGTGGGTGTGACGGTGGACGAGGGGGCTACGGTCGATGGGCTTGTGCCGGTTGTGAGGGAAATCTGTGAGGCGGTATCTTGCGCCCCGCCGAAGGGTTGCCAAAGAGTCGTTGAGTTCATGAAAAGCAAGAGGATCAGGACCAGAGCCGACAGTAGGACTATGCCGACAGTGACCCCGATCCACGGGAATGATCGCCGGCGGGGCAAGCGGGGGGTATCAACTGGCATCGGAGCTAACGTGAAGACTACTGGCTGTCCTTTGGGCCCAGGCTGTGCATTGCCCCAGTGAACCGGGCTGCCGTTGGCAGGGAGTGGATATGCCTTCTGCAAATCTACCAGGAACTCCTCCATGCGTTGATAGCGGTCGGCCGGGGACTGGGCCAAGGCCTTGAGGATGATGTGCTCCATCTCCTTCGGCAGATCGGAGCGTAAAGTGCGGGGGGGCGTCGGAGGCTCATTCATGCGCCTGAGGATGATAGCCACAGGGCTATCGACGCCAAAAGGCGGCCGGCCTGTGACCGCTTCATACAGCACTATCCCCAAGGAATAGATGTCGCTGCGCCGGTCCACCGTCAGGCCCTGCGCCTGTTCGGGGGACATGTACCGAGGTGTGCCAACGCAGGCCCCACTGGCCGTCAACAGAAGGCTATCCTCCAGCGCCTTTGCCAGACCAAAATCGGCGAGCAGTGGCCAGTCTTCTCCCGCCATCAGGATGTTGCCAGGCTTGACGTCGCGATGGATCATGCCCTGTCTGTGGGCATAGGCCAGGGCGTCCCCTACCTGAGAGACGATATTGACAGCGTAGGCCAAGTCCTGGGGCCAACCCAGACGCTCTACGAGAGTGCCTCCACTGACATACTCCATGACCAGATAGAACACGTCCCCCTGGCGTCCGTAGTCAAAGATGGTCAGGATGTTACGGTGGCGCAACCTGGCCACGATTCTGCCCTCACGCTCATAGCGGGCGATGAAATCTTTGGTATCGGCCAGATCGGTCGCCAGCACCTTGACCGCCACGTAGCGGTCGAGGTTGGGCTGATAGGCTTTGTAAACGGTGGCCATGCCACCCTCGCCGATCTGCTTGATGATGTGATACTGCCCTATGATTGCGCCGTTTATGTCCATCAGCATTCTCATAAGTCGTTTGCTACAAGCAACTTGTAGTTTCGTCCATCCCACAACCTCTCCCAAATAGCATACCACACTCTTGGGGATAGGTCAATGGGAAAGTTATACCATCCCTCCCCCATTGGCCGGGGTCTGCGAACCGTGCTATACTGAGCGCAAATCAAATCTATGAAATTGATTGGTCTGGAAATGATTCTTGGAGGCCGGAGTCGGGGCTTCAGCCGGTCAAAATCGGACAAAGTGGAGCCAAATCCGGCTGAAGCCTCGATTCCATTTTCACAAAATCAAAGTGCGTTCAGTATATAATACCGCGAGATTGCACTCGGTTCTCATCCCCGAGTTGGCCCGCGCGGCCAAAGGGGAGGACTGATGGGTATAATTATTGGGCGGAGAAAATCGGGGAATTGGCAGGTGAAGGGGCGAGGCCCACCAGGACTTTCTTCATAGACCTGAGAGTTAGCCTCATGATGAGCGTCCTGGGCAGCAGGGGTTTCTTTGAGATTGTCATCCCTCTTTCTCCATTTTCAAGAAACTATACGTTCTTCTGCCTTTTCTCGATAGCCTGAACAATCCTCTGTTTGTTACCCTGGACGCAATTTCATTTTCTTTCATGTGGTGGTCACTGAAGGATAGAGTTCCGTTTGGTTTCAACACTCGATGTAACTCTTCCAGTACTCCATCTGGGTCGCTCAAGGTGTGAAAGGTGTCGTATAATAGAACTACATCCACGCCATTATCTGGCAATCCAGTTTTGCAGTCGGAACAGATGGTTTCCACGTTCGCCAGTTGCTTTTCTGAAGCGATACTCTGAACCCTCTGAACCGCGAGTGGCTGGATATCCAGGGCGTAAATCTTTCCTGATTTGCTCACCAATTCTGCAAGAGGGATTATATAACTCCCAGGTCCACAGCCATAATCGAGTACATGAAAGCCCGGTCTTATTCCCACCTCTTGCAAGATATTCACGCGGGACAAGAAGAAATCGCGAAATTTGTAGCCAAAAGACATGAATTTGAAATGAAAATCTGACATTGGTTCACCCATGTTAGTTTCCTCCTGTTTTTCTTTTCAAAAGACGATTTCGCATAACAGCCCCAAGTTCAGCCACCATGCGGCTTGCGTAGTGATACTAGACGCGAACCGAAACGCAAAAAATGATCATCATCTGGAATGTAAACAACGCCTCTGCTCTCACCGATGGCCTGAATCTTTGGTACTGTCAAGTCTGTCGTACTCCCCTCACAAGTCTTCTCTCAAACTCTTGCACAAAAGCAGTAAGAAGGGTTTGATCGGCATCAACACGAGTGAGCCTTTTATTTTGATGTCTGCATTGTTCATTTCCTCTCTGCAGGGGGACGCCAAAAGTCAAGCAGATACTCAAAAGTGGTCCCCATTGTGATATAATTCGATGGCCATCCAAATATTCCCACTCGGTTCACAATGTTTTTACGGTTCCAGATTATCGTGTTTCGCAACTCGTAACCGGCATTGCGCAACGCCTCTATGACAATTATATGCAATGTAATACGCCGATTCTCCCACCAGAAATCTGGCACATTTATGACACAATGCGCTTTTGGCTTCAACAAAGGTAACATATCAGTGAAAATTTATTCTATCGCCTTGCCAAATTCTTCTGGAGCTAGAGTTCTCAAATCGCGAGAATCTTGGCTGTACTGCTCAATCTCCATATACTGCTCGTTCTTTCCTTTATCACCCCTTCTACTTTTGTTCTTCCGCTTGCGGTTGAGGAGATTAGCATAAGGCGGTGAAGTGAATATCAGTGATACTGTTTCCTCTCTAAAATAGTGTGGAATATTCCGAGCATCGTCTACAATCGCCAATTGTTTGCTCTGATTGCCTAACGCAAGTTGACGCAAGCGGTCGTTACAGAGCTCTATATACTTTGTTCAAATCGAAGCCGACTGCATTGCGATTCAAGTCACGAGCAGTAACTAGAGTCGTCCCACTGCCGACAAATGGGTCAATGACCAACTCACCCTCGTGGGTGAATAACGAAATGACTTTAGTAGCCATGCTGATTGGAAAGACCGCTGGATGTTTCTCTTTATCTCGAATGTCACGGCCCTCGTAATAGAATTCCCAAACGCCAATCTGACACTTTAGCCATTCTTTGGCAGTGAGACAATTAATGTGAGACGCTTCGCAATCACACGTTCTCTCGTAACCAATACCAAGAAGCTTCTCTTTAATCACGGTGCTCTAAGACAAATCCTTATTCATGTCTATTCTCCCCTTAACCCGTTTAACTCAACTGACACGTACATTGTAAGGGGTCTACGATTTTATTGCAAGTCATAGAGTGATGCAGCGCGCCTAACACCTCATATCCGAATCAAAGTTCGCATAATCCAAGCGAGACCATCCTGTCCAGCCGTAGTCGCCCCTGCAGTGCACCAGCACAGCCGTTCGACCAGGCTCACGACAAGGCCTGCCCTGGGCCAGCATCTCGTCCACAAAAGCGACGAATTCGTCCACCTGGGCCTGGCTCGGCGCGGTCTCGTCCACAATGGGAATGTGGCGATAGGTGAAACCCAATGGATCAAGCCGATGCAGCAATCGTCCAGTAGTCAGTAGCCAGTAATCAGCAGTCGGATGTCTGACTACCGACTACTGACCCAGAATAAGCCGCTGAGGGTCCACCTCCTGGCGCAGGATGCGCAACTCCTCAGCAGTGGGTGAGTCGAGTGGCGCGGCGCGGGAGAGATCGAGCGGGAAGCCGGTATGAGCCTGAATCTCCTCAGGCGTGATGCCCGGATAGTACCGCTCCAGGTACATCTCTTTGCTCACCTCATCAAAGCGCAGCAGCGCCTTGTCCGAGATCACACAGGCCGGGCCGCCGTGCCCGTAGCCAGCTCGCTTCCGCCCAGCGGGACCGTCCAGGTAGCCCGGCGTGGTCAGGTAATCCAACTGTTCGACGAATCGCCGCTGCTCGTGCCGGATGAAGACGATGGTGCGACCCACAAAGCTGCCCACGTCGCAAGCACCACCCGAACCGGGGAAGCGCACAGTCGGGCAGGCATAATCGCCGATGCAAGTGGAGTTCAGGTTGCCGTAGCGGTCAACCTGCGCCGCACCCAGGATGCCTACCACACACGGCCCGAGGAATCGGTTCTGCATCGTGGCAAAGGCTTCAGCCAGCCCGGCGTTGAGGCTGGCCCCGTACATCACCCGGGGATCGGCGACGGTCAGCGGGATCTCGCGCAGGTCAGGGTCTATGGCCCCGGTCTCGAAAAAGATGATCGCCTCCGGCGCGTGGATGCGCTTGGCCGCCATGGCCGCCAGAAGCGGAAGGCCGGTGCCGCAGAAGACGATCTCGCCGTCCTTTATCTCCCGCGCGGCGACGATGGCCATCAACTCACGAGCCGTATGACCCATACCTCCACATCCCTCAACTTGGGGTAGGCGGAACGGATCAATCAATCCTCTCCACCTTAAAGATCACCGGTCTGTAACCATCCGTACAGCAGGCGATAGCGACATCCGGCCGCTTTGCCCAGGGCAAGTTGCCTCCAAGCATGACGGCAAATATATCTTTGCGTATGTCTGCCCAGGCCCAGGCGCAAAAGCCCCCAGGCGGCGAAAAAGGCGATTCCACTACGAATTCTTGCCCATCCTGAAAATGTTCACACGGGCCCATCTCCTCCTTCAGATACTCATCAACCAAATCCTGGTGGATCGTCCTCTTGAGCACGGTGACCTTGCACTTGTCCATCTCGAAACCTCCTTACTGGAATTTGGCAGAAACCTACATAGTGTCAGGTGACCCCCCAGTTCCGCCCTGGGGGTGTATACCACAGCCAGTAGTAGTATGAGATTGCAGAGCACCTACTACTAGCAGTATGCCAATCGCGTTTCCATGTCGCAAGGTGTCATTTGACACTATCCCGGTTTTTATCATATCGGCAGGGCCGGTGTCCACCCAGGCTGCTTTTTCCGGAAGAAATCTGCATTTGAGGGCCGAAAAACCGGGTTTCTTGGGTACACGCCCTCTCACCCCCGTACCAACCCCGGCGCGTAGCCGAAAGGCGGGACAGCCCGAATACGCTCCAGCGCCTCCGCGCCGATCTTGTCCAGATACTCTGCCTGCCCGTCCACTCCATACACGTACTCCTCAAGATAGGCCGCGAACTGCACCTCATCCGCAGCGGCGGCGCGATAGGCATTGAGATGCTGGGCGTCGTAGTCATAGAAGCCGTAGCAGGCAGTGGGATGCGCGCCGTGGGGCACGTGCACCACCGCGTCCACGGCAAAGAACGGGATGTGGTTGCGGTCAGGCT
>CAYNKW010000123.1:0-11189 GCA_964397845.1 uncultured Anaerolineae bacterium
CTAGTTATCGGCGTTACAGGTTGCCATAGACGGCGTCCAACGCCTCGTCGGGCACGTCAAAGACGACATTGTGAGGTGGAAGCGGCTCGTACTTCATGAACTCTGGCAAGCGGTCGTGAGCCTTGGTCAAGCCCGCTGCCTCGTTAAAGGCCCGCTCCTTGCGCAGGATCTCGGAGCCCAACTGGACGACATCGTCCGTCGTGTACTGAGTACCCAGGACGCCATTCACCTCCTCTACCATCCCTTCAAAACCGCTGGCGATGTCCAGGATGGCGAAGGCAATGAACAGGCAGTGGCCAGTAGAGTCAATGAAAGCGGTGGTGGCCTGAAAGGCGCGGCTCAGATCGGCCTTACCCTCCGCGCTCAGGGGATCGGCCTCCCCGCCCACACTCAGGATCTCGGGGGCGATGGTATAGCCAGAGGTGTGATCGGCGCCCATGGTGGACGTGGCGTAAGTGATGCCGATACCCTTGACGGCTCGTGGCTCGTAGGCCGGCATGCTCTGCCCCTTGACGGTGGGGCTGCGTACGACGCCAAAGGCTTTGGCAGTGGCGTCGGTGCCGCCGCCCAGGATACGGCCCAGAGGCGTGCCCTTGCCCATCTCGTGCATCAACTCGATGGCCTTCTTACCATCGCCGAATTCGGCCAGCCCGGCTTCCATGGCCACTGCTATGGTGGTGCCGGCCTCGATGGTGTCCAGGCCGCAAGCGTTGCACAGCCGCACCAACTCGGCAATTTCGTCCAGGTTGTCAATGCCGCAGTTGGCGCCCAGAGCCCAGTCCGACTCGTACTCGACACAGGAGACGTGCTCAGTGCCGTCGGGCTTGTGCCAGGTGTTGGAGCATTGGATGATGCAACCAGGGCTACAAGCGTGGTTATAAAGCTCCTTGCCCAACCGCTCCTTGTTGCCCTCAAAGATGGCCTCGCCAGCGATCTTGGCTGCCCCCTGAAATTCCCCACTGGAAAAGTTTCTCGTGGGTAGGCCGCCGGCCTCGTTCATAATGTTGATGAGGATAGCTGTACCGTAGGTGTTGAGGCCACCCTTGGGCTTAGTAATGTCATGGGTGCGCAGGGCATTGGTCATCTTTTGCCGCCCTTGTCCAAAGAGCGCATCATCGGCGATCTCTACACCAGGTGCGCCCTTGCGAGCCACGACGATGAACTTGAGCCCTTTGCTACCCATCACTGACCCCAGTCCACCGCGTGCGGAATAGCGGCTGGGCCGCCCGGCCATGTCATCAAAGACCACGCCCGAGTTGCGGTAAAGATACTCGCCCGCCACGCCGATGCCGGCGATGCTCACCTTGCCAAAGCGCTCAAAAACCTTGGGAAAGGCCTCGTAAAGGTCCTGCCCCACATATTCGTCGGCCGGGAGGAATTCCACCTTGGGTTTACCCTTGGCCTCGTCCCAGGTGAGGTGGATCATCCAGAGCTTTCCCTTCTCTTTGGGCTGACCCTCTACCACCAGCGCCTTGATGCGCATGGCAGCCAATGCTGAGGGCCAGCCGGAGCCGGCGTTGGACTCTTTGATTGTGCCCGTGAGGGGCGACTTGGCGCCTACAGAGACTCGGGCCGAGGTAGGAGCAGCGGTGCCAGTCACGATGCCGGGAGCAAAGACAAGTTTGTTGTTGGGGCCAAGAGGATGGCACGTAGGCGGAACCTCGTCATGGATGATAGTGGATGTAAGCCCTCGGCCACCGAGGAAGCGGTAGGCATCAGGCACATCCTCGAGTTGGTAACTGCGATCGGTCATGTCGATACGCAAGATCCACATATCACTACACCTCCTTGTGAGCCATGAGGGCAGAAGACAATCTGCCCAGCTTTATAATACAAAAGGCAACGCTGATCCTCTCAGGTCTACGTTGCCTCCTTTGCGAACACGGCCGGCATGAAAATTGCTCCCCACACCTTATCGCCCATAACCTCCCAGAAGGGGGAGATGAGTCGGAGGGATTACCCCAGATGCTCACTTTGCTCTTCTTTGTATATTATACCACACCCCAGGTAAAAGTCAAAGATTTTGACAACGACGGCCGATACTTGACAATTCTGCCGATTTCTTTTATAATTTCTCCCAGGTGAATTCCAGATGCCGCGCGTCAGGGTTTCCCACTTCATCAGACCCCATTTCCCCAACCTTTCCGCCTGTCTGAGAGCGCTTTTTGTATCTTGGTTGCGAGGACCGCTTGTCCAGGACCTGCCAAAACCCCAACGGGTAGCAGTTGGTGGCATGGCTAATTTCAGCACACGACGGTGCTTGTGCTTTCCGAGCGTGCTCATACAACACCGTATCTTTTGACCCCGATTGGGGTTAGAAATGGTAGGCGACGGGCCGAAAAGCCCCGAAACTTTCGCAATACCTCCGAAAAGAGTTAAAGTTGGGTAGCTATTGACACGGAGGGCTTTTTGCGACACACTAAATCCTAGTGTTTCAGCGTGACCAAAGTCACAGAAAGGAGGTGCAGCAGAAAGAGATACGTTAGGGTTGCGGGCCCTCCAGGCCCAAGAGGGTGCCGATAAGCCCAACCCGTCGGCACGTCGTGTGAGTGTTTCGGTTCTGTAATCCCAACAAGGAGGAGTTCTAAAATGTCTGAAGAAAGAACACTGTTTGCGCGCAAGGCCACTGGCCTGGTGCGGGAGTTCGGTCTCCTGATCGCGATCATGGTGCCCCTGGCTAATGCCATCGGGGTGGGCTGGCAGTTGAGGGTCTTTCAAGGAATGGGCTGGAACCCTCTGCCGAGGAGCCAATACTTTCTGGGCATCCCTCCCGTGACCATGGCCTTCCTCATCACTGGCATCGGATGTATTCTCTCCATCTATGCCTTTGCCGTGGTCACTGCCGCGATGCCCCGCTCTGGAGGGGGCTACATCGCCATCTCCAGGCTGCTCAACCCCCTGTGGGGCGTCATCGCCACGCTATTCCAGTGGATGGGCGTCTCCGTGGCCTACGGCCAGATCGCGGTGTTTGTGATGGAGGCTGTTCTGGTCTTTGGCGGCCTCGCGGGAATCGGCGCACTTGGTTTCCTCGGGGAGCCTATAGGCCTCTTTATCTTTGGCGCGGTGATCATCGCTATCTTTAGCGCCATTGCTTCGCTGGGGGCCAGGATGACCGGCCGGCTGCTGCAGGTCATCTTTTGGATCCCGGTCGCTATCCTGGTGGTTGTACTCCTGCTCTTCATGATCTCCAGTTCCACAGTCATGGCGGAGGGTGTACAAACCCAGTACGGCGCTAGCGCCACTGCCTACGTCCAACAGGCGCTGGATACAGGGTTGGCCGATGCTGCGGCGGGCAACACTTACTGGGGCGTGGTGATGGGCGCAATTCTCGCCACCTATTGGGCCTTCATCGGCTACGCCACCACCAACTTTATCGCCGGTGAGGTCAAGGAATCTGCCCGCAGCCTGCCCAGGGCCATGATCGGCGCCACAGTGATCATCACGCTCATCTACATCCTTGTCTCCTGGTTGATGTGTGGCGCGGGCGCCAAGGCGGCCGTGGTGCAAGACTTTGACCTGGTGGGCGCTACAGCCTACATGAACTTTGGAGGGGGAAGTTTCGGTGACCTGGCCACAATCGGTCCCTGGATGCCCGTCTTTGCCCATATGCAGGGTGTGGGCATGGGGCTCGGGGGCCTCGTCGGGTGGCTGACGCTGATCTTTGCCGTCCTATGGGCCGCCAATGACATCCCGCCGTTCATCCTGGCCTGCTCGCGGATGCTCTTCGCCATGGCCTTCGACCGCGTCCTGCCCGAAAAGATGGCCGATGTGAATGAGCGCTGGCATTCGCCTGTGAACGCCGTCATCGCCACTTCGGTCGTGGCTCTGCTGGGTGCCGCGGCCGAGTCCGGCCTCTTCAGCGAGGGCGGAATCTGGCTGGGCGAAACATGGAAGTCCTTCATCAATGGCTTCGGTTTGGCAGGCAGCAACCTGTGGGACGCGATCTTTTACGCCTCCTTCGCCATGGCTGCCTTTGTCTTTCCTATGACCAAGCCCGAGCTGTTCGAGAGGGCACCCTTCCGCGCCAGCAAGACCGTGGTGCAGGTGATCGGAGGCCTGGGTGCTCTGGCGAACCTGTTCTTCCTCTACATCTTTATCGTCAACCCAAACGCCTACGACCTGCCGGGGATGCTTCGCGAGTTTACCTTTGACAAATTCGCGGTTTGGCTGGCTACCATCATCATCGCGGCGGTCGCTATCTACTTCTACTTCAGTCAGAAGAGAAAAGCCAAGGTGACGGGGGTGGACTACTCGACAATCTTTGCCGAAATACCCCCTGAATAGAGCCAGCTTCTGCCTGGCGCTTTGGCCCTCCACGGGATCGCAAGACCCGTGGAGGGCCTACTGCCTCTCTGAGGGGAGCGAGGACAACTGCTCGGGCCGGTCTCTCTGACCGCGCCCGATGGGGCTCGGTCAGGAGACCGGTCACAGCGTAGAGGGTTCGCCTCTACTTCCTGGCAGATACCGTGAAACGGTTTGCGCTTTTTCCATCTCTGTGCCATAATAAGAAGAGTGGTGCTACAGAATTGCTTTGTCAAAGAGTCCCCATCTGTTCGACTGAGGGCTTCGGTGGCTCGACTGGGCTCGCCAAAGTCCGCTGAGGTAGAGATATGCTCGCCATGAAAGACTACCTGATCAGGTTGGAGAACAACCTGATGCTCGGCAGTGGTCGCTGGATCGCCGACTTTACAGAGTCCTTCTGGGCTTTCCGCGTCGGAGACACTACCTTTGATATGCTGATCCTGGGGAACACGCGGCCCAAAGGGTTCCTCCTGTCCAGGTTATTCTCCTGGCTGACGCTCCCTGCCTACCGGGTGGCCTGCTTCGTCTGTTCAGAGGAACCGCGGCTCAACCGTTTGGGGACTATAACCAGGTCCGTCAAGCACTACATGAAAGAACAAGACATGACCTGGTCCTGGCTCGTTCTGCCCAGGGAGGGTTCCTTCACCAGGAAAGCCAAAGCTGTGGTGCAGAAGAACGACTCGCGGGAGATCGGCATCGCCCTGGTGGACCTGGCGGCACAGGAGGTGGTCACCAACGATTCATTTCTCGGTCGTAGGATGCGCCGGTTCGTAGGAGGCTTCAAGTGAACATCCACGCACCCTTGCAGATCAACACGCTGGCCAAGATCGTGGTTTTCATCTTCTTTGGTCTCTGCATTCTCTGGGGCGTGACCAATTACATCTTTCTGAGAGAGGTCTACCTGCACTGGTTCATACTCGTCATCAACGGGGCACTGTCGCTGGTCCTGGGGTGGCTGTTCTACAAGAACAAGCGCCACACCATCTTGTCCTATGACCAGGATGGCTTCGAGATACAGGTAGGGAAATACCAGGTGTCGGGCCGGTGGCGGGATTTCTCCAGAGTATCTCTGGTTCATCTGGGATACGGGGTATTCACCGTAAGACTTTACAAGGATGGGGAGGCTTCTTTGGAGATCCCGGCCTCGGCCTTGAAACTCGACCCTTCAGCATTTCGCTTCGAGGTCATAAATCTGGTGAAGGGTGAGCCGGAACCTGCACAGTGACCTAGCGAAGCTTCGCCTCAAACCGACAAGTGGACGTCCCAGCTTGCTGGGGGATACGCGGCAAGCCGCGACGTCCAAAACCTTGTCTCATTTGTCAAAGATCGGTTATATGAAGATGTCTAGTTCGGGGAGAACCAGGCTACCGAGCGTGGAAGGAGAGGGCTATGCCAACAATGGAAGAAGAGGCCCGGCGGGTGATTGATGCCGCGCGGGAGCGGGGGGTTCATCTGCGGGTGATCGGGGGGCTGGCGGTGAAGCTCCGTTGTCCCGGCGCACAACACCGGGCACTGGCACGCACCTACGGGGACCTGGACCTGGTGGGATACCGCAGCCAACGGGCTGAGATTGGGCATGTCCTGGAAGACCTGGGCTACATACCTAACCGGAGCTTTAACGTCTTGCAGGGGTACCGGCGGCTGTTGTTCGTGTATCCCGATGAAACCTTCGACGTGGACGTCTTCCTGGATGTCTTCCCCATGTGCCACAAACTGAACTTTGTCGGTCGGCTGGAGAAAGATGAGTACACTGTCCCGCTGCCTGAGTTGCTCCTCTCCAAGCTGCAGGTGGTCCAACTGAACGAGAAGGACGTTAAGGACGTCTACGCGGTCGTTCAGGACCACGAGGTGGCTGAGAATGATGCTCCGGAGGTATTGGACATCCGCTTCGTCACCCGTCTGTGTGGAAACGACTGGGGCTGGTACAAGACCGTGACGATGAACATTGACAAGGTCCTGGCGTTGGCCGACGAGTACCTGGAGCCGGATGAAGCAAGGGACATCATCACAGGTCGTCTACAGCGGTTGAGAGAGGCAATTGAGGCGGCTCCTAAATCCCTCAAATGGAAGACACGGGCGGCCATCGGAGAACGGGTGCGGTGGTATGAGTTGCCCGAGGACATGGAGGGGGAAGTGAAGGAGAAAGGCGCTCATCGGGGCACCGGTACAACGGCCTGAACACTCTAAGATGCACAAAAGGGCCGGGGCTGAATGCCCAGGCCCTTGTTTCCATACCTGCCATGCCTGTTGTACCCTGGCTCAGGCCTCTACCCGGCGCAACTGGGTGATCTTGGGCCCTTTGATTTCGACGAGGAATGCCTTCAGGATGCCCTCGGCGTATTCGCTACCCGGGTTGAGGCACTGGGTGCGGCCGATACGCACGAAGCCTGGGCTCTCGTGGATATGGCCGTGCAGGCCCAGCAGGGGGCGATACTTCTCTATGATTTTCCTCACAGCTTTGGAACCAGCCGGAATCGTGCGTGGGCGCCCCGCCGTGAGAACGACGTTCATGTTCTCGTCCACCATAGGTGCCTCATCAATGATGCACTTGTAGGGCGGCACGTGGATGCAAAAGACTGCTGTTCTCATATTCCGCACCCTGGCCACGACCGCTTCCAGCCTGGCCTCCAGTTCTTCCTCCGAGCATTCCCTGGGAGAGTCGAAGGGAGTGGGGTTTGACCAACCGAAACAGAGTACCTCGTGCTCCTCATCCAACGGTACGACCTCCTCCTCGCCAAAGATGAGGTTGGGGATGTTTGCCGTCTCGGCGCGGATGACGTCGTCAATGGAGAGTTTGTCGTCGTTGCCAGGGCTCATGATGACCTTGCATTTCTCGGGCACCCTCCCTGGGATCAGAGAAAGCCAAGTCTTTATGATTTCGCCCTCCATTTTCTCAAAGAGGTCTTCCCTCAGTCGTTCGTTCGTGGCTATTCTCTCTGCTTCTTCGGGAGTGGTCACGTAGGGAATGTAAGCGATCATGCGGCATTTCTTTTCGAATTCGGGGATTTCCTCCTCGGTCAGAACGTAACTCTCACCCAAGAGAGTAGCCTTATATCTTCCGTCATACTGCCTGATGATGGGGACCATCAACTTGCTCGTCATATCGCCGCTTAGCACCAGTGCGTCCAGGTCAAAGTACTTGGCTGCGTTGAGAAACTTGCGCCACACGGTCTCAGAACCGTGAAAATCGCTGGAAAACAGAAATCGAGTCTTTGCCACAGTGCCTCCTGTTCAGTCGCAGTGGTGCGATTATCCCATAACTAGCGAAGCTTCGCCTCAAACCAACAAGTGGACGCCCCAGCTTGCTGGGGGAGACGCGGCAAGCCGCGACGTCCAATCTACCAATTTACCACCTGCCAATCTACCTCTCCCTCTGGGCCGGTTTCTCTCGCAGCCTCCAGATGCCAAAGCCACCGACGGTGTCCATCGTCTCCACGGGCTCGTACCAGCGCACACGCGGCCCCACCTTTGACCGAACCTTCCAGCGCAGCGTCTTGGGCGCTGCCTCGATGTGAGACAGCAGCGCATCCACGCGGCCAGCGATGTGCCGGCGCTCGGCTTCGGCGAGCGCCTCTGTCTGCGGCAGCAGTTCCTTGAGGCCAGTCAGATTCGTGGTCACCGTGTACCAGAAACCCCAATTCCTGGCCAGGAGGCCGGCGATATAGTGGGCATTGATGGCGTCCGGTGCGTCCGTCTCGGCCAGATCGTGGGCGACCAGCAGCACGATGCTGTCTTTCACATCCTTGTCTGACATGCTCACGATCTGGAGCTTCTCCAGCAGCAGATCAGTGGGCGACACCGTGGGGCTATCCAGTTCCAGACGGCGCCGGAAGTCCAGGGGGTGGTTGGCCACAAGCAGCCTGTCAAAGAAAACGTCCACGAAGAACCAACCCTTGGGGTGAAAGTAGATCTGCCGTTCCGAGGCGGCGGAGGACAGGGTGGCTCTGCGTTTGCTGTACCCCTGGCCCCCCCAGAAGGGCTTCATCCGCTGCCGCTGCTTGCGATAGGACATAAAGTCCAGGTCCGTGAACTCCTGCTGGCCTTCTCCGAGTCGCTCCAGCCGCCGGGCCAGGTCTTTGTGGTCCAGGGTGTGCAGCCGGATGGCCACGCCGCCCAGTGCGCGTAAGGTCAGCCCTGCCTGCTCCGCCTCCGCCACGATCCGTTTCGCCTCCTCGAGAAAGACCTCCGAGGGGATGATGCCTCCCCACTCGGGGGGCATCTCGATCTCCCGCTCCTCTTCGCGCATCAACCAGACCACACTACACCTCCTTCCAACGCCATCAGACACCGATCGCAGGGAGACGCTGGAGCGATTGCCAGCCCTCGACTACGCCCACTTTTGTCCCGGTCATGGCGATGCCCACGACCCGAAGGCAGTGGCCCAGGCAGCAGCCTACAGCACCGACCGCCTGCGGGAGATCCGCCAGCGCGTACTGGCAGCCACAGCCACACCCGTCACGGGCGCGGAGGTGCTGCAGCGCGTGACCACCGGCCTGGGCCTGGCGATGGACAACCCCACACAGTATTACTTGAACCACACGGCGGTTCTGGCGGCGTTAGCCTCGCTGCACCGGGCGGGGGAAGCGACGATCCAGTCTGAGGATAACCAGCTCCTGTGGACTAAAAGCTAGCGAAGCTGCGCCTCAAACCGACTGTGCAAACTTGTCATTCTGAGCGAGCGGAGCGAGCGAAGAATCTCGTTGCACCAATTGAGGAACGAGATGCTTCGCTTCGCTCAGCATGACAGACAAAATCTTGCCTCATTTGTCAAAGATCGGTTATATGAAGATGTCTAGCGCTTCAGCCGTGGGTGTGTTGAGCATCAAGACAAGGCTATGAGAACTGAAATTGTGGCAAAACCCTGATAGCTGGCATTATATACCCGAACAAGTGCAAAGTCAATACCTAGTCCTTTTCCCCTACCAGCACCATCGCCACCCACCCATCGCCGGGTACCTCTTCCCATCGCACCGAAAGCCCACCGGGTATCGCTATCTCTTCCGCTGGTGGCCACGGCGGGCGCTGTCCCGTGATGCCGTAGAGCCACTCCAGGAACCGATTCAGCAGACCACGCCCCGTCAGGCAGGCGTTGAGCACGACGACGAAACGTCCGCCAGGGCGCAGTACACGGATCACTTCTTCCACCGTCGCTTGCTCCAGGATGAACCCGGCGGGAAAGGTGGAAACGACGCCGTCGAACGTCTCGTCGGCAAAGGGGAGCGCCTGCGCACGTCCCTGTGCCAGGGTTAGCGGCAGTCCCCGCGCGCGCACCTTTCGCGCCGCGATGCGCGCCATCTGCGGCGAAAGGTCCACCCCCACCGGTGTCATCCCCGTCGCGTGCCAGTCCAGTATCAAGTTCCCCGTGCCAAAGGCCAGGTCGAGCACCCAGGGGCCGCGCGCGTAGCGCATCGCCACCCGCTGCCAGTCACGCCAGTGGCCTAGCGACACGATCTGACTCACCAGATCGTAACTCCAGGCCATCTCGCGGTATAGCAGCCGAAATCCCAGGCGCAGCAACGCCCGCCAAATTCGTCGCATGGCAATACCTCGGTGAATCTCAACTTGCTCCCGCTGGATCGCCAGATCCAGCAACCGGGCAGCGGATCTGACGATCCGCTGCGAACCCTTATGACTTGTCAAAAATTGGGTCTGGTCAAACGGCAAAAAACGTGGTACAATCTAGGGTAGTAGAGGCCATCTGGCTTTCCAAAAGACTGCCTTGCTGTTCAAGCTGCGAAAAAAGGGGGAGAGCATGACCAACACGATCAGACCGCCAAAGGAGGAACGAATTGCATTGTTAAAGCGGATCGTCGAGAGCCCAAGCTATACAACGGATTACTCTCCTGTGTTGAGGGATCACCTGGACGATCCGGAGCCCGAGGTGCGAATGCTGGCCATACAGGGTCTATGGGACTACCCGAATGCGGAGTTTGTCCCGCTGCTGTTCACTGCCGCTGAAAATGACCCCGATGAACAGGTTCGCTGCCGGGCCATCATTGCCCTGGGCCGCTACATCTATGAGGGCGAAATGGCCGGCTATGACCTTGATTTTGGCTCCATTGACGAAATCATGCGTCTCGACGAATTGCCTAAAGAGGATTTCCTGAAAGTCAAGGAGCTTCTGCTCGGCATCTACCGTGACGATAGCAAGACCCTTGACAAGCGGCGCTTTGCTGTGGAAGCCCTCAGCTTTCTCAGCGACGAAGAAATCTTTGCCCTCATCGAGGAGGCGTATGCCCACCCGCATCCCAAGATGAGGCTCAGCGCCATCTTTGGCATGGGACGCAGCGGCAACGTGCGCTGGACGGAGATCATCCTCAAAGAGTTGTACAATCCCGACCCCGAACTCCAACGGGAGGCGATTCGGGCCGCCGGTGAGGCAGGCCTGATCGAGGCGGGCAAAGACTTGTGGCGGCTAACCTACTCCGAGGACCGCGAGATCCAATTAGAGGCCATCTGGGCCCTGGGCCAGGGCGGCTGGGAGGGCGCCTTCGACCGACTGGACGAATTGAGCCTAGACAGCATCGATGCGGAGATCCAGGAAACAGCCGAAGCGGCGTTGGAAGAATGGTACATCTACAGCGGCGTCCTGATCGGCGAGATGCTCGACGAGAATGGCTTCGATCTGGAGGATGAACTTGAAAGCTTTGTCGAAGGCGAGGATGAGTGACAAAGCCCACTCGTGACAACCAGGTACTTGTCCATTAATAACTTTACTTTGTGGCGCCGGTTAAGCGCGGTTAGTCCTGTGGCGCTTAGTCCTGGGCGGCCTATGCACAGGGCCTAACCACAGGGCACTGTCCTGAACGGTCAGTACAGGGCAGAATGGCGTCAGAGATGCAAAGTTGTTTTTGGACAAGTGCTATGTTCCAGAAAGCCGGTAGAGT
>CAYNKW010000124.1:0-11133 GCA_964397845.1 uncultured Anaerolineae bacterium
AATCGGCGACCGGCATGCCCTCGCTGCTGGCCGAGTTGCGACGCACCGGCTACCCGCCCGGCGCGCAGCGCGCCTTTGTCATGGCCAAAGTCCTGGAGCAGACCGACGTGATCATTGTCGGCAGCGAGACGCCAGAGATTGTCCACGACGCAAAAATGATTCCTGCCGCAGACATGGACGAGGCTTTCCGCATCGCCGCGGACAAGCTAGGGCCAAACCTGGAGGTGCTCATTGTACCCCATGCCCTGCTGACGCTGCCGGTCGTCTCCGACCCGAACGCTGAACATGGAGAGTTAGATGACAACCGATAAAATTGAAACGCCTTCGCGGCCTGTCGGTGATGCTGCCGAAGAATTGTACCTCAAATGCATCCGCTGTGGAAAGTGTCTGTCGGTCTGCCCGGTCTATCGAGAGACTCGCATCGAGACGCTATCACCGCGCGGCAAGGTGGCCCTCTATCGCGCCGTCGGCGAGGACGGCCTGAAAGTCGGCGAGGTCTATGCTAACAAGCTCTATACCTGCCTGATGTGTGAGGCCTGCCGGGAAGCCTGTCCCAGCGGAGTCGAGTTGGATGTGATTATGAACCAGGTCCGCGCTGACCTGGCCCACAGCGGCCTGATGCCTGGCTCCCTGCGACAATTGAGCGAGACTATCGTCAACGCGGGCAATATCTCCGGCGAGGATAACGAACAACGCCTTGGCTGGACTGCCAACATGGAATCCATGCCTCTCGGCCTCGACCACGGCGGGCAAGCCGAGGTAGTCTACTTTGTGGGTTGTGTGTCGTCGCTGTTCCCGGCCAGTTACAGTATCCCCCAGTCGCTAGTCCAGATCTTTGAAAAAACTGGCGTGAACTATGCCCTTCTTGGCGGTGACGAGCACTGCTGTGGTTATCCCCTTTTCCTCAACGGAGAGGTTGAACGCGCTCTGGAGATGGCACGGCACGACGTCGAGGCGGTGCGGGCTACCGGCGCGACCAAGGTCGTGATGACCTGTCCGTCCTGTTACCACATGTGGAAGCACAGCTACCCGGAACTACTCGATGAGGGGGAACTGGACGGTCTTGAGATCCTGCATGAGACGGAGACTCTGGCCGAGATGGCTCGCCAGGGGCATCTGCGTTTCAAGCCCTGGCCAGTCACGGTGACCTATCACGATTCGTGTGACCTGGGCCGCAAAGAAGGCATCTTTGAAGCCCCGCGTGACGTATTGCGAGCCATCCCCGAACTAGAGTTGGTAGAGATGGCCGACCACCACGAACATTCGCTATGCTGCGGAGGCGGCGGCAATCTGGAGACCTATGATCGAAAGTTGGCCCAGGCATTGCCTCGCCGAAGGCTCAGGCAAGCCCAGGATGCGGGGGCCAAGTACATCGTCGTCTCTTGCCAACAGTGCAAGCGCACCCTGACCGCTGCCACTCGCCGCGAGAAAATTCGCCTCCGCGTGATAGACCTGACCGAGGTGGTGTTGAGACAGATTGAAGGAGAGACTCATGCTTGATCCAAAAATCGTTGACGAACTGAAAGCCATCGTCGGCGAGCAGTACGTGCTGAACTCGCCGGAGGATTTGGTGGCCTATTCCTACGACGCTACGTTCACCTCCGCCAAGCCCAATCTGGTCGTGCTGCCAGCCAGCACCCAGGAAGTCTCGGAAGTCATCAAGGTGGCCAACCGTGAGGTGATCCCCGTGGTGCCACGAGGAATGGGCAGCGGCCTGGCAGCGGGCTCGATCCCTTTCGGTGGCGGGATGGTCCTGCCCCTGACTCGCATGGATCGCCTGCTTGAGTTCGATCACGACAACATGATGGTCACGGCGGAGGCAGGGATCATCGCGTCAGAGTTGGCGGACGCCGTGGCCAGAGAAGGCTATTTCTACCCACCGGACCCTACCAGTGACGACTACTCCACTCTCGGCGGCAACGTAGCCTGTGACGCCGGCGGCGCACACTGTCTCAAGTACGGTATCACCGGCCATTACGTCATGGCCCTGGAAGTGGTGTTGGCCGATGGGCGGATCATGCGTGTAGGCGGCAAGGCGACCAAGAACGTCACCGGCTACGATCTGGTGCATCTGTTGGTGGGCTCCGAGGGCACACTGGCCGTCATCACCGAGGTAACGGTCAGGTTCATCGCCGCGCCGGAGACTGAACGCATAGCCCAAGCGATTTTTCTCAAATTGGCCGATGCCGGCCGAGCCATCAATGCCGTGCTGGCCAGTGGCGCCAATCCTTCCATGGTGGAGATCATGGACGAGACAGCTATCAAGAGCGTGGAGGAGTATCTACATCTGGGGTTGCCTCTCGACGTCGAAGCTATCCTGCTCATTCAAACCGACGGCGATGAATCGGACGCGGTGCGCGGCATTGAAACTGCCGCCGAGATTTGTCGCCAGAATGGGGCCCGCAAAGTGCACGTGGCTGCCACGCCGGAGGAAGGTGAGGATATGTGGCAGGCGCGGAGCTCCATATCCGGGTCCCTGGGGCGCATCCGGCCTAACAAACTGGGCGAGGACGTCACCGTGCCCCACAGCGCCGTTCCGGAGATGATCGCCAGGATTAAAGAGATTTCTGCCAAGTGGAACCTGCCCATCGTCATCTTTGGCCACGCTGGCGACGGCAACCTGCACCCCAATATCCTCTTTGATAAGCGCGACGAAGAGGAATCTAAACGAGTGGAATCGGCGGTGGGTGATCTCTTCCGCGCGGCAGTCAAAGTGGGTGGCTCCCTCTCCGGCGAGCATGGGGTAGGAGTACTCAAACGCCCCTATCTGGAAATGGCCATGGGGTCGGTGGCCGTCGAGATGCAAAAGCGCATCAAGCAAGCTTGGGACCCCAAAAACATCCTCAACCCAGGCAAGATTTTCGATTGAAGCGACGCTGGCTCGGATTTGACAGATAGACCTAGATGCAGTATAGTTCATGTATGACGATACATTAACTGTGTTGAAGGGAGTAGCGATGGCTGTAGCAGCAAAGAAACCGGTACAGGTCTACCTGGATCGACGGCACCTCAACATCCTGAAGCAGGTGGTGGAAAAACTGGGCGTCTCACAGGCGGAGGCATTGCGGCGAGGGCTAGAAGCCCTGGCCCGTGAGGTGATCTCTCCCCAAGAAGACCCGGCCTGGCAACTCATCGGGCTGGCGGGGGAAGATTCCAACTTGCCCGAAGATTGGTCTGTCCAGCATGATCGCTATTTGACAGAGTGGACGCGCAATGAATGAGCCCGTATTTGTGGACACTTCGGCCTGGATTGCGATTATTAGTCCCAGGGACAAATACCATCTTTCTGCCAAGGCGTTCTACAGCGATGCCCTGGGTCAGAAGAAACGTTTGCTGATCTCGAATCTCGTCGTCGCCGAGACGTACACCAACCTGCGCCAGATGCTGGGGCATCGAAAGGCGATCTCTTTTCTGGATCTCATCGAGCGATCATCTCGCATCCAGTGCGTTTGGTCGAGCCAGGAGTTAGAAGCACAAGCGCGCGACATCCTGCGCCGCTACGACGACCAGGATTTCAGCTATACCGACGCAGTGAGCTTTGCCCTGATGCAGCAACGAAAACTAACAGAGGCGTTTGCTTTCGACCATCACTTCTCCGTTGTGGGATTTGTCCAGCTCCCTCCGGGGCAGTGAGCGCCCATATCCATGGTAAATTCGTCAAGCATAAATCAACCAATCTTGAACCGGAAAGGCAAAAGAAGAAAAAGAATGTTAGAACTGAAAAAAGGCATTGATATCCTGGCCGAAATCGGTGAGATTCATACTCTGGATGAGGCGAAAGCTCTGTTCGAGGTCAGGTGCGACCAGGAGAATGTGACAAAGCTGAGCAGGATTGCCAGTGAAGAAGCGCTTATGAAAATTGCAAACGCGATTTCAATGACCGATCCTGATGCGGTTTTTGTGAACACCGGATCAGATGCGGATGTTCAAAGAGTCACGGAAATAAGTCTTGAAAAGGGCGAAGAGCAGCCCCTGGCTATGAAAGACCATACGATTCACTTTGACCTTGCTCAGGAACAGGCGCGAATCATTGATAGAACGTTCTACATTGTGAACGAAGGCGAAAAAGTCAGTGTGCTGGCGAAGGAAATTCTCAGGGATGAAGCGTACGAGTATGTCAAAACCCAGATGACCGGAATTGCGAAAGGGAAAATTCTGCTTATAGGTTTCTTCAGCCGGGGTCCCATCGGCGCTCAGGCTGCAATTCCAGCTCTGGAAATCACGACGTCAACTTACGTCATGCACTCGGCAAACATCCTGTACAGACATGTCTATGACCGGTTTGATGAAGAAGTGCAACGCCTGGGGCTGTTCTTCACCAATGTTCATAGCGAAGGGCCAAACAGACCGGAAGATCTGCCGAATGCCAGGGTGTTTATGGACCGAAGCTGGCTGACGACATTCTCAATGTTCTGTACGTATGCCGGCAATACGCTGCTGCTGAAGAAAGGGAATCACCGGTTTGCGGTCGACCTGGCGACCTATTATCACAAAGAACAGGAACTATCGGAGCACATGTTTATCACAGGCGTAACAGGCCCTGGCGGAAGAAAGACATTCTGTGCCGGGGCGGCACCTTCTGGATGCGGGAAAACCACGACGGCCATGGTTGGCACAGATTTCATCGGTGATGACCTGGCCCAGTTGTGGATCGCGGAAGACGGGACGTTGCGAGCTATCAACCCTGAGAAGGGCATCTTTGGGATCGTGCAGAACGTGAACCACGAAGGCGACCCGTACCTGATGAAAGCGCTGCGAGAAGAAGGCGCGGAAGTGATCTGGACAAACGTGTTGATTGACAAAAACAAAGTGCCGCACTGGGTCGGGAACGGAGAGCAACATCCGAAAAAAGGTTTTAACTTTCAGGGCGAATGGTGGGAAGGCAAGACGGACGAAAATGGCAAACACATTCCACTTTCTAATCCGAATGCCCGATGTACAGTAGACAATAAATTCATCGGCAACTACAATGAAGCCGCGGCCGAAGATCCACGCGGGGCGGAAATCAAGGTGATCACGTACAGCGGCCGAGATAGCGATACGATGCCCCCGGTCCGGGTCGCCAAGAATCCCGATCACGGTGTCGTCATCGGGGCCTCGGTTCTCTCGGCGGCAACCGCGACGGAGGTTGGGGCCAAGGGCGTCAGACGCCAGCCCTGGGCCAATGAACCGTTTATCCCCGGTCCGCTGGCCGACTATATGGGTGCACAGTTTATGTTCTTTAATTCCGACAAACTGAAGAGCAAACCCATTATGGCCGGGTTGAACTACTTCCTAACGCATGGCGCCCGTGGTGGGGAAGGGGCCAAGCTGCTTGGCGAGAAACGCGATGTGAAAGTGTGGCTTGGCTGGCTTGAATTAAGAGCACACGGCGACATTGACGCAATTGAAACGCCAATCGGGTTTATTCCAAGGTACGAGGATCTCAAAGAGTTGTTTGCCAAGATCGGCAAAGAGTATCCAAAGGAACTCTATGACAAGCAGTTTGCGTTCTACGTGGACAATATCATCGCCAGAATTGATCTGCAGGAAGGGGTCTACAGGGAGGAGAAAAACATTCCGGCAAAGCTGTTTGAAATCTATGGAGAACAAAGGAAGGGCCTTGAAGCATTGAAAACAAAATACGGTCCGATCGTCTCGGTTGAACAGCTTGTCGAGGCTGTTGGAAGTAATAACGGATGAGAAAACACGGCTTCCACATCCTCGTCCCCGTCGCTGCCCCGACATGCCGACCGGGATTTTGCAGTCCAAAAAACACCTGGGCAAACAAGGAGGCTCCATGCTTACCAAAGAAGAACTTTTAGCCAAAGCCAAAAAGCCAGCCGAGGACGCGATAAAGTTGCACCCTTTTTACCAGGGCAAGATCCAAATCGCACCCAAAGCTGCGATCCGCGACTTTAACGACTTTGCCATCTGGTACACGCCAGGCGTAGCCGCGCCCTGCCGCGATATCGCGGCGCACCCGGAGAAGGTCTTTGAACACACCAACAAGGGCAACACCGTGGCTATCGTCTCTGATGGCACGCGGGTGTTGGGCCTGGGCGACATCGGCCCGGAGGCAGCCATGCCGGTCATGGAGGGCAAGGCCATGCTCTTCAAGTACCTGGGCGGCGTGGATGCCGTGCCGGTCTGCCTGGATACCAAAGACCCGTACCGGATCATGCTGGCCGTCAAGTTGATCCAACCATCCTTCGGCGGCATCAATCTGGAGGACATCTCGCAGCCCAAGTGCTTCCGCGTGCTGGATATGCTCCGCACCGATCCAGAGGTACGCATCCCGGTGTGGCACGACGATCAACAAGGCACAGCCACGGTGATCCTGGCCGGCGTGGTCAATGCCCTCAAGATAGTGGGCAAAAGACTGGAAGACATCAAAGTGTCGCTCATCGGTACCGGGGCGGCCAACGTAGCCACTTTGCGGCTGCTCATCGCTTCTGGTGTCAAGTGGGGTAACGTCTACGCCTGTGACAGCCGTGGCCTTTTGCACCCCGGCCGCAAGGACATCGAAGCACGCAAGATCGAATACGTGGACAAGTGGCGCATTTGCCAAAACAGCAACGCCGAAGGGCGTGGCGGCGGTCCAGCCGAGGCCATGCGCGGCACGGATGTCTGTATCGCCTTCAGCAAACCAGGGCCGGGCACGATCCTGCCCGAGTGGGTGTCGGCCATGAGCAAAGATGCCATTGTCTTTCCGGCAGCCAACCCCATTCCAGAGATCTGGCCCTGGGAGGCCAAGGAAGCCGGCGCCCGGGTGGTGGGCACCGGACGTTCTGACTTTTCCAACCAGGTGAACAACTCGCTGGGCTTCCCGGCCATCTTTCGGGGCGTGCTGGACGTGCAGGCAACAACCATCACCGACGGAATGGCTATCGCCGCTGCGGAAGAACTCGCCCGTTTCGCCGAGGAGCGAGGCATCCACGAGGACAACATCATGCCCACCATGGACGAGTGGGAAGTCTTTCCTCGCGAAGCCGTGGCCGTTGCCCTCAAGGCCCAGGAACAGGGCGTAGCCCGCCTGAGTCTCTCGCGCGACGATCTCTACAGCATGGCCGAGACGAAAATCCGCAAAGCGCGAGACATGGTCCGATTCATGATGGAAAAAGAGATCATTCCGCCGGTGCCAGCGGAGTGGGCATAAATGGAATAAATGGAAACGAGGGAGTATAGCCATGTATGACTTGATCGTAATCGGCGGCGGGCCAGCGGGTATCACCGCTGCCGTAACAGCCATCAACCGCCGATTGGAAACGCTCATCGTCGCCGAACGCTGGGGCGGCCAGACGACCTACTTTATGGACCTGGAAGATGCAGAGCCACACCAAGTAATCACCGGCGAGGAACTGTTGGACCGGTTCCGCCGCCAGTTGGATTATCTTGACTTTTGCCGTCACTTTGACCGGGTGACCCAAATCTCGCCGGTGGAAAACCACTTTTCGGTCGTCACTGTAGACGGCGACAAGTTCGAGGCCCGGTCGCTAATCATTGCCACCGGAGCCAAACCGGAACGGCTCAACGTGCCGGGTGAAGAGCGGCTTATGGACCGCGGCTTGAGCTATTCCGTTGTCACCCACGGCTCGCTTTTCCTGGGCAAAGACGTTGCCGTGGTCGGCACCTATCGTCGGGCGCAACTGGCAGCGTTGGAACTGGCGCAGTACGCTCACCAGGTCTACCTCTTTGCGCCAGAGCTGCTCCCCCCCGACTGGCCACTGGTCAAGACGCTGCGCCGCACGCCCAAAGTGACTATCTACGAAGGAACAACCGTGCGCAAAGTGCGTGGCGACAGCTACGTAGACGGCATCGCCGTCGAAACAGTAGATGGCGCAGTATTGGATGTGCCGGTCAAAGGGGTATTCGTCAAACTGCCGCGCAAAGCCAATTCCGAACTGGTACGCGGCTGGGTGGACCTGGACGAGGAAGGCCGCATCAAGGTCAACCTCTACGGCGCGACCAGCTACCCCGGCGTGTTTACCGCTGGCGACGTGACCCACATCTCCGAACAGGTGTTGGTGCACATCGGCGAAGGAGCCAAAGCGGCCATTGAGGCCCACAGCTACCTGTTGGCCAAGTGGGGAGAGACGGGGAGTAGCGGCAGCAACTCTCCTCCATTACCCTCATAGATCCCAGGTCAGTCGCCACGGTCCCTCCACAGCCACGATGACGCCATTCAACTCGGCGTGGTAGCAGCCCGACTGCACGGCACCGGTCTCTGGATCGGCCACGTCGAAGGCCAGCCACACCTGGTACATCCCACCTTCCCGATCGTTGGGGCCGGCATGGCTAAAGCTGCTTCTTAGATCCACAGCCCGCCCATCCGAAGCAGCCACCGAGGCCAGCCGCAGGCCGCGCAGCCAGCGATCGCCCTGCTGGCCTTCAAAGGAGTCCGAAGTGAGCACCATTAGCGTCGTGCCGTTGAGTTCCTCCAGCCGGGCCTCGGTGAAGTGCAGTCCGTAGCCAGCCATCTCTACAGAAACATCCACGCTCCATGGTGCACTGGCTGGCGCCCGGTCAGAGTGAGGGACTATTGCCACCCCATCCGGTACAGTCACGTCAAAGGCCGCTGTGCCAGGCAAAGTCGCTGCTACCGCTGGCACGTGCAGAGTCACGCGCCGGGCCAATGGTTGCACCGGCTCAAAGGTGAGCGTTACCGAGACCTCCGAGGTTTGGGAAACCTCGGAGGTCTGGCCATCGCGCGGTTGCCAGCCTACTTCCCATGTGTACTCATAGCGGCGGCCCCGATCATCCTCCAGGTAGAGGTCTTTTTCCGGCGGCTGCCCACCGCTGCTGCGCGTCACCGGGCGCCACTCCAGAATCCAGTTGAAAGGCCCCGCAAGCGATGGGCTATCCCATCCTATCGTCACGTCAGGCGACGGACTGTCTCCCTTCACCATCACGGCGGTCAGGCGGTCGGTCAGTATGGCCTGCTCCACGCGCAGGGTCAGGCCTACATGAGTCTGGCTGGCGTTTTCAGGATGCAGCGTGAGAGAGACGGCCTCCACCTCGCTCACCTCGTCCGCGCCGGGCACCGTCCAGGCGACGTTCCACGGCCCACGGAAAAGCACGCCGGCGCTCTCGACCTGCACCTGTATGAGGTCGGTGGGGATGAGGTCTCCTTCGTTCAGGGATAGATTGGCTCTCAGTCCCCTTTCAAAATTCCAACCGCTGCCGCTGCCACTGAATCCAGCCACATGTCCGTTCAGGTGGATGTGCCGCAGTTCACGGTCGCCCTGGTCTGGCACCGGGGCGATGTCAAATTCCAGTTCTGTGTCGGGTGCTGAGTCATCGAATGGCCTAAATCTCTCCTTCACCAGCCGCGCGCCGGTGATGTGCACGGGGAAGCCGGCCACCGTCAGGTGCACGTCCAGCGGCCAGCGGTCGCCTATCTGCAGATGTTCGCCCAGGTCCACGATGAAACTGTCCTCGGCCGGGACCTCGAATTGGATCGCATCCACCCACAGCGTCAGGTGCTGCGCTGAGGGAGAGGCCGGAGCAAAGGCCAGTGTACGTTCCTCGGGAGTAGGAATCTGGGGCGTTGGCGCTGGTGTCACATCGGTGTCAACGGCGATGCGCTCTACGACTAACCCGGCGGTAGAGCCGACGCCGGGAGGCAGACCTTCGTGATACACCTGGTCCAGCTCATCGCGCAACTGTGGCGATCGGTTGCCGCCGAGACAGGGCCACTCCCAATCTGGATCGAGCCACGCCACTTGCAGGTGGAGCACCGTCTCCTCCGGGCTGTGAGCGACTTCCAGCACGCGCAGGGTGATGCCATGATGGGTATCGCTGGCGTCAACGGGTGCGTAGGGCTGGGGGAACAGCTCTGCGGCCAGTTCGCCCGTCGCAGGACGCAGGGCCAGAGAGACCGTCCAGTCTTCGGGGGCTGCATCCGGCGGGACCAACGGCAGGCGGGGGAGCTCCAGGGTGACGCGATAGACATCGTCAGGTAGGGACGGGAATTCCAGTGTGCCCGCGCCCAGGCATAAGGCCCATTCCTGGGTGGTCAATGTGCGACCGTCGGGCAGCCGCAGTTGGGGTCGAAAGTCGCCCGGTTCCATGGGGCCTTTGGGCCAGAGTTGATCTCTGGACGGTAACCCTTCGCTGCGGACGACGACCACGGTACGGTCTGGCCCGGCCAGCACCTGCTCGACGCGCAGCGTCACGCCATTGCGGGTCACCTCCACCGGGGCGGCCAACAGCCGGGTGCTCTCCAGGTCCACAAAGCCGACACCGGGCACGTAGCCCAGCAGCCGTTGTATCTCGGCCAAGACACGCTGGGGGCCGACGGCGGCCAACGCCACCGCCGCGATGAGCAGCAGGCCGGTGGCGATCATCGCCCAACGCCTCTGGCCGAATGGCTGCGCCCATCGCGCCCAGAAGCGACGGAGGGGTGACTCGCCGGCAGGGTGCGGGCCGGCGCGGGCGACCAGTTGTCTCTCCAGGCCGGCGACGAACGCCGCGTCCGGAGTTGCGGCGACGAACAGCGCCTCCAATGTCCCTTCGAGGCGGGGTGAATGCTCCAAACTTTCCAAATCAACTCGCTTGCTCATTGCCTTCCTCCCACTCGGCCTCCAGCCGGCGCAGCAGTCTATGCATGGCCATCTTGACGGCGGCCTCGCTGCGGCCGGTCAGTGCGCCCATTTCGCCGTAGGTCAGACCACCGGCAAAGCGGAGCCGCAGCAACTCTTGCTGCTCCTCGTCCAGTTGTGCTACTAAAGCCGCCAGCCGTCGCAGCGCCTCGTTCCGCACCACGCGGGCCAACGGGTCCTCGTCCTCGTCCGGACGATCCAAAGCCTCGCTCAGGGTCACATACGGGCGCTGCCGGCGATGATGGTCAGCGGCTTTGTGGCGGGCAATAGTAAAAAGCCAGGCCGCAAAGCTCCCCCCCTCGCGGTAGCGGCTCAACCCCTCCAGCGCCTCGGTAAAGACCTGGGCCGTCAAATCTTCGGCATCGGCAGCGTGGCCCACACGGCTGTAGAGATAGCGATAGATCGGCGTCACGTAGCGCCGATACAGGGCGGCAAAGGCGGCCGGGTCGCGCCGGGCGGCCTTTACCAGTGACGCGTCCTCTTCTTTAGCAACTACTTTAGCAACTACTGGCGCCCCGGGCTTGGCCAATGATAGCTCGTGCATAGATTT
>CAYNKW010000125.1:0-9059 GCA_964397845.1 uncultured Anaerolineae bacterium
CGCCTGGGATCGCGGGCTTACATTCGGGTTGCTCGTGATCACGACGGTTGCGCTGTTCTGGCTCACAAACCAGGCGTGCACAATCAACCGCTGCCCCGCAGTTAGGTTGATCGCATCGCCTGAGCTAGTCGAACCCGGCGGCACGATCAACCTGACGGTCCAGGCCAATGATCCGGAGAACGATCAGATTGTTTATTTCTGGGAAGCTACCGTGCCGGGTTTGCAGAAGCAAGCAGGACCTTACAGGAGTCCACAGAATGAGTATGTTGCTCCGCCGGATTCATGGGGCGAGGAAGTCGAGATCACGGTGACGGTTGATGACCGTCACTGTGGTAGGAAGATCAAGTCAAACAAGTTGGTACTTGTGCTGGCTCCCCCAACCGACACACCCACTCCCACACCGACCGACACACCCACTCCCACACCGACCGACACATCAACACCAACGCCAACCCCGATTTGCAACCTCCACATTGACGATTTTGGCGACACAGACCCCCATAATGACCTGCGCAAGCTATCCGGTTGGGAGTTGGACCCGCCCGGGTGTGGCACCTTTGACGTCAATTACGCCGGCTCCGAATTGCAACTCGACTACGATTTGACTTCCTCCGGCAAATGTACGGCCCGCTACACCACCACGCTCTCGCTGGATGCTTCCCCCTACGAATCGTTGACCTTTGAGATCAAAGGCGATGACAAAGAGGAACTGAGCAGCACCGTCATTGGTCTGACAGACAAAGCAGAGCGCGAGATGGGAGTCAAGGCCGGCGATCTCCTGGACCGGGTCATCACGGACGCTTGGCAGGCAGGGAACCAACCCCTCGCCGCTTTTGCCACCATGGTAGACACAACCCAGCTCGACATCCTTTTCGTCGAGTTTGCCGACACTCAGGGCACGATCTACCTGGACAGCCTCAGGTTCGAAAGGTCATACGTCCCCCTGACCGTGGACAATTTTGACGACCTGGCCGACCCCAATGCCCTGGGCGGCGGAACCGGCATCTATACAGATGGAAACCCTGGTACCACTCTTGAGACAGCCTACATCGCCGACGGCACCTACGATAACTCACCGGGCAGCTACGTTATCTCTTACACATTGCCTTCAGGCGAATGGGCGTTGTGGGAGACCTGCCTGCCTGGGTTGGATGTGTCTGACTATGCCTTCCTGTCCTTCTACGTCAAAGGGGTAAACGGCGGTGAGGAGGTCAACCTTTACCTCGCGGATGGGGACGATCGGGCAGCCTACGTGGACGTGGAAGCCTATACCCCTATCACCACAGACTGGGTCCACGTCAGAGTCCCGCTGCCAGCGTTCGAGGGCGTGGCGCTAACCGACCTGACCAGGATCAAGTTCGTCTTCGAATGGCAGCCAATGACTGGCACCATCTTTCTCGACGACCTGCGTTTTGTCGCTGACACACTGCTGATTGACAACTTTTGCGACAGCGACGGGAACAACAGCCTCAATGGTGAAGTGGGCCTCTTCACTTCGTCGCCCTCCTGCACCGCCACCGTAACGTCCACGCTGTCCGATGGTGCCCTGCGCCTGGACTACGACGTGACCGCTGGATCAGGTTGCTACTCCGGCTACTGGTCCAAGACGCCATTGGACCTCAACCCATATCGCACGCTCGTGGTAAAGGTGCGGGGTGAACGCTGCGGTCAGGTAGCAGCCATGTCTGCCAGAACCGTTCCGGTCGAGACGGACAAAATCAAGCTCAGTGACTATCTGCTCGACGGAATTACCGACCAGTGGCAGGAAGCCCGCATCCCGCTGGCCGCCTTTTCTGTCGTCACCGACTGGACGCGAGGCAATTCCTACGCCATCGCTTTCGAGGAACACCGTGGCGCTTTGGAGGGCACTACCTGGTGGGATGACGTCGCCTTAGAAACGGCCTGTGCCCCCCTGTGGGTAGACAACTTTAACGACAAAGATAATCTCAATGCTCTCGGCGGCTCGTCCAGCGTCTTCAAGTGGGAAGCCGAGATAAGCAGCACCACCACCATCACCCACGCCTACGGCGATGCGGGAGCTGGCCTGCTCTTGACCTACGCTGTCCCTGTGGACAGGTTCGCCGGCTGGGAGACTGATCTGCGCAACGTGAATCTATCCAACTACGATCGGCTGGTCTTCAATATCAAGAGTGCCGTGGGTGGCGAGAAGCCTAACATTTACCTCGTGGATGGCGACGACGAGCGAGGGTTCGTCAACATTGAGACTTATGCTGACCTGTCTACACAATGGCAGACGGTCGTCATTCCACTGCAAAACTTTGGCGATCTTGACTTGACTCGCATCCAGGCTTTGCAAGTCATCATCGAGTGGGAGCCGACCGGCGTTGAGGGAACGCTCTTCCTGGACAATATCCGCTTTCTGCCTTAGCCGGGCTGCAGCCAGATCACGCAGAACCTGGTTTTCCTGCCCCTGATAGCAACAGACTACAGGCCGTTGACCCTCGACCCTATCTGGGATTTTGAATCCGGCACAGAGGGATGGGCCCACCAGATGTACACGAACAGCCAGGCAGTAATTGCCGTGGAGACGTCGTCTCATAGGTCCTTATGGGGGGATCGCTTCGCTGGCCATGGTCGTGGACCTGGTCGGCGGTGACGCTAACAGAAGTCAGGGCGAAGCCTTCGTCAACGTGGCAAACCACCCACTATCGGGCTTTAGTGCACCACTGAACCTGACATGCAAGCCGCTCAGTTGCTGGATCTATGTGCCAACCTGCGGCCTGGGTGACCCAGCTTCGCCCAACCTGATCCAGCTATTTGTCAAAGACGAGAGTGGTCAGAGCGAATACGGCACGCCCACGCAGGTCGTGCGCAATCAATGGTTCGAGATCAGCCTGCGCCCCAGCACTCTGGAGCCTGACGACGGCCATAAGGATACGGGCTTTAACCCTGGCGCGATTGACCTCATTGGTATAAGATTCATGGCGGGGAGTGAAGGGGCCACCTATCGCGGCAAGGTCTACGTGGATGCCTGCGGCTGGCAGGAGATCGATCCTGCCAGCGCAGCAGCCACAAAAACCTGTTTGCCCGACAAAGGCCCAGAGCGGTCGAATCTGAGCATCCCGCCCCCGGCTCATTGAAACAGGTTCAGACTGTACTGGACGAACAGCGGCAGCAGAGTAATAGACATGATGTTCTGCAGTTTGACCAGGATGTGCAAAGACGGCCCGGCCGTATCTTTCAAGGGATCGCCAAAGGTATCACCGACTACAGCCGAGGCGTGAGTATCGGTGCCCTTCCCGCCATAGAGGCCCCCCTCGATCAACTTCTTGGCGTTATCCAGGGTCCCACCGGCGTTGAACAGGGCTTTTGACAACGCTGCAGACGAGGCCTTTACACCAACCAGATAAGCCGCCAAGGGCCAGACCCCCAGGGTGAAGCCAACTATGATAGGGACAACCATTGAGATAAGCGTAGGCGCCAACATCTTCCGCAGCGCACCGGCTGTCGCGATGTCCACACAGCGCGTGTAGTCCGGCGCAGCTTTCCCTTCCATCAACCCCGGAATCTCGCGGAACTGGCGGCGCACCTCCTCGACCATCTTGAACGCACCGTCGTTGACCGAGCGCAAGGTCAGCGCCGAGAACAGGTAGGGCATGGCGATGCCAAAAAACAGGCCGCAGATGTTCGCCGGGTTGGTCAGGTTGACCCAGAAATCGTTGAGATTGGTCAACTTGATGTCTTGCAGGCGAGCAATCTCAAATAGATAGGCGAAAAAGATCACCAGGCTGCCCATTGTCGCGCAGCTCATGGCGTACCCCTTGGCCAGGGCCTTGGTCACGTTGCCCACGGCGTCCAGAGCATCGCCCGCCTTTCGAGTCTCCTCGCTCAAACCGGCCATCTCGCTGATGCCGGCCGAGTTGTCGGCGATTGGACCGAAGGCATCGCCGGCCATGATGATCCCCTTCATCTCTTTGATGCCCATAGTGGCAGCGGCGATGTAATAGATTCCTGCCAACCCTCTGCCGCCCATGGCCCAGGAAAGAAGAATGACCAACCCCAGGATGACCTTGGCCCACACCGTGCTCTCCATGCCGTAGGAGAATCCCGTCAGAACACCCAACGCCGGTCCACTCTGAGCATAACGGGCGGTCTCACGTACCGGTCTCCCATGGGCGCCGGTGTAATACTGGACGACGAGCACAGTCGCCACAGCTCCTAACAGCCCCAGGACTTGAGCGTAAAAGAGCCCCACATCGCCCATGATCCAGCGCGCAGTGGGGTAGAAGAGCGCCAGGCAGGTCAGAGCGGTGGCCAGAAAGCCAAGGTTGACCGCTTTGGTGGGGTTTCCCTCATCTCGTCCTCGCACCAGAAACACGCCGACCAGGGTAGCCAGGACCCCGATCGCGCGCGCCATGAGGGGGAACATGACCCCGGCCCAGCCGTACTTGCTGAAGAAGATGGGGGATGCGGCGACGATCATGGTGGTGATCACATTGTCCGCGCCCGACTCAAAGAGGTCGGCGCCCCGGCCGGCGCAGTCACCGACGTTGTCTCCTACCAAATCGGCGATGACGGCCGCGTTGCGGGGATCGTCCTCGGGGATGCGGGCCTCGACCTTGCCCACCTGATCGGCCCCGATGTCGGCGGCCTTGGTATAGATGCCGCCACCCAACTGGGCAAAGAGCGCCGAGAGGCTGGCTCCGAAGCCAAAGCCGACCAGCAGGCTCACCCCTTCCGGCTCATCCGGCCCCACGCCAAAGAGCAACATGAGCAACACGATGCCCAGCATATTGAGGGACACGATAGAGAGCCCCATGACCGAGCCGCCACGGAAGGCGATGGTCAGGGCCCTACCGGCCGAACTCCGGGCCGCGTTAGAGGTGCGCACATTGGCTCGCGTGGCTGCATTCATGCCGATGAAAATGGCCAGCAGGGAAAAGACCGCTCCTGTCACGAAACCAAAGGCGATCTGCCAGGAGGGCCACATCACGATCAGCAGCAGCACAGCGATGGCGACGATAAAGTAGGCGATTGTCTGGAACTCCCGTCGCAGGAAAGTGTTCGCCCCCTGTTGGATGAAGGAAGCGATCTCCTGCATGCGCTCTGTGCCGGCCTCCTGCCTCCGCAGCCACAGGTAGAGAGCCACGACGGCTGCCAAACCGAGGCCGGCGGTCAGAAAAACAGAGATGTCAACGAGTTGCGTCAAGTCCATTATACCTCCTCAAGCTATTCCCCCGCCTCCCCCAGGAAGGGGGGCGGGGGTAAGTGAAATGGGTGTGGCTAAAGCCTGTGGGTAGTGACGGCTTTGGCCGTTCCTGGCGACCAAAGTCGCTACTGCGTCCCGCAAATTATGGCCAGGCTCTTTTCAAAAAGCAAAATGTAGCAACACAGGTAATAATTTTACTCAGGCAGCAGGAAAAGTCAAATTTGGGCCCTGACAGATATTATAGCACGTGAGCCAGCATAAGACAAACAGTACCACTCTTTCAAGACTTTACAAGAACTATTTTATGTGCTATAATATCTTATCTGCCGTTGCAGGCACAGCCAAGGGCATCAATGCCGGGCCGGGTTTCGAGTCTATGAGGGGGGAGCCATGGGCAATGGGCCTGTCAAAAAAATCGACAGAGAAGACATCGACTCCTTGAAAAGACAGATCGAGAATCTGCAAGACAATCTGCGGCTGATCAATGAAAAGATATCGGAGTTTGTTGCTCCAAGCAACGTACCACTGCAGTTGGGAAAAGACAAGCGAAAGCTAGAGGAAAAGATTGCCCGCCTGAAGGCCGAACTCGCACAAGCAGAGTCTGCCGATGTCAACTCAGCGGCCAGGCAAGTGGTGAGTGAGCAAGAGGAACAACGCATAGGCGCTGGCGAGGCAGAAGTTGGTGCCACCTTAATCGGCCGCCTAAAGAGCTATCTATCGATCCAATTGCTGCTATTGTTCGTATTCATGGTAGGTGTGCTCGAAGGCCTGGTCGGTATCTTTGACGTGCCTCCATGCCCGCGCCGATTGATCTTGGCTATACTGGCAACCCTCGGCGGGGGAGCCCTTTGGGGTGTCAGTTTCCTGCCGCGCAACCGGGATCGCTATCGCGCCTGGGATCGCGGGCTTACATTCGGGTTGCTCGTGATCACGACGGTTGCGCTGTTCTGGCTCACAAACCAGGCGTGCACAATCAACCGCTGCCCCGCAGTTAGGTTGATCGCATCGCCTGAGCTAGTCGAACCCGGCGGCACGATCAACCTGACGGTCCAGGCCAATGATCCGGAGAACGATCAGATTGTTTATTTCTGGGAAGCTACCGTGCCGGGTTTGCAGAAGCAAGCAGGACCTTACAGGAGTCCACAGAATGAGTATGTTGCTCCGCCGGATTCATGGGGCGAGGAGGTCGAGATCACAGTGACGGTTGATGACCGTCACTGTGGTAGGAAGATCAAGTCAACCAAGTTGGTACTTGTCGTGCTGGCTCCCCCCACAACCAACACACCAACGCCAACCAACATACCCGCCCCCACACCGACCGACACATCAACACCAGCACCCACTGACACACCTACTCCAACGCCAGATCCAAGGACCGCCGTCTTGAGTTTAATCGAGAAGGAGAGAGAGGCCGTTCTGACCGAGAACATGGACCTCATACGGTCTATCTTTGCTCCCAATGCCACCAAGACTGACGCAGCGACTCCCCAATCGTGGAACGCTATCCAACGTTATGCTGAGACCTTTGAGCAAGAAAACCACCTGCAGATCACCCACACGAACTTCAACGTCACCATCGCCGGCGACGAAGCGACGGTCATCAAGGACAGTTGTGGCTCATTCGTCATCGAGGCCACAGGGCAGCAGATTGACTACAACTGTCCCCAGTGCGACCGATGGACCTGCCACAGAGACGCCAGCGGGCGGTGGTGGATTACCGACATGACCTATGGCCTTGTCTCCACCGCACCCTATCACCACTACACCTTTGAAGACGGCACCAACGGGTGCTGGACCGTCAGATACGACGCAGGTGAACCGCAAGGGCAGATGCCAGTCCTGACAACCGGGTTGGCCTATCAAGGGCGTGGTTCCCTTCAGTTTGCCTTCGATCTTGCCGGCGTGCCAACCCATCGAGGCCAGGTTATTCGTCACAACATGCCTTTCGCCGGCCAGGCATCGGCCTACGTATACGCCCCACCCAATGCGCCGGCCGATCTGGAGGCCGGGTTCTTTGCCATGGAACTCGATCACGATCCCTGGAACTACCACGAGGCCAACCAAATGTCCTACCTTATCCCCGGACAGTGGACTAGGATCACCTGGAACATAGGTACCTTTGGCTGGGCGCAGCCTTTGCACCTGTTCGGCATCGAAGTGCGTCAGGCTGGCGAAGGTACCTACAATGGATACGTTTTAATTGACAATGTCTTCATAGAGAGCCAATAATCTTGTCAGAGAGGCAAAAGGGGGAAAGTCATGAGAATCTCTAGAGCAAAGTTACTTAGGTTGACAGTGTTTGTCACTGGCACGTGTGCCCTGTTTTTCATTGGCACTATACTTTTTCTGCCCGCATCCACTGAAGGCCAAGACTCGCGGGCGCCATTCCCATTGCTGATTCGAGAGGCAGACATCACCTCCGACTATGTCATCGTGCCCAGCGAAATGAGCTTTACTGGTGACGTGGCCGTCTGCGGCGATACTATCACCGATACGACAGTTGCCTCCTGGTGCACCGGCGTCCCAACGGGCACCATCATGCTGGGCGTCGACCCGAACTCTCCCGATCCTGAGGACTGGAATGGAGGGCAGGCAACGGCATCCCTCTACATTGGCGACATTGTTTCGCCGACAGTGGCTGTGCTCACCGTCACCTGGCCCGACCGGGACGGCAAAGGGATCCGCTCACCACAAGAAAGCCAGGTAGCAGCCATTACCTGGGATGGCGTATCTATCTGGACCAAACGGACTAGAGATGTCAGCACATTCGGTGACTACTACGCCGTCCAGCATCGTGACGTCCTGGCAACGGCTGTGTTAACACAATCCATCACTCACACGCTGGCCCTCCAGGTCTCGGAAAGCACAGTCTGGGACATCTCTACCATCACCATTGATCTCCATCCCATGTGGGAAGAGCGGCGGGGCATCGCTTACAGTCCCTTCCGGGACTGCCAGAACCCCCACTGGGGACCTTTCCCGACCGAGGCTGAGGTAGAAGAGGATATCGCCCGGCTGTTTCACATGTCTAACGGTATCCGAACCTACTCCTCGTTGAATGTTACCGGCGATATCCCGTACATCGCTCACGAACATGGCCTGCCGGTATGTGTTGGTGCCTGGCTGGGGAGGGAAGAAGACGTTGAGGGCAATCCTGTGGACAACAAGAACCGCGAGGAGATTGATGCGCTCATTGACATTGCCAACACCGTGCCCGTCGAGTGCGTCATTGTGGGCAACGAGGTTCTGCTGCGTGGCGACTTGACAGAGGCCGAACTGCTAGCCTACATCCAGGAGGTTAAGGATGCCGTGGACGTGCCTGTCACCACCGCCGAAATAGGCGCAATTCTGCGCAACCATCCCAGCGTGCTAGAGGCCGTGGACTTGATCATGTTCCACATCTATGCCTATTGGGATGGGCGATCAATTGACCAGGCAGTGGACTATGTAGTCCAAGACTATCTCAAATGGAAGGAGGATTACCCAGACGAGCGTATCATCATCGGTGAGACCGGATGGCCATCTGATGGCCCAACTGGAGGCCAGGCTGTCCCCAGCCTGGAAAATCAACGGCGCTTCTTCTACGGCTTCCTGGCCGCTGCTGAACAGCACGACATCGAGTTCTACTATTTCGACGCCCTTGATGAACTGTGGAAACGAGAAGGTGGCGCGGGCAGCCACTGGGGCTACTCGTATGCCGACCGCACTGGCAAGCACGAGGTCCAGAACGTTCTCATTCCAATGGGACACCTATTTCCATACTCGATCTGCTTGCCTTTGGTGCTCAAAGATGGCCAGGCGGCTGTCGTTGCTGATAGACCACCCTCAAACCAACGGATCTGGCCGGAACCCCCTGCCATCCCCTCAGTACTTGAAGTCTCGGAAGACG
>CAYNKW010000125.1:9159-11032 GCA_964397845.1 uncultured Anaerolineae bacterium
CGGATCTGGCCGGAACCCCCTGCCATCCCCTCAGTACTTGAAGTCTCGGAAGACGAGTTTGTGATCTTTGGCGAGTACTGCGCAGGGAAGAACCATTTCGCGCCGTCAGGCTGGATGGGGGATTGGGGTGACCTCGACTTCTACGAATGTGAGCGCTCCAATCCCCACAGCGGACAGGTCTCCATCCGTATCTCCTACGCCGCTCAAGGTCCAGAAGGCTGGGCCGGCATCTACTGGCAAGAACCGGACGGCAACTGGGGCACGATTGAAGGGGCAGGTTTCGATCTGGACGACGCCACTTATCTCCGCTTCTACACCCGGGGCGCAAAGGGAGGCGAGCAGGTCAAGTTCCTCATGGGCGGCATCTGGAATCCCCAGGGCGAGTATCCCGATTCGCAACAACCACCCCTATCAACAGATGTGATTACTCTTACGCAGGACTGGTTAACGCACACCATTGATTTGCGCGGCCGGGACCTGAGCCAGGTCATCGGCGGTTTTGGTTTCGTGACCGACCAGTGTCTCAATTCCGAACCTATCACCTTCTACCTGGACGACATCCACTACGTGCTGGAGGGTGATCCTGGCGCACCAACGCCGACCCCCACGCCGGAAACTCCCTACACCTTTGACGTGTATCGTGACGGGGACATCGCGGGCAATCATTATGTGCCATCAGGCTGGATGGGCGACACGGGCGATATCGTTCTGAACGAATGCTACCGCGTCGATACGCATACCGGCAGCACGGCGATTCGCGTCGAGTACACCGCCGAGGGCAACGGCCCCCACGAAGGCTGCGAGGGAGAACCACCGTGCAACTGGGCCGGTGTGTACTGGCAGCATCCGGCCTACAATTGGGGGGATCGGCCCGGGGGATACGATCTCAGCGGAGCACGAGGCCTAACCTTCTGGGCTAAGGGTGAAGAGGGAGGAGAACGGATATCGTTCAAAGCGGGCGGGATAGGATGTGAGTCATCCGCATATCCCGACTCGCTCTGCCCTGCCCAACCTCTCGATCCGGCTCCTATAAGCCTGACGACCACTTGGCAGGTTTATACGATTCCCTTGAGCACCGGCCTAAATTTGAACAGCGTCGTGGGCGGTTTTCTGTGGGAGGCTTCGAGGCAAGACAACCCTGATGGCGCTACGTTCTACTTGGACGACATCCAGTATCTCTTCAATGTGGATATCCCGCCTCAACCCCACTCGATCTATTATGGCCCCAGGCTGGCCGACGGCTATGACATGGGAGTGAACACTTCTGGGGGACTCACGGATTGGGTGACAGACATGGGTGGTTACATGCGCATGGCCTACCCTAGCGGTCAGAGTTGGGGAGCCGTGTTCATCACCGTAGGACCGCCTACAGATCCCCCTCGTCCGGGCAAGGACCTGTCCAGTTATCAAACTCTTTCTCTCGAACTGCGAGGAGAAGTTGGAGGAGAGTATGTCTGGATAGCTCTGAAGGACAAATACGATCCTGATAATGGCTCAGAAACAAAGATCCTGGTCCCAAATCTGACTACGGATTGGCAGACTTTTACCTTTCCCCTCTTGAAATTTGTCACTGCCGATTTGAGGCAGCTCTACATCGTGACCTTATTTGTATTTGAGCCAGGCACTCCTGCTGAGACCGTGTATTTTCGTCACATTCGGTACTTGCCCTGAAGCCTTGAATGGCCAAGGGCAGAGACAATGCTTTTTCATCCCCTTTCACAAAGCTGCGAAGGACTGTAAAGAGGCAGTGATGAACAGAGGACAGCGGCTTCCTAGTGGGGTCAAACTGTCCCACCATTCCGCAGTTGCCATTTTGCAGTGCGGCAGGTAGGCGGCTTTCGGAACCCGTCTTGGTGGAAGCAGCGAATGTGAA
>CAYNKW010000126.1:0-10981 GCA_964397845.1 uncultured Anaerolineae bacterium
GGCGGCTTCCTCGTTCCCGATTCAACGAGATCCCTTCTGCCAGCGCAATCTTGGCCACTCGTGATCGAGTCCAAGCCGCCGCCAACCTGCCCTACGAGCTCTTTTCCTCCTTAGCTTGATGCATATGGGGTGGCACACCCCCTGCGAGCATAGCATCACAAAGAGCTGGCATTTTGCGCTATGGTCGCCAGGTGACGGTATCGTCGTGGCATCTGCCAGGGCCACGCCAGCGGTTCAAGGTAGTGGTACCAGGGTGCTCCGCGATTGCCTCGAGCCAGGGCCTGGACGGCCCGGCGCTTGCGCCACGCGCGCCGTAAGCCGATTAGCCCGTCAATGCGGCCCAACAGGTTGTGCACGTTGCCCTGCACAACCAGTGCAAAGGCCACCGCTGCCAGGTCGTAGAGCACGATGAAGGGCAGGTAGGCCAACAGCCGGCTGATGGGCCCATAATTCTTGGCGACGAGCCAGACTTTGTTGCGCCCCAACAGCCGGCTCTTGAACGGCGAGCCTTCGATGCTTGTGGCCGAGTGGGCGTGGTAGACGCGGCCGGCCGGCGCGTACAGGCAGCGCCAGCCGGCCAATCGTGCGCGCCAGGCCAGGTCAACGTCCTCCAGATAGGCGAAAAAATCCTCGTCGAACAGGCCGATCTGGTCCAGCATTGTGCGGCGGTAGAGCGCCGCCCCGGCGCACGGGCCAAACACCTCGACGGGAGTCTTTTCACCAGGATCGTCAGGCGTTCCCCCCAGACGATCCCAGGCAATGCCCGTTGGGTCGAGAGCGATGCCCGCTGAGTTGATCGTATCTGGTCTCTCGGCAAAGAGCATTTTGGAGGCCACCATCCCCACAGTCGGCTCGCTCTCGGCAGCCTCTACCAGCGCGGCCAACCAGCCGGGCGCAACGCGGGTATCGTTGTTGAGCGTGACGATAAACTCTGCCCTGGTCGAGCGGATGGCCTGGTTGTTACCAACAGCAAAACCAACGTTGTGTGCGTTGCGAATCAACCGCACCTGGGGAAGATGCGTCTCCACCCATTCGACGGAGCCATCGGTCGAGCCGTTGTCCACCACGATCGCGTCAAAATCGGTAATCGTCTGGGCCAAGAGCGCCGCCAGACAGCCTTCCAGGTGATGCCGTCCGTTCCAGTTTACGATGATAACGGCGACTCGTTTAGCCATGAGCCTCGTCCAGGACCTTTTGATAGATGGCTTCGATTTCCAGGGCATGGGCTTTGATACTTGTGACCGGCGTGGACGCAGCAGCCTGGGCCAGACGTGCCACCAGGGCGCGGTCGCTGACCAGGCAGGCCAACGCTGCCGCCAGTGCGGCCTCATCTGAGGGCTGTACGAGCAGGCCATTCACGCCGTCGGTGATGGCTTCGGGTATGCCGCCCACGCGCGATGCGACCACAGGCAACCCTGCCAGCAGCGCCTCGCGGGTCACCAGGGAAAAGGTTTCGTGCCAGCGCGATGGAACCACGACGACGTCTATCCCCGCCAGCAACTCGGGCAGCCGCCGGTTCTCGTAACGGCCACGAAAGTGGATGCGCGAGTCGCCGGCAGCGACTTTTTTGAGGCGCGCCGCAAAGGGGTCGTTGGGTACGCCAAAGCCGAACAGGTGCAACTCGACGTCTGTGCTGGGAAGCTGGCGGAAGGCGCGCACCAACACATCAACACCCTTGTGCGCCGACAGTGCACCGATGTAGCCAAAGCGCAGGTTGGGCGAAGGCTTCTGTGAGGGCATGGCCTGCCAGCGATCGAGGTTTAGTCCCCAGGGCAGCGCTCGAATCGCTTCGCGCCGCACGCCGTAGTCCAGGTAAACCTGACCGCAAAAGTCCGAAAGTGCCAGCAGGCGCGAGGCTGTGTTCAACGTCTGCCTCATGAAGCGCATCCGGCGGACGAACGGCCGGGGGATTGGGCTGCCGGCGGGTTGCGCCGCGGGTCGTAGCTGCTCTAGCCAGGCCAGGACCTTGTGCCGAACTTTGTCGGGGATGAGCGCATCCCGGACTCGCGGATAAAAGGGCAGGCGATGCAACAAAGTGGAGGCCTGGACGGCAGAGCCCAGGCACCGGCGGCAGTCGGCACCGTGGTGGGGGCCGGGACACAGGGTCATGTCGCGGGTCAGCAGCCGCGTGGTGGGGCAGATATACCAATAGTCGGGCAGCGACAGGACAAAGGGGATGCCCGTTTCCCTGGCGATGGCCGGCAATCCTGCCGAGAGCCCGATGCAGTGTTGGAAGTGAATGATGTCGGGGCATATCTCTTGCAGGTACGCGCCAAACAGGTTTTCGATGGCCGGGTTGCGATAGTGTGTCTCCAGGCTGGAAACCTGCCGAAAGTTATTGACGACGCGGCGAACGGGCAGACCCGTTTGATTCTCGTCGAGAAGCGCGTATTCGGCCAGGTCAGGCGCGTACTCGCGGCAGAATACCGATACATCGTGGCGTTGCATCTGCTCGCGCGCCAGTGCGTGCGTGTACTGCTCCACACCGGCGATGGCCGTCGGCGGAAAGCCGTTGACGACATGGATGATTCTCATTGGCTTCCCTTCCCGTTTTGTGTTTGCAGCGCCGCCAGCCGCTGGCGCACTTGCCGGATGCGTTGCTCGTCGTGGTAGCGGGCCAGCAGCGTGGCGGGTAGCGCTGCCAGGTTCCAGAGGACAGCGTACAGCAGGATAGCCACGTTGATGGGGTAGACCGACGGTCGCAATCGCCGCAGGTGGGCGTGGCTGTGGTCATAGTGGATGCCGGGCCAACAAATGAAAATTACCATATCGCGGAACCGCCGCAGAGCCACACGGGGCGGGTCGTCTTTGAGCATCACACGGATGTGGTTGCGTTGAGCCAGAACGGCCGCCCTGAGCAATCGCGATGCGTTCCAGTATCCCCCGTTGTAATGCCACAGCGGGACGTTGATTCGTACGCTGCGGTATCCGGCGCGGCGGGCCCGTTTTTGCAAGTCGTCTTCCTCTCCATAGGCAAAGAAGCGCTCGTCCAGGAGGCCAACGTTGTGCAGGAGATCGGCGCGGAGAAACAGCGCACAGCCGGCGACGTGCTCTGTTTCCGTGACCACCAGTCCTTGCCACGCTGCCTGGCGTCGTTTGAACTGCACCAGGTCAGGGTCGGCGTTAAAGTGATACTCTCCAATGGTGTCGAACCCCACAACACCGATGAGGGGCTCCATTTCCGCAACGGCGACAGCGTGCGTCAGCCAGCGCGCGTCCACCCGCATGTCGTTGTTGAGTAGCACGACATAGCCGGCCCCACGCTCCAGAGCATACCGAATGCCCACGTTGTTGCCGGCCGCCCAGCCCAGATTGCGCCCGTTTTCAATAACCTCTACCTGCGGATAATTCCGGGTGGTAAACGCTACCGAGCCATCGCTGGAGCCATTGTCAATCAGAAAAACGCGAGTTTGGGGGTATTCTGCCTCCAGAACGGACGGCAAGCAGTACTCTAAATGCTCCCGGCCGTTATAATTGAGGATCAGCACATAGACATCAGGTAACATAGCTTTATCCAGGTGTCCTGTCCTGCATGTGGGTGTATAATTGGCTCAGCTCAACTGCATGTTGTCGCATTGATTTGACCTGGCGAGTCAATTGGGCACGGTGAAAGGCGGCGACCAGGTCAGGGTTCTCAACGAGGCGCCGCATGGCCGTCACCCATGCTGCCATATCACCGGCGGGCAGCAAGAGACCGTTGACGCCGTCGTTAATGGCTTCGGGAATGCCGCCCATGCGCGACGCGATCACGGGCAAGCCGGCCAGAACCGCCTCGCGGGTGACGAACGAAAAAGTTTCGTGCCAGACCGACGGAATCAGCAACACGTCTAACTGATTGAGAATGTCGGGCAGTTCAGACTTGGTATAAGGACCTGCAAAGCGCACGCGTGGATCGCCGCCGGCAAGATCGTGCAGTGTCCGGGTGAATGGGCTGTTGGGTAGTTCGAAGCCATGTAACCTCAGTTCGACGTTGAGGGCACGCAGTTGTTGGAAGGCCCGGAGTATCAAGTCAACGCCCTTGTGGTGCAGTAGGCCGCCAATGTACCCCAATCGAAGCGTGTCGCCGCGTGGGCGCGGCGCGGGCTGGAACCCTGCCCAGGCCTCTATCTCTACCCCTGGTGAAATCACGTGGATCTGATCTTTGGGGATACCAAAGTCCACGTATTGCGCCTTGACAAAGTGTAAAGGAGCGATAATGTGCTGGCACAGGGTCAGTGTCTCTTTCATATATTGCGACCGCACGCGCAACGGGGTGAGATCCGGGGGAGACAGGCCGGCAAACAACAGCCTCAGGCAAAGATTGAGCTCTAGTCGCGCAAAGTCATAAATGCGAAGCAACGTGCGTCGTACTATGCGGGGGAGGAGCTTTTGCAGGGGGTAATAAACTGCGTCGCTCAATCCCAGTGGGCGGTGTTCGGCCAGTTCTGGATTCGCTGTTGGCATGGCTGCCCCAAAGTCCGGCACGTGGCGGCCAGGAGGGGGAAACCTGGTGGCGTAGAGACACTCGTAACAATTTACGTCGTGGTGACTGCTCACACATAGACTTCCATCGCGACGCAACAAGTTCACCTGGGGACATATATACCAATAATCCCACAATGTCGTGGCAAAGGGGAGACCCAACCCGGCGGCGCGGGCTAGCAGCGATGCTGAAAGGCCGTGGGTGTGTTGGAAGTGAAGCACGTCTGGTTGTTGCTCCTCGACCCAGCGGGTAAATAACGCCTCGACTTGCCTGTCGAAATATCGCCGTGCCAACGGAGCGATCCGATCGAAACGGTTGGTTACAAAGCGCACTGCGATACCATCGGTTACATCGTCGCGCACGCTGTAGACCGGCCGGTCCTGGCCCGGCTCACGACAAAAGACCGCTACGTCGTGCCCCCTGGCGCGCAGCGCCCTGGCAAGCTCAAGCGTATAGTTTTCGACGCCCCCCCGGTCAACCGGGGGGAAGCCATTCGCTATCTGGAGAATTTTCATAACTTATGTCTCTGGAATTTGATCCCACCGCTTGCACGCCTGGGCAATCCGACGCTCGTCCTGATAACGGGCCCATAGCGTTACCGGCAAAAGGAGGAGATTCCACAATAACGCGTACAACAGAACGGCATTGTTGACCACAAGGTTGGAGGGGCGCAGCCGGCGAAAATGAGGAATACGGACGTCGTATTCAAGCCGGGGTGGGCAGACGAACCTAAAGAGCCACAAGATCTGGTGGGCAATAGAACGAGGGGTGTCGTTCTTGATCATACACCGGACGTTGTTGCGTAATGCCAGGACCGACGACTTGAGGAATTGCTTGCGCCAAAAGCCTCCATTGTAATGCCACAGCGGCACGTTGATGCGTACCATCCGATAGCCAGCGCGCATGGCCCGTTTTTCCAGGTCATCCTCTTCAGAGTAGGCGAAATAGGCTTCGTCAATCAATCCTACATCGCGAAAGACATCCACTCGCACGAAAAGCGCCGCGCCGGTGACGTGGTGGGCAGGCTCGTATTCCAATCTCTCCCAGGCAGCAGATAATTCTCTAAACTGCTCCTGGTCTGGGTCCTCACCCTGGACGTATTCCTGGAGCATTCTGAATCCGACGATACCGATGTGGGCATCTGCCCGGCAAACTTGAACGGCAGCACCCAGCCACCTGGGGTCAACTTTGGTATCGTTGTTTTGCAAAACGACATAGTCTGCGCCATGATCCAGCGCGTAGCGGATGCCCACGTTGTTGCCACCGGCCCAACCCAGGTTCTTGTCATTCTGAATAACGGCAATCTGGGGAAAGTTTCGTCGGGTGTACTCGACCGAGCCGTCTGTCGAGGCGTTATCGAGCAACACCAACTCATAATTGGGATAGTCAGTGGCACAGAGCGAGGGTAGACAATACTCCAGGTGGTTTTTGCCGTTGTGGTTCAATATGAACACACAGACCCGGGGCCACGAATTCCGTTGTGCGACCATACTCTTCTCTCTCAGGTGTTCATGCAAGGGTTACGAACCGACCCTGGCAAGGATCTACCCCCGACCCAGCCAGCGATCAAGGCGGTTCAGGGCTCTCATCACCCGCCCCTGCTGGATGGCCTCGATGTGATTTTGCAATTGCTCCAACTGGCGATAGACGTCTAGCAGTTCGCTTTCACGCCGCGCGGTGCTTGAAGCGCGCTGTTCTTTCCACCGCGCCACCAGCGATGCGCAGTGATCGGGCGCTTTGGCCGGTCGGGCACAAAACCGTGCCAGCGGCTCAACCGCGCGCGGCCATGCAAATTGGCCGGCCAGTTGCTCGAACCGGGGGCGATAAGTCTCGCGTGGCGTTGCCAGCACCTCCAGAATTGCCCGCGCAATCTGTTCGGCGTCGTGTTCAACGCAGCGCCCCAGTTCGTAGCGCTCAACCCAATCACTCAACACGTCGCCACGGGTTGTCACCATCGGCAACCCGGCCCATACACAATCGAGCAAGCGCGTGCGGTTGGAGAACCGCGTCTCGATGTGTGGGCGATGGGCCAGCAAGCCCAGGTCAGCCTCCAACAGATAATTCTGGCGCTGATCATAAGCTACCCACCTCTCGTTGAAAAACACCTGCCGGCCGGTCAACCCGTATTCATCGCACAGTCCTCGAGCACGGCGAGCGGCGATCATCCGCGCCGGCAACGCGCTGATCTCGCCCGTGCTGAGAAAGAACAGCTTGATGTCTGGCCGGTTGCTCGCCAGTCGTTTTATGGCCTCCACGCAGATCACCGGATCGAGCCATTGCCACATGCCCCCGTTCCACAACACTACCCGGTCGTCTTGGTCAATGCCCGGGTAAACACCTTTCAGCACTCGCGCTGTGTGTCGTGGTGGTTCTCCAGGCACACCAAAAGGGACCACGTCAATCAACGTTCTGAACGAGGGGTCAACGTGATACCCCAGGTGATTGAGGCGGCCCAGCCCCGCCAGCCAGCCCAGCCAAAAATCGCGCTGCCGCTCGTTGGCGCAAACGAAAAAATCGCCAATGGCCAACAGGTCGCGTACCAAGTCCATGCCGAATTGCAGATGATACTCTTTATCGCCCCCCACGTCGTTGGCATGATCCACCAGGTTCTCAAAAAATGACGGGTTGTACAGATCAAATACCAGCACCCGTGAAGGATCTACCAGGAACGGAAAGGCCAATGTGCTCCAGGATTGGGCGACGATCACATCGGCCCAGGGGATCTGTTCCTTTAGTGCCGTGCCGTCTGCATCGTAGAGAACCAGCGTGGGATTGCCGGCTGTGACAGGTGGCGTTGAACCCGGCACAGCCAACCGCACCTCATTTTCGCGCGCCAGTTGGCGGCTCAATTCCCAGGCGCGAATGCCCGGCCCAGCCATGTGGGGGCCTACGATATCACCGCTTACGACCAACACCTTGCTCATTGCGTTTTCCCTGATGCGCTATCTGCGCCCAATTCGTCCGGCGGGTGAACAAAATGGGGGCTCTCCCCTTAATTGCCGGAGTAACTACTCAGCCTACCCTCCCGCAGGTTACAATTGACAGCTCTGCGGGCTTAAACATCCGGTCGAGCCGCATTCTTGCACCTGAAAGACGACCAAACCTGCGGGAGGGTGAGTAGTTACTTGCCGGACAACACTTCATCGGTCACATCAACAAACAAGTATGGACTGCCCCAATAATCTGAGAAATAGCTTTTGTCCTCTAGCAGTTCGTGGTTTGTGCCAAAATAGTTGTTCAAAATTACCCTGAATGTATTTACCGGCGTGATGTCTTCATACAAGGCATCATAATTCTGATCGGGGAAGTAATAGGCGTTAAGTATGGACATCCGACTGGCATAATCATAATCATTGGCGTAAATCCCATGATCGGCCTGTACGATGATAATTGGCGGTTTAGATGACTGCGCCAGAATCTCCTCAATTACAACCTGCATTCTTTTGTTGACGAAAGCCAATTGATTTGTGTAAGCCTCTATATATTCATCATATTCGTACTCTTTCTCTGGTTTGGACTGGACAGGCTCTCCCTTCGCTCCAAATACATAGGGGGGATGAGGCGCCGGGATGTGAGCAAAGACGAAGGCGGGCGAGTCAATCCTGGTTGCATCTGCGAGATGATCAAAAATGTGCAAAATGAGCTCTCTGCGAAAGTCGTCTTGCGTTTTTCGAAGTATCGCGAGTGGAGTAATGCCCATGAGTACGTTTTGGAAGTCACCTGGGCGCCATCCAGTAGGCTCCATATATATGTCGGCGTCTCTGGCTTCTGTGAACCCATACCCACTCGAGAAAGCCAAGATAGTGTACCCGTGATTACGTAAATACTGAAACACTTTGTTGTTCTTTATCATCAATGTCAAAGGCCAAAAGTTCTTGGACTTCTTACCTATTTGACCTGCTACATCATCAAGGTACATAAAATTCAGAGTAGAGGCGAGGGAGTGTGTTGTATGGGGGTAATTCGACCGACTTTTGCCGGCCAGGTAGAACCCCTTGTCGGCCAAGAAGGACAAAAACTCGCTGTTGTCAAACTGGCATATTTCCGCCAAAAAATCAGCCCTTGCGTACATATCTAAGATTATGTAGTAGATATCCGGCGAGGAACCTGCCGTTGCATTTGAATTCTCTATAGATCCATTCTTTTGCCAGGAATTTATGAATTCACTTACGCTGGCTCCATCTTCATCTTCATGAATAGGGGTTGCATGAATACGGGCGCGCGACAACAGAAACATGTCCACCCCGGCGGCCACGGAGTTCACCCCAAGCATCACCATAAGCATCAGAGCCACGATATTCAAAACTTTTGTCAGTGGACGCAAATCACTTGCTGACTTTACAGCAAAATAAGAAGCAGCAAGGAATAAAACTCCCCCGATTGCGAGCCAAAAAAGAAGGCTGGAGGTGCCCTCGACGAAAAACCCGGCTTTATCTAACAGGTGCATCCGTTCAAGTACGGTACTGAAAGCAGAAATCACGTGGCCATAAGAGAAAAACAGCACAAAAAAGACAGAAACAATCACAGAAGATTTCCTTTTGTCTTTGACAAACAGATTCACAAACAGCCAAAACAAAGCAGCAAGAATAAGGACACCAACTGTTATCTCAATAGCCTCACGCAAGTGTCCCTTTCCCACGTTTTTCACATAAAGTGATAAAACTGGGAACACTGCAAAAGCAAAGGGGTGGATGATGACTTTCTTTACCCTGGGGTGGACAATGACTTTTTTCACAACGATTCCTCATTTTGTTGTCATCAAGTAAGCGTTCAGGGGAGCCTTGCGAAGGTTACAAAATGGGCTTGATTTGGGCACTATCAGCGCTTGACAGGGTGACTTTCTTCAAAACGCTCAAAAAACCTTCGCAAGGCTTTTCCAGCCTTGATTCTATTCCACCCCCTGGACGGTTACGTCATCAAATACAAGATTCGGTTTGTACCTGTGATAGGCTTACTATACTGAATAACAAAGAACTCACCAAGTTCACGCTCAAAGGTCTGTTGATCGTATTCCCCAAAAATATCTTCCCGGCTCGATAAAAGCTTTTGTACCTGGGAGTCGTTTTTGGGCACAAACTCTATAATCAGCGAGCGACAGACTTGACTGAGAAAACGCGCCACTTTCCTGAATGGCAAGTTGTTAGAGATGGCGAGGTGGTGGATAAGGGCTAAGGCAAGAACAACGTCTGCAGGACCCCGGTCGAGAAAAGACGCCCGTTCTTGGTTTCCCCAACCGATACTGGGGCTTGGGTTCGTCAGATCAAGCACCAGGGGCAAGATATTTGTCTCGGCTTTTGCCACGCTCTCAAGGTAGTTTTTCTCAACTGCTGCAGGGTCAATGTCAAAAGAGAGTGTCGGGATTCCTCTGTCGCTGGCGATCCGGCTAAACGCCCCGGTGTTTGCTCCAAGGTCCCAGACACTTTTAGGCGCAGGTGTTATTTTACTTAACATCTCGGCCACAAGTTGCTTCTTGTGCTTCAAAGCAGCATCACTGTACCTCGAAATCTCATAGTAATTATGCCACTCGGTGCCGCCAGGTTGCCACATTAACTTTTCTATCGCCGATTTCAAATTGTCTACAATGCCAAGAAAAGCCATACGTCCCACGCTATGGCCTTCTGAAGGAATAGACTCATCAGCGAAACGTTTTTGAGCTTTGGCGTGCAGGTGAATGTGCGACAGCAGCCCGAAATTGACCCAGGTGCGGGCAGGCAAGAGCAGGCTCGCCAGGTCCAGGGGAATACCATCCAGGTGAACTCGAAAAAGCTGATGTAACCGAACATCTACATAACTCATTAGCGCCAGTGGCGCAAGGAAATGTTGACAAAACTGCCGATAGGCAACCCACGGCTGCCCTTTACGATACCTTTCAAAAGACAACGTATCTATAAATACCGGCTTCCCATCTCTAAACTGAACGTTGTAGGCGCTACAGTCCTTGAGCGACATCCCAAAGTCCAACGCTCTCGTTTGAATTTCTAGCGTCAGGAGAGCAGCGTGCTTGATCTGACTGAAACACCATTCGTAGGGATATGAAATAAAAGGAACTGGCTCAGGTTTCATAACCTTGTAGGCATCCTCAGTGACTGCATACTGAAGGCTAACTTCTGTGTGGGGAACTAACAGGCCATCCTGAACAAGCCTCTCATAGAGGCCTGAAATTATGAGGTGATCGTAATTATTCTGATAAGCTCGATTGATTTGGCGATAAACCACACCATCCCTCAAGAAAACAAATCCGCTGGGATCACGAAAAGAGGCCGCAACCTCTGCGTATTTCTCAGACATCCTTATCCCCATCCTCACTTATATCCATCTTCTTACCCCTGGAAAACAAGCCCGTGAAAAAGCCCTTTATCCTTCTCCAATAGACTTTGACTGCAAAGAGAAGCCCCACAGTACCGGCAATTATCAATTGAAAGATATAGCTGCCGGTACCAGGATCGAGATAGGCGTAAGCGAACGACGGGAATGCAAGGCAAAAAAGCATCACGAGAAAACAGATTGTTAACAAACGCC
>CAYNKW010000127.1:0-10862 GCA_964397845.1 uncultured Anaerolineae bacterium
GCAGCAAGCCCAGCAGGGCCGCCTGGTCAGCCACGGTGCCGGTCAGGGTGGTGATTGTCTCTTTCGTCGAGGGAGAGCCAGGTAGACAACCAGTCGGCGCTATGAAGCCATGCGCTGACCAGCGTGGTCTTGCCGTAACCGGCTGGCGCAGAGATGAGCGTCAGCTTGCGGTGAAGCCCCCTGTACTTGTCGCCCTGGGTCCTTTGGCCCCAGGACAAAGGGTCCAGGACAAGTGCCGCGTTCAACCGCTCAATCAAGCGCGAACGCACACCATAATCTTACCACATCTTGTCCATTCTCGCAATGCTTTTCGCTTGTTTCGTGAGACCGGAACTGGCGGTGAATGTGTGGCCGTGGTTCGTCCTGTATCCTTCGCTAGTTCGATGTGCGGCACAATCTCCTCCGACGCACCCGCCATCGAGGGTGGCTGGCTGCCCTCACCGGCAGTTCTCCTTTGGCGATGCGGTTGGCGCAGCCGAGAAACCCAGATCCGGTCCAAAACAAAAACGCCCGGCGTAAAGCCGGACGTTTGTTTCAGGCCCCAAGTGAGTTGCTCGCCCTCACTTGCCATTTTCTGCCTGTCTCCTCGTAGAATACACGTGCAGGTACTTTGCACACTCCTGGCCCGTGGGCTCGACGGCTCGTCCGATGGAGCGCAGGTCCGCGGTCAGATCGTCAAAGCCATACGCGTCCTCGACTGGCTAGCGGACGGCAAAGACCAGGGCACGCCCGTCGTCCGTCTCCAGCCAGAGTTGGCTGCCGTAGATGCGGTAGACGGTCACGTCCCTCAAAAAGCTCAGATAGCGCTGCTCCTGCTCCATGACGCCCACCGGGTTGAGACAAGCCATCTCGGTGGCGGCAGGACTCTCGACGGTGAGGAAAGAGCCGTTGAAGGTATAAGCGGCGTGGTAGGTGTTGCAGCCCGTCGAACCGCTTGCCGTGCCGTTTTCAAAGGTAGCCGTAATCTCGGTCTCTGCCAGCAGATCCGTAGGCATCAGCAGGGGCGTAGGCATCCCCTCGACCGTCTTTTCCTCGATGAAGGCGGCAAGCGCCCAGGCGGCCCCCTCCAGGCTGGCATCGGCGTCCTCTGGCAGCGGTTCGAAGGCTAGCACCTCACCTCGCGCGGTCAAGATCTCGAGTTGGCCCTCACTGAGACGGTAGTCGGTCGCCCACCCGAGGATGGTGGTGTACCCTCCTTCCCGTTCCAGCAGCGCTTCCGGCTCGGTACAGATGTCCCCCATCATCGCCAGCCAGTGGAAGCCGATATCGTCGCCGCTGGCTTCGTAGGCAGCAACGTAGCCTCTACACCCCGCATGACCGCTGACCCGGTACTCGTCGTGAAAGACAAGGGTGATAGTTGCTCCTTCGATGAGGCGGCTGCCGTCCATTGAGGCAAGCTGCCACACAGTGCTCACGAGGTCGTCGGGGTTCATCGCGAATTCCTCTTGCATGGCAAAAACGAGGGTTGTTTCGCCCTCGGCATTGTCGATCTCAAGACGGTCATCGGTCACTCTGTAGACAGCAGCGTTTCGGAGAGTCTCAATGTAGGCATCTTCCTGTTCCATGACGCCCTCGGGCGCCGGACAGGCCATAAGGGTAATCGCGATTTGAGGGATCGTCAGGGTACCGTCGTCCGTCGCGATGTATTTGCCGCTATCGCGTCCGCCGCCGTAGCCGTTGCAACCCGCGAACCCGCTGAGAATCCCTTCGGCAAAGTTCAGGGTGATGTTAGTGCCTTCAATGAGGCTGTTGCCGTTCAGCGAGACGAGCACCCACTGGGTACCGACGAGGTCTGCCGAGGTGTCAGGCCGTTCGGTCTCCCCGACTGGACTGATACTGCCAACCAGCCAGTAGGGACCCGGGCAGTCAGCAGGGATTCCCTGCCGTGTGCGCTCGTCAAAGGCCTCGATCGACTTGACTTCACCGCCGCCGAGGCGGACCGGTTGTCCAAGCCGAACCTCAACCTCATGGTCGTCGTAGAGTACCCGGATGATGTCGTTTTCGATGCTGACCTCAAAGTCGGGCGGCCACACGACTAGATTGCTGGCCTCGCTGTCGCCAATGCGCAGGCAGCCGTCGGCCATCGTCAGTGGCCCAATGCACAGCGCAGTCATTCTTGTGACCACCACCATCGGCGTAGGCTCACTCTCAGGTGTTTTCTCTGATACGGCGCACCCCACAGATGACAGGGTAAACCCGATCAGCAGTACGAGTAATCCAAGTGTTCTCATGTGTTTCATTGCTGTTTCCTCCTTTGCGCCCGAGAGTTCCCGGATGGAACCATAAGATATGGCCCTTCATGGACCCTCTGTCTCCGCAGCCAACAGTTCTTCGATCAATGCCTCGAATTCGGCGGAGCGCTTGGCTTTTCATTGGGGCCGGGACTGCTGTGTCACCTGCCCGGCTGCGTCCACCTCTACCTCCCAATAGAAATGAGTGGCCAGGTTCTCCACCGACACCCCATACACGACCGGTTTGGGGGCCAGGAACCGATAGGAGATAACGACCGCCCAGTACTCGGCCGTGTACGTCCACCGGAAGGTTTCGTCGCCACCACACCCCAGTTCTGAAATGAGGACGCCAATGTAGTCCTCCGTCCAGGTCAGGCCTGGCGCAGGGGCCTGCTCGCCGTAGTGTTTGCTGGCGTAGGCCAGGGCCGCATCGCGCGCGGCCAGCACATCGTCGAGCAGTTCCGTCACACCCCCTGCTGTATCAACCTGTCCTTCCCAGTGGAACCCAGTGGCCCGATTGGCCACTGTCACCAAATAGACCACCGTTTCGGGCGGCATCATCGGATAGTATACCTGAACCACCCAGTCCTCGGCGGTGTACCGATAGGTCCCGGAACCGCTCCACACCAGACGTGTGGAGCGCTTCTCAGCCCAGGTCAGGCCCGGCGGAGGGGCCTGCTCGCCGTAGCGTTCGCTGAGGTAGGCAAGGGCTGTATTGCGCACCGCCCGGACATCATCGGGGGCAACTTGCTCTGTCACCTGCCCTGATGCGTCTACCGTTCCCTCCCACTGGAACCCAGTGGGCTGATTGGTCACCACCACCTGGTACACCATCGGCCGGGTCCGATAGGGTATCGAGACCACCCAATCCTCGGCAGTGTACCGGTAGCTTGCCAAATCACACAACGGGTTTCCTGGGGTGAATTCCTCCGTCCAGCTCAGGCTCAGCGCAGGGGCCTGCTCGCCGTAGTGTTCGCTGATGTAGGTCAGGGCCGCATCGCGGGCAGCCTGCACGTCGGATGCCTCCACGGCGACCGTCGGAATAATCGCTGGGGGTGAGGTGAGCGGCACTACGATGGGTAGCTTCGTCACAACGGGCAGTGGGACTGCGGTGGGCTGGGCCGTGATCGGCCCGCAGCCAGTGACGACCAGCGCACTCAGGATGAGCATCAATCCCAGAGTATACAGTTTGCTTTTCATTTCTTGCTCCCTTTTCTCATGGCTCACTGTGCCTTTTCAATTTTGCTGGCCCAGAAATCATTGGGTGACGTATGCGCACCTGCTGTCTTGAGTTCGCCGGTAACAACGACCTGATCGCCGTTTTGGATGCCTTCTACACTGACAGCGGGACTTTCTGTTCCATCATCCTCGACCATCAAATCATACCAGACCTGGACTTTTTTCCCACCAGAGGTCAGTTCAAAGCAGGGGCAGAAGAGCTCGCCTAGCAGACTGACCTGTCCATGGACTCTGATCTCTGTGTCATATACCGGGTTTTCCAACAACTCGGAAACGCTCAACGTTCCTGTGGAGGCCAGTTGCTCCTGGAGTAACCTGTCGAACTCGGCCGGTGGCTCGCCTTGCTGGCCCCGCCAGAAACCCTGCCCCCCACTTAGAAACGCTGGGCTCTCAGAATCGCCAACGTAGCCGAATGTTTGTACTGTGCCATCATCCAGGTGGAACTGCAGGATGAACGACGCAGGAACTCTGGCCCGTGGCCCCAGCGGGATGTCCGCATCCAGCGCAGCGACGATTTGCTCAATGATCTGGGAATCAACAATGGTCAGACGGAGCTCAGGTACCTGAGCCTCGACGACGCCTGGGCTACCAGTCACCTCAGAGTGGATGGTTTCCAGGATTTCGATCTTGACCGTGCGGGTCAGCCCTGCCTGCTCCGCCACGTTGACCTGTGACGGCAAGGTTGATGCCAGTTGTGCCTGGATCAAGGCATCGAATTGTTCTGGTGGGAAAAAGTCCTCGCCCTGCCAAAAGTCCTGCTTCCCCCGGAGGAAGGTCGCTCCGCCACAACTGTATTCGAGTTCTTGCACCGTCCCATCTGCCAGATGGAAGTGGAGTTGATACTCAGGGATGCATGCAACCTTGGGCGCAACCCTGAGATCGGTATCCAGCGCAGTCACGATCTCATTGAGAAGTTGGGGCTCGGTGAGCGTCAACCGGTCGATGTACTGGCCCCTGGTGGCAGAATCAGAAGCCAGGTCGAATTCCACGACTTTGACCTTCATTATGCCACTCAGCCCCATTTCCTCGACCAGGTTTACGCGCGGCTCCGTCACCTGCCCATCTGCGTCTACCTCACCCTGCCAGTAAAAGCCACCCGTCCGGCTGTACAAAAAAACCTTGTAGACAACCGCCTCAGGGGCCACGACCGGACGGGAGATGCGTGCCACCCAGTCCCCGTCTTGGGCCGTGTACTTGAAATCCAACGAGCCGACTATCCGATCTGGAGTGACGTTCTCTCCCGTCCAGGCCAGGCCCGGCGGGGGAGCCTGTTCGCCGTAGCGCTCGCTGAGGTAGGCCAGGACTGCATTGAGGGCATTCACGTACTCCATGTCCACAGTCCCTTCTGGAGTGACGTCCGTGGTAATGACGGTCACTACTTCGGTGCTCCCGGTCGGGATCAATCCGCAGCCACACAGGATCGATGCGCTCAGGGTGAGTAGTAGCCCCGCAGAAAAAAGTCTGCTCTTCATTTCTTGCCTCCTCATTGAGTTTAAAACCAAGTTCATTTGGCCTTTTCAATCTTGCTTTCCATGCTCTAGACGCATCCGGGCTCAAAAAGGTTCCTCTTTTCCAACCAAATGGTTTTGTCGCTGATGCCAGCGCCTCGTACCTACCTATTATACCAGCTCAGTTGCACCTGCGCAATGCCCGTTTGCTCAACGTACTCTAGCACAATCGCGTGCTCGCCGGCCGGCAAATAGCGGGTCACCGACTCGGAGCCATTCGCTGCCTGCCAGTTGTCGAGCGCCAACTCACCATCCACGTAGAGGCGCACCCCGTCGTCGGCCGTGATGTTAAAGGTGTAGCGACCGGCCTCAAAGCTCTGCGGCGTCGTCCAGCGGATGGAGAACTCGTCGGCGGGCAGTCCGGGGAACGGCGCGCCGTAGCCCCAGTTGAAGTCCAGGTTCTCGTGAAGCCGGACGAACACCGGCTCACCGTTCAGATCCGTGTTGGCAAAGTACTCGGCCTTCCACGGCGTGGGGACAATCCAGAACTGGATGCGCGCGTTTCCGTTCTGCTCAAAATACTCCACCTTGAAGCGGTGCGTCCCATCGAGGTAGGTGCCATCCACGTAGTGCAACTCGTTGTCCATCTCTTGCCACTTGTCGATCATCAGGCGAGTGTCGTCCAGCCACACCCGCACCCCATCGTCGGCGCGGACGGCGATGCGGTAGAAGCCCGGCTCAAAGGTCATCTCTCGGCTCCAGCGCACGGCAAAGTTGTCGTCGGGCATCCAGTCGACCGGCGGCGCGGTGCCCCAGTCAAAGTTGATCTCGGCGTCGTCCCGCGTCATGACCGGCGGCCAGTACATGTGCTGGTTGTCATAGTACTCGCCCTTCCAGCCAGAGAAGCCATCGAGTCGCTCCCACCACACGTGGGCGTGCGCCCCTCCGCCATCCTCAAAGTATTCCACTCTGACCTGATGAGGTTCCTCGTCCATGACCAGGTCGCCCCAATGGTCGTTGGGCAACCGTTGCAGGTACCAGGCATTCACCAAGAGCTGGCCATCAACCCACAGACGGACGCCATCGTCGGCCGCGGCGTGGAAGCGATAGGCCCCCGCCGGGAAGCTCAGCATGCGCGTCCAGCGTGCGGAGAACTGGTCGTCCGGAAGCCTTGGGTCGGGGGAATCTCCCTCCCAGGCAAAGTTGATGGCCGAATCGGTGCGCACCAGGGCCGGTGTGCCTTCCAGGTTCTTGTTGTCATAGTACTCGGCCAGCCAGCCAGCCTCTCCCTGAAGTCGCTTCCAACCCAGTTGAACCACCGCACCGCCGCCGTGCTCATAGTATTCCACTTGCACGGGGTGCATTCCCTGGCTGATGTACACGTCACGGGTCATCCAACTGGCTTGCTGGTCACACCAGGCATCTATGACCAGCGTATCGTCCACCCATACGCGGAGGCCGTCGTCGGCGCGGGCGGTGAAGCGATAGGTGCCGCCGTCGAACCAGGCATCCTGGTTCCAGCGGGCGGAAAAGTTGTCGGCGGGAATTCCTGAGCCAGGGGAACCGTGCCCCCAGTCAAAGTCGATCGAGTCATCCATACGGGTCAGCACCGTCGAGCCGCTCAACGACCGGTTGGCATAGTACTGGGCCCGCCACGGATGCTCAGACGAGGGCAAGGGTGCCGCCGCCGCCACCAAGGGCGAGGCGAGCAGCAAGATCAGAACGGCGAGACTCGCCTGCATTACCATCCGCAGGCCCTTGATCAAAACTGACTTGGACTTTTTTGGGTTAAACATGGTTTCTCTCCTTCTCTATCGTTCACCAAACTAACCTGTATTGTTTCTACATCTTTATCGTACCACACGGCTGTTACGAGCGTATGGCAGCGGCGTCACAACCTTGAAACAACGTGTTACCATTCTGTCACATCAGTCACCCAAAACAAAAACGCCCGGCTTGACGCCGGGCGCTTGCATTTGCTATTACTGTTCGATTCAATTTGACACCGGCTCATAGGAGGCCAGGATTCGCAGTAGCATATTCCTCCCCTTCATGAGATAATCTTCGTACGTTGCGGTAGGCTCCGGCCGGGCGCCATACTCGATCACCGTGCCGTCCTCCAGTTCGACGGCCAAGGTTTCATTGTGGTCCACCAGCGTCTCGCCTTCACCGATGAATTCATACCCCACCGCGGTATAGGTTTGCCCGCCAATCGTAACCTCTTCGCTCTTGCCGACGATCTCGCTCACGCCGGCGCCTGTGCGGCGACAGGTGGCATAGCGGAGTCCTTCTTCATTGGGCGGGGCAGAGATGACGAGATAGCCCAGGGCGTACTCGACCTGCACGCACAACTTGCCGGAGTACTGCTCGCGGAGTTGAGCCAGGTACTCCTCGGCCGACATGCCTTCAGGCAGCTCATCGCTCGGGAAACCCTCGACCCCGAATTCCGTGATCGTCGCCGTGGGCGGATAGCGGAACCGGTAGCCATAGACCTCGTTGGTGTAGACCTCCATGCCGTCGTCTGCTTCCGGCCAATCGGGCAGCGGTGGTACAGCCCCTGAGGGCTCGTCTACGATCTCGAACCGGGTCACCTGGATCTGGGTGCCGTTCCAATCCGGGATGCCGGCCAGGACTTGTCCCCACACCCGGATGACGGTTCCCGTATCACGCAGGCTCTCCAACTGGCTGTTGATTGCAGAGTCAGTGCTCCAGATGCCATACTGCACATTAAAGTCACCCACGAGGGCAAAGTAATCGTCACCGCCCGACCTCGGCCCCGGAGGCCCGCTGTAGACCGTGCCCTCCCAGCCCTCGACCGGGTCGGGGTCAAAGAAGGAGCCAGGCCCATCGGGGCGCAGGCGGGTCACGAGGAGCTGGCAGCCGCCGTAGTCGAGTATATCGCAGGTGAGCGCGCCCCAAAAGTGGGCGTACTTGCCGGGTTCCTCCTTGTCGCGCAGGGCGACGATTTCAGCTTCGATTTCGGCGTTCACACCTTCCAGGCCGATCTCGCCGGTTCCTTCGGGCATCAAGACGAGGTAATCGTCGAACTGGGCGCCATCAGGCGTGCTGGCGACGTAGCCGTACCAGGCCACGACGGGCCGTCCGGCAGTGGGGGCAGGCGGTGCAGGTGAAGCCATCGGCCTCACCTGCCCTGCGGCGTCCACTTCACCTTGCCACTCGAACCCAATGGCCGGGTTGGTCACCACAACCTGATAGATGATGTTTTCGGGCGCTACAACCGGAAAAGCCACCGTGATCGCCCAGTCCTGGCCCAAAGCCGAGTATTCGAGGGCTACCGAACCGACCAGCCCTTCTGCCGTGACCTCTTTCTCTATCCAGTCCAGCTCCGGCGCGGGAACCGGCAAGCTGTAGCGTTCGCCCACGTAAGCCAGGGCCGCATCGCGGGCGCGGACCGGGTCGGGCGCGCTCACAGGCTCCGGCATCGGGTCGGATGCATCTCTTACCTGCCCCGATGCATCCACCTCGCCCTCCCACTGGAAGCCGGTGATCTGGTCGGTTAACACGACCTGATAGATGGTCTGTTCGGGCGGCAGGACGGCATACGAGACCGTAACCACCCAATCCTCGGCCTCAATTTCCGTGCGGCCGGTGTACCGGAGGGTGACCGAGCCAGGCACGGGCTTGTCTGGATACCCTGGCGTGATGTTTTCTTCCGTCCAGGTCAGTTCCGGCGGGGCGGCATCCCCTGACCACCCCAGGCCATAGCGCTGCCTGACATAAGCCAGGGCCGCATCGCGGGCGCGAGCGGCATCGAACCACTCCCCTTCAGAAGCAGTCTGCTCCATCACCTGCCCGGTGGCGTCTACCTTGCCCTCCCACTGGAACCCGGTGGCCTGGTTGGTCACCACCACCTGGTAGACCGTCCGCTCGGGCGGCAGGATTGCATGCGAGATTGTGACCACCCAATCCTCAAAGGTGAATTCGAAGGTTGCCGAGCCGACCAGTCCCTCTGGGGTGGTGTACTCCTCCGCCCAGGCCAGCCCCAACGGGGGAGCCAGCTCGCCGTAGCGCTGGCTGAGGTAAACCAGAGCCGCATCGCGGGCAGCCAGTACCCTTTCGGATGCCTTGGGCTGCGGCCGGGGCGGTGACTCTGCCACCTGTCCCGTTGCGTCTACCTCGCCATCCCAACGGAACCCGGTGGCCTGGTTGGTCACCACGACCTCGTAAACGAACGAGTCGGGGATCACTACCAGGCTGGAAACCTTGACGGCCCAGTCCTGGGCGGTGTATTGGTAGATTCCCGAGCCGGTCATCCCTTCTGGAGTGATGTTTTCCCCTGTCCAGGCCAGGTCCGGCGAGGGAGCCTGTTCGCCGTAGCGTTCGCCGATGTAGGCCAGGGCCGCGTTGCGGGCATTCGCGTACTCCATGTCCACGGGTCCCTCTGGAGTGACCTCTGTCGAAAGAACCGTTACTACTTTGGTGGATCCGTCCGGGATCGGCGTGCAGGCACTGACGATCAATGCGCCCAGAAGCAGCACCAATCCCCAAATACTCAGTTTGTCTCTCATTGTTTGTCTCCTTTCGTTTTTGCCGGGCTTGATCCCGCAAGTAAGCTTGTGTAGAACGTCGAATTGGATACTCATTGTGAATCTCCTCTAAAAAGATGTGGAACCTTCATTCTGCCTCAATCGTACCACACCGGTGTTACGGGGGTACGGCAGAGGTGTCACAACCTCGAAACATCGTGTTACCATCTTGTTACATCACCGGCGCGGCAACTGCGCCATAAAAACAGAGCACCCAGCGACAAGCCGGGCGCTCGTTCGGGTGCCTCCACGGTGTCTTATGGAATGACTCCCATGCAACGCCAGTTAATCTCGGCAGTCTTGTCGGGCACATTAATAACGCAGGCTGGGTTACAGCCGGGTTTGTCTATGTCCAGGTCAATCCACCATGTGCCGGTGAATTCGTTGCAGGAACGAGTTTCCTCAAGTTGGCCCTGCTCAAGGCACTCGCTATTTTGGGCGATCTCTACAGCTTCTTGATAACTCATTCTTGCACCTGTTTTCCAGTCTGTACAATACTCAACTCCAGTAGAGGGAGTGGGTGATGCCGCTGCCACAGTCATTTCGTATTCGGCCTCGGCGGTGAGAATCGCCGACATAGGTAGTGCGTCGCACCTCGACTTTGAGAAAGCCCTATATGCAAGTCTCCCGAAGGTTACTTTGGCGGCAAATAGCGAGAGACGCCGCTCGTGGTACCGAACCACAGCGCGCCGTCCGGGGCCACGGCGATGGAATTGACCCAACCGCCCCCCAAGCCGTCGTTGGTCGTGTAAGTGGTCCAGGTCTCCCCGTCGAAGCGGGAGGCGCCGCCCCAGGTGCCGAACCACAGCGCGCCGTCGGGGGCCACGGCGATGGACGTGACGGAATAGCCCGCCGCCAGGCCGTCGTCTTCGGTGTAGGTCGTCCAGGTTTCCCCGTCGAAGCGGGAGACGCCACCGCGCTGTTGTGTACCAGGCCAGACATCAGCGCTGCCGAACCAGAGCGCGCCGTCGGGGGCCACGGTGATGGCCGAGACCCAATTGCCTGCCAGGCCGTCGTCGGCCGTGTAGGTGGTCCAGGTCGTACCATCAAAGCGAGAGACGCCGCCCTCCTCAGGGCCGAGCCGTGCAGAGAAGCGGGGGTCCTGTGAGGTGATCCCGTAGGTGCCGAACCACAGCGCGCCGTCGGGAGCCACGGCGATGGCCGAGACCTCATTACCCACCAGGCCGTCGTCAGCCGTGTAGGTAGTCCAGGTCTCCCCGTCAAAGCGGGAGACGCCACCTTTCTCGGTGCCGAACCACAGCGCGCCGTCGGGGGCCACGGCGATGGACTCGACGTTGTTGTGCGCCAGGCCGTCGTCGGTGGTGTAGGTGGTCCAGGTCTCGCCGTCAAAGCGGGAGACGCCACCGCCCTCCTCCATAGCAGTCGCGAACTCGAAG